>JAGXIB010000232.1 GCA_024635865.1 Flavobacteriales bacterium
ACATCTGTGTTTGGTCCAATGTGGCGAGCTAACTCAGACATAAAAGACTGACAAAATTTCATTACTTCATTATCAGATTTTCCTTTAGGGTCGAAATCAGATCCTCCTTTTCCTCCTCCCATAGGAAGAGTAGTTAAAGAGTTTTTAAATACTTGCTCGAATCCTAAAAACTTTAAGATAGATAAATTTACAGAAGGGTGGAATCTTAATCCACCTTTGTATGGTCCAATAGCAGAGTTAAATTCTACTCTATAACCTCTGTTTATTTGAGTCTTTCCGTTGTCGTCTAACCAAGGAACTCTGAATATGATTGTTCTTTCTGGTTCAACCATTCTTTCCAGAATTTTTGCATCTTGGTATTGTGGTTTGTCAGCTATAAATGGAATAACAACTTCTGCTACTTCCTCTACTGCTTGTAGAAACTCAGTCTCATGACCGTTTTTAACTTTCACTTTGTCCATGAAAGAGTCGATCTCTGCTTTAAATTTAGACATTATATGTATGTTTAATATTAGTGTTTTAGTGTTAACAAATGTAATTATTTTTTTAATCTTTTTTTATGTAAAAGGATAAAAAAAACTTAGTCATTTTTGTTCTTAAACCCAGTGTTTAGGTTTTCTATAAAATCTAGAATGTCATCTTGCCCGTTTTTATTAACCGATGAACTAATGAAAATTCTGGGAATCTCTTCCCATTGTTCAAACATTTTTTTCTTGTAGTTTTCTATCGATTGATTCAAGTCTCCAGTTTTTAATTTATCTGTTTTGGTAAAGCACATTACAAAAGGGATGCCTTTTACTCCGCAGTACTCCATGAATTCAAGGTCTATTTTTTGAGGTGGGATTCTGGCGTCGAGTAAGACAAAAACACACAAGAGGTTTGGTCTGTATTGTAGAAAATCTACAGTGAAGTTATGGAATGTAGCTCTGCTTTTTTTAGAAACTTTTGCGTACCCATACCCTGGCAAATCTGCAACAAACCATTCTTTGTTTACTATGAAATGATTGATAAGTTGTGTTTTACCTGGTTTTCCGGATGTTTTTGCTAGCGAATTACGATTAACCAACATGTTGATTAATGATGATTTGCCCACGTTTGACCTTCCTATAAAGGCATATTCTGGTTTGTTTGGAGTTGGACATTTTTTATAGTCTGTATTACTCATTACAAATTCAGCAGAGGTTATTTCCATTTGGTGTTGTGCTTTTTAGCAAAGATACAATTTTTTCGATGTTTAGAATGCTTCTTTTTTGTGAAGTTAAGTCAGGTTTATTTTTGAAATGTTATTAACATTCTCCCACATTTTACCACTAGTTTTTTATGTCCTTAATGCTCTTTAAAACAGTTATTTGTTGGGTTTTTATTCTTTTTTACTCTTCTTAAGTTGTAAAAGTTATTCACAAATTGTATTATTGTGGGGAATTGTGGGTGTAAAAATATATTTTTGTACTTAATTAATACCGAATAGAAGAAAATAAATGACTGGTTTCATTGGAGAATATCATTGTAAAATCGACGCTAAGGGCAGACTGCTCTTGCCAGCTGAGATGCGCAAGCAATTGTCTGTAGATGACCAG
The DNA here is from genome assembly GCA_024635865.1 of Flavobacteriales bacterium. Taxonomy (GTDB): domain Bacteria; phylum Bacteroidota; class Bacteroidia; order Flavobacteriales_D; family Parvicellaceae; genus S010-51. Next base: position 1,578 of record JAGXIB010000232.1, read on the forward strand.
GGAACTTTTGTTATTTCTAGAGGGGTTGATGATTGTTTGTCCTTGTATCCTATGAGTGAGTGGGATACTGTCATGGAGAAGCTTCGTACTTTAAATCGTTTTAAGGCAAAGGATAGAAAATTTGCCCGCATGTTTCAAAAAGGTGCTACTAAAATTGTAGCAGATTCTAACGAAAGAATTCTTTTACCAAAAGGATTGTTAGGTTGGGCTGGTGTCCAAAAAGAAATTGTCCTTGTGGCGAATGTTGATCTCTGGGAAATCTGGGATAAAACAAAGTATGAAGATCTTATGGGAGAAGATTGGGAAGACTTTGATCAACTTGCTGCTGAAGTAATGGGCAATTCTGATGAGAATGATTGAAAATGAGTATCACGTACCTGTATTGTTAAATGCTTCTGTCGACGATATGATTGTCGATAAGAATGGTGTTTATGTTGATGTGACGTTTGGTGGAGGTGGACATTCAAGATATATCTTAAACAATTTAGACCGTGGACGATTAATCGCTTTTGATCAAGATGTTGATGCTGAGAACAATTTAATAGAGGATGATCGATTCACTTTTGTTCGTCAGAATTTTAGTTTCATGAAGAATTATTTGAGAATGATTCCGGGATCATTTCCTGTTGATGGAATTTTAGCTGATTTAGGAGTTTCTTCTCATCAGTTTAATACTGCTGAAAGAGGGTTTTCTTTTCGTTTTGATGCTGACTTAGATATGCGTATGAATCAAGATGTCATCAAGACAGCTAAAGACGTATTGATGCAATACGAAGAAGCTGATTTAAGGTATGTTTTTAAAGTTTTTGGAGAGTTATCTAATGCGCATAAAATCGCGTATAGAGTAGTTAAAAATAGAGAGGATAAAGAGGTTAAAACGATTGAAGATTTAAAGGTTTTGATGTCGGGCTTGTATATGCCTCATAAAGGAAATACATTTTTCGCGAAGCTTTTTCAGGCCTTAAGAATAGAGGTGAACGATGAAATGAAAGCATTAGAGAATTTTCTGAATCAAAGCACAGAGTCAATAAAGCAAGGGGGGAGACTCTCTGTAATTACCTATCACTCATTAGAAGATAGAATGGTAAAGCGTTTTATTAAATCTGGAAATATCGAAGGAAAACAAGAGAAAGATTTTTATGGGAATTTAATACGGCCTTTTAAAGAAGTGAACCGAAAGCCAATTGTTCCTTCTGATGAAGAAATAAAAACAAATAATAGAGCTAGAAGTGCAAAATTGAGAGTAGCAGAAAGAATATGAGTAAAGGGAAAAAAATAAAGATTTCTAATCCAATTAAAGGAGTGGTTTCTGGAGAGCTTCTGTTTAAAACAGGGGTGGTTCAGAACTTGCCTTTTTTATTGTATGTGACGTTGCTAATGATTCTCTATATCGCTTATGGGTATTATGTTGACGCGACTGTTCATGAATATAGTGGAGAGGATAAGAAATCTGAGCAGATATACTCTGAGTTACAATCTCTTATGGAGGTTTATGATCAAGAAAGTCTGCAAAGTAAGATAGCTACTGATGTAGAGCCATTTGGTTTGTATGAATCAAAATACCCGCCAAAGGTTATTTGGAGAGAAGAAAAATAAATGAGTTCAAAAAAAGAAAATATTGTTAGGGTTTATGTGGTCTATGTGGCGATGTTGCTTTTTGCTTTTTTTATTCTATTTCAGATAGTTAAGGTTCAATTAATAGATGGGGGTGAATTAAAAAAAGAAGCAGAAGATCGTACGTTAGTAATGCGTAGTATCAAAGCTCCTCGAGGCAATGTCTTTGCAGATAATGAGCCGAGGACAACTTTAGCATTGTCAGTTCCGCGATACAATATCTATATGGACTTAATGACGATAAAAGAAGAGTTGTTTGAAAAATCTGTAGGGGAGCTTTCTGATAGTTTGTCTTCTATGTTTCCTTATAGAACCAAGCTCGAATGGGAGTCGACTTTACGTCATGAGCGAGAAATAGATTCTAACCAGTATTTTAGAATTAAGACAAGATTAAAAAATGCTGAATTGAGGAGGATCAAAACATTTCCAATTTTTGAAAAAGGAAAAAATAGGGGAGGGTTGATTGTTTTGAGAGAGATGAAGCGAGTAAAGCCTTATGGCTTGCTAGGGTTTAGGACAATAGGATATTATAAGGAAGAAGAAGGAGATTCAGCAAGAGGAATAAAGCCTTACACATTAAAGGTAGGCTTAGAAGGAGCTTATAATGATTACTTAGAAGGTCAAGATGGGGAGATGTTGATGAAGAGGATTAGAGGGAATGAATGGAAACCTATAAGTAGTGCGTTGTCTGTAGATCCTATTTCGGGTGCGGATATTTATACGAGTATAGATGTTAATATTCAGGATGTTGCAGAAAGTGCTTTGATGAAACAGTTGCAAGATCAAAATGCAATAAAAGGTTGTGTTGTTTTGATGGAAGTTGAGACCGGTTATGTAAAGGCTATTGCAAATTTAACGAAAGGGAAAAATGAAGGAGAGTTTTACGAGACGCAAAACATGGCTGTTGGAACGGTTAGTGAGCCGGGCTCTACATTGAAATTGGCTACGCTTCTAACTTTATTAGAAGATAATAAGCTTCGATTAACTGATACTATTGATATGACGGGTACATACCGTATTTACGATCGTGTTTTACACGATAGTCGATATGGAGGTTATGGTAGGGAGACGGTTAAGTATGCGTTCGAAAAGTCATCAAATATCTTTGCGAAATTAGTGGATGATAACTACAGAACTAACCCTCAAATGTATATAGATGGATTGGTTCGTTTAGGACTAAGAAAGCCTTTAGGGTTAGATATAAAAGGAGAAGGAATACCTAAGTTAAAAAATGCGACAGCTAAAGAAGGCTTTTCAGGGGTGACTCTATCTTCTATGGCTATTGGTTATGAGATTGAAATTACTCCATTGCAAACATTGGCTTTATATAATGCTGTAGCTAACGGAGGGAAAATGATGAAGCCTCAATTTGTGAAGCAAATAAAAAGGGGAGGAGTTGTATTGAAAGATTTTCAACCTGAAGTGCTAAATGAACAAATAGCATCACCCCATAATATAGCATTAGTTAGAACTGCTTTAGAAGGAGTGGTAGAAAGAGGAACAGCTAAAAATATTAAAGCACTCGGGTTTAAAATAGCAGGAAAGACAGGTACTGCAAAAAAAATCGATAAAGATGGACGATATGGAAATAAGTATCAAGCTTCATTTTGTGGTTATTTCCCAGCTGAGAACCCGAAGTATTCATGTATAGTGGTAGTTCAAGGGCCTACAAAGAATATTTACGGAGCAGTTGTTTCAGGTACGGTATTTAAAGAGATAGCAGATAAAGTTTATGCTAGTGGGTTGGATAATTTTAATGAAGTTGCTGAAGAGTCAAACACAATGCCTTATTCCAAAAATGGATTGAGGAGTGACCTGAAAGAGGTCATGAGTAGAATAGGAGTCGAGGTGAATGATCAGGCAGGAGATTATGATTGGGTGAGAACGGTTACAGGAGAAGACTCTGTAGACTTTTATACAAAAAAGGATCAAAGAAATAAAATGCCTGATGTGACAGGTATGGGGTTGGGAGATGCTTTGTATTTGTTAGAGTTGAAAGGATTAAGCGTAAGAATTAGTGGGAGCGGAGTGGTAAAGAGTCAATCTGTTCCTGAAGGAAAGGAAGTTATAAAAGGACAATTAATAACATTAGAACTGGTAGAATGAAATTGTTAAAAGAAATTATATACAGCGTTAGAATAGAAGATGTGATTGGATCAACAAATATAGCAGTTGAACACATAGCTTTCGATTCTCGAGAGGTTACACAGTATTCTGTTTTTATCGCTATGAAAGGAACACAGGTAGATGGTCATTTGTACATCGGAAAAGCAATCGAGAAGGGTGCTGTAGCAATTATTTGTGAGGAATTGCCTGAGTATTTAAAAGAGGGGATTACTTATATTAAAGTATTAGATTCTGCAGATGCTTTGGGAACTGTAGCTGCTAATTTTTACGACAGTCCTTCTGAAAAGTTAAAGTTAATAGGGGTAACAGGTACTAATGGTAAGACAACTTCAGTTTCCTTAATGTATGAGCTTTTTCAATTGTTTGGAGCTAAAGTAGGTTTAATCTCAACCGTTGAAAATAAAATTAATAACGAAGTTTACGTAGCGACCCATACCACACCCAATGCAATAGAATTGAATAAGTTATTGGCAATGATGGTTGAAAAAGGATGTCAATTCTGTTTTATGGAAGTGAGCTCCCATGCGGTAGCTCAAAAAAGAATTGCTGGAGTTCATTTCTCAGGGGGTGTTTTCACGAATATTACTAGAGATCATTTAGATTATCACAAAACATTTGATAATTATATCGCAGCAAAAAAAGCTTTTTTTGATGCGCTTCCTGAAGAAGCTTTTGCATTAACAAATATAGACCAAGAACATGGAGAAACCATGGTTCAGGATACTAAGGCGAAAGTATACCATTATGGTTTAAACTCTTTTGCAGATTTTAAAGCAAAAATATTAGAAAATAGGTTCGACGGTTCTTTATTGTCAATAGATAACAAGGAGATTCATACGAAACTCATCGGAGAGTTTAATGCTTATAATTCTTTAGTAGCTTATGCTGTTGGAGTTTTGTTAGGTAAAGAAGAGTTAGAAGTGTTAACCATGTTGTCAAACTTATCGGCTCCTGAAGGTCGTTTTCAGCACTTTGTTTCTAAAACAGGAGTCATCGCAATTGTGGATTATGCACATACTTCTGATGCTTTAGAAAATGTTTTAAAGACCATTAATAACATAAGGACAGGGAACGAATTAGTGATTACTGTAGTAGGTTGCGGAGGTGATAGAGATAAAGGTAAGCGTCCAATCATGGCTGAAGTAGCTAGCCGCTTAAGCGATCAAGTCATATTTACTTCAGATAATCCAAGGACTGAAAATCCAGAAAGCATAATTACAGAAATGGAAGCAGGTGTTGCGGCTGAGAATTATAAAAAAACATTATCAATTACTCAAAGAAAAGAAGCGATAAAGGCCGCTTGTAATATAGCTCGTAAAGATGATATAATCCTTATAGCGGGTAAAGGACACGAGAAATACCAATTAGTCAACGGAGAGGTTCTTCAGTTTGACGATACAGAAACAGTAATAGAAATCCTAAAAAAATTAAATAAGTAATGATCTATCATTTATTCGAATATTTAGCGACAAATTTTGACTTCCCAGGAGCGGGAGTGTTTGAGTATATCTCTTTTAGAGCAAGTTTAGCTTTGTTAGTCTCCTTGTTAATCTCTATGGTTTTTGGAGGGCGTTTAATAAAGTTGTTACAGCGCTTACAAGTAGGAGAGTCAGTTAGAGATTTAGGTTTAGAAGGGCAGTTAGAAAAGGCAGGGACTCCAACTATGGGAGGGTTAATTATTTTAGCAGCGATATTAATTCCTACATTATTGTTTGCAAAACTAAACAACATTTATACCATCACGATGCTTGTGGCTACAGTCTGGTTAGGTCTTATTGGTTTTATAGATGATTATATTAAAGTCTTTAAAAAGAATAAAGAGGGGTTAGCTGGAAAGTTTAAAATTGTAGGTCAAGTGGGGGTTGGAATCATTGTTGGTTCTATGCTTTATTTTAACGATGACATTACCGTAAAAGAAAAAGTTTACTTCGAGGACTCTGTTTATACTCAAGAAATGAGTCAAGACGATACTGCCGAAAAGTCTTTTAAGTGGATAGAAAGTAAGTCCACTAAAACAACCATTCCTTTTGTTAAGAATAATGAGTTCGATTATGCATGGTTACTTCCTGAAGGGTATAAGGATTATGCTTGGCTGATTTTCATTCCAATGGTCATCATCATTGTGACAGCAGTCTCCAATGGAGCAAACATGACGGATGGGTTAGATGGTTTAGCAACGGGAACATCAGCTATTATGGGAGTCACCTTAGCGGTATTTGCCTATTTATCTGGGAATGCAATTTTCGCCGATTACCTCAATATCATGTACATCCCCAATGCAGGAGAATTGGTGATTTTTATTAGTGCTTTTATTGGTGCTGCAATTGGTTTCTTATGGTATAACTCATACCCCGCAAAAGTCTTTATGGGAGATACTGGAAGTTTAGCCTTAGGAGGAATTATCGCTGTGTTTGCAATCGCAATTCGTAAAGAACTTTTGATTCCAATCTTTGCTTTTGTGTTTTTGGCTGAGAACGTTTCTGTAATGCTACAAGTGGGATATTTTAAATATACAAAAAAACGATATGGAGAAGGAAAGAGAATTTTCTTAATGGCTCCATTGCATCATCATTATCAGAAAAAAGGAATACATGAAGCTAAAATAGTTTCTCGTTTTTGGATCATAGGAATTATGGCTGCTGTATTATCTATTGTAACGCTAAAATTAAGATAGGTTAACTGTGAAAACTGCAAAGAAAAATATCGTAATACTTGGAGGTGGAGAGAGTGGAGTAGGTGCTGCAATCTTAGCTCAAAAGCAAGGCTTTAAAGTTTTGGTGTCAGATAATGGTTTATTAAAAGATAAATACAAAACTGACTTAGATGCTTACGAACTCGAATGGGAAGAAAACGGGCATTCTTTAGATAGAGTATTTGCAGCTGATGAGGTGATTAAAAGTCCTGGTATTCCAGATACTGTCGCTTTAATAGTAGAGTTAAGAGAAAAAGGAATTCCTGTTATCTCTGAGATAGAGTTTGCAGGGAGGTATACTCAGGCGACTAAAATCTGTATTACTGGAAGTAATGGGAAAACGACAACAGCATTAATGACTTACCACGTATTACAAAAAGCAGGACTTGACGTAGCTGTTTGTGGGAATGTTGGAGAGAGTTTTGCCAAGCTAGTAGCAGAGGATCCTCATGAATATTATGTGATAGAGTTAAGCAGTTTCCAGTTAGATGGGATGTTTGATTTTAAAGCAGAAATAGCAATTCTATTAAACATTACTCCAGACCACTTAGACCGATACGACTACAACATGGATAATTATGCTGAAAGTAAATTCAGAATTATTCAAAACCAAACAGAAGAGGATTATTTCATTTACTGTATGGATGATGAATTAATCACGAGTAAGATTAACAACAAACAAATTAGAGCTAAACAATTTCCATTTACGCTAGAGCAACAACTAGAGGAAGGCGGATGGCTCGACAACGAACAACAAATAAATATTTTAATTAACAACAACAAACAACAACAAACAACAATGTCAATTCACGATTTAGCACAACAAGGAAAACACAATGCCTACAACTCTATGGCATCTGGTATTACTGGTAGTATCCTTAAAATTAGAAAAGAGTTAGTAAGAGAAAGCCTTTCAGACTTTCAAAATATTGAACACCGTTTAGAACCTGTCGTTTCTGTTCATGGGATAGAGTTTATAAATGATTCTAAGGCAACAAATGTAAATTCTACTTGGTATGCGCTAGAAAGTATGGATAAACCTACTATTTGGATTGCAGGTGGCGTTGATAAAGGGAATGATTATACCATGTTGCACGCTTTAGTAAAGCAAAAAGTAAAGGGGATTATTTGTTTAGGTACTGATAATGCAAAATTACATGAAGCTTTTGGAGATGTAGTTGAGGGAATTTATGATGCGTCTTCTGCTCTAGAAGCAGTCGCTTTATCTTATCGTTTAGCTAAAAAAGGATATAATGTGTTGTTGTCTCCAGCTTGTGCAAGTTTTGACTTGTTCGATAATTATGAAGACAGAGGAAACCAGTTTAAAAAAGCGGTAAGAGGACTTTAAAACTAAGGTTTAAGTGACTTAATCGATTATTAATGAAATGTTTAACTTGTTTTCATCTCGGGGTTTCACTTAGGTTATTGTATAACTTATAGTACCTCTTACTTTACTTTTATAGTTGAAAACTATAAAAAATGGAATTATGAAAAATGGAATAATGCTACTACTTGTTCTTGTTTTAGCTGCTTGCTCGTCGAGTCATGATGTTGTGCACAATGGTTTCTTACAAAAGAAGAAGTATAGTAAAGGTTATAATTTAAGTTTTAAAAAGAAAATAAAGAAAGCTGATTATGAAACTGTAGCAGTAGAAAAAGAAGATAAATTAGTTTTGATTAAGACAAAAGAGAGTGAAAAATTAGTTCCAGTTGAATTAAATGACATTGTAAAAATTGATAGTCAGTTTGTAGAAGAAGAGTTAGTTGTATCGGCAAGTTCTCAAAATGAAGACTTGACTAATGTATCTGTTTCTTCTCCAGTTAATAAAGCTTTAGCGTTTTTTAATGAACAAAAACCGGTAAAGTTTTCAAGTTTTTTTAATGAAGAAGAAGAGGTTTATAAAACGAATAGGATTATTTCGGTTATTGGGATTATGTTAATTCCTTTCCTATTTGGCATTCATATCTTGAATAGATTACAAAAAATTGGTAAAGAACAAATAAATAAATCAAAAGAGTTTAATCAACAAGCTAAAAAGGTTTTTATCTTTTTGCTAATAGGTTTCTTAATGTTGTTTACTGTTATTGCGGCATTAATCTTTGAAGCTCAAAATGCTGGTCCTACTATAATTACATGGTCTTTAGGTTTAGCAATAGTTTTTATTTTGTTGTTAATTCCACTAACCATTATTATTGCTAAATCGCTTAGTAAGCTATTAAAATCTCTTGAAGTGTTAGGGGGAGGAAAAACTATTGAGACAAACGAGTCGTTAAATAATGATAACAAGAAAAGATTGAAAAAAAAGGCGTTATATGCTTTTGCAATTGGAGTTGTTTCTATTTTGATAGGCTTTCTTTTGTCAGGTATTCAACTTCTGCCTTTTATTTTTTTGTTCGGTGGGATAGTTTTTGTTTTCGCAGCTTTGGTTATACTTCTTCAGTCAGCTTTAGCCAATGATGTATACACAGCAGGTTAGGATTATGAAAAATGTAGTATTATTATTAGTTATTTCAATTTTGGCGTCTTGTTCTTCAAGTCATGATGTTGTACATAATGGTTTCTTACAAAAGCGAAAGTATAAAAAAGGGTATCATTTAAGTCTTAAGAAAAAAACAGAAAAAAAAGAGATAGAAAGTACAGAAGAGTTGGATCTGGTTGAAACAAAATTTAAAGATATTATAGAGCAGGATACTGTTCAGGTCGATAGTAAAATTGAGGTCGAAGCAAAAAATGAAACTTTGTCAGCTTCAATAAAGAAAAATGAGTTGATAGAGGTGCGCTCTGTTTTAGAAAAAGCAATTAACGAATTGAACTTGAAGGAAGGAAGAAGAGTTGTTGTAAATGATAGTGAGTTTGAAGTAAAAAAAAGTATATTTTTTTCAAAAAAGAAGCGCTATGATAAGACAAGTACAGTTTATACTATAGCAGGGCTTCTCTTTACAATAGGTTTTGTTTTATTGATTGTAGGGGTTGTTTTGTTTGGAGTCGGTTTTTTTTCTTGGTTGTTAGGTGGGGCTGATGTCTTAATTTATATAGGTTCTATTATGGTTTCTTTAGGCTTAATATCTTTAGTTGTTTCTGCAATATTAGCAGTTGGTAAAGCATTAGAGAAGCCTGTTGTTAATGCGTCTAAAAAAATTCAAAAAGGAAAAGAAAAAAGGCAGAAAGAATTTAATGATTTGCCCGAGAGTGAAAAGATTTTGATCCAAGTTAAGGCAGAAAAAAGAACTAGAATTTTAAGTAATGTATTTACTTGGGCAACCGTTTTATTTCCATTCTTTATTATCCCAGCGACTATCTTTAATATTCTTGTAATGAAACAAAATAAAGAAAATAAGAAAAGAAAAAATAGAGCAATTTGGAGGTTAGTAGCTTTGCCTTTATTAGCTTTTATTGGGTTGGCAATATTTTTAGGAATCTTAGAAAGTGCAGGGGTTATTACTTCAACCGCAGCATAAATAAAAAGTACAATTATGAATAGAACAAAATTAATAAATAAAGAATTACTCGAAGCTCGAAAAAGAAGTTTAGCCTCCTTTTCAGATATGGATTATCGACTAGAGTCATTAGGAGTAGTTAATGGGGTAGAATGGATTAACGATTCTAAAGCGACAGATTTAGAGTCTACTCATTATGCTTTGTCTTTGATAGAACAACCTATTATATGGATTGTAGAGTCATCGACGTTAGATAAGGACTATTCTATTTTCGAAAAATTAGCTCGATATAAGGTGAAAACGATTATTTGTTATGGTGATTATGAGACAAATATTAAATACACTTTGGCAGGAATCGTAGAAGGTTATGCTCATAAAAGTACTTTAGAAGAAGCTGTTTTTTTAGCTGATCAAGCTAGTAAAGAGAAAGATGTTGTTTTGTTTTCTCCAGCTTGCTCAACTAATACG
>JAGXIB010000025.1 GCA_024635865.1 Flavobacteriales bacterium
AACACATATAGTAATAGCTTTTTTAGTATTTATTTTTGGTTTTATATTATCATTAACAACACTAGAATGGGTCATTATTCTACTTTTAATAGGTTTAGTTTTAAGTGCCGAATTAATGAATACAGCTATAGAATTATTAGCCGACGAAGTAGCTCAAAGTTACAATAACACGATCAAGAAAGTTAAAGATGCCATGGCTGGAGCAGTTTTGATTCTTTCTTTTTTTTCAGCAATAATCGGTCTAGTCATATTTATTCCCAAAATTTCAAATCTAATCTTATGAACTTAAAACAAAAATTATCAACCAACCAAAAATTGACTATTTTACTAGTCTTAATGTCTGCTTTTTGTTTCTTTTTATCTGTTTCCAGAGTTATAGTTTCAGGCACTTCTTATTTTCTGTTTTTAAATTGGAATTTATTTTTAGCCGCAATTCCTTATTTTTTAACCTCTTCCATTTCTAGTCGAAAAAGGGGCAGACTTCAACAGTTTAAAATTGTAGGTGTGTCTATAGCATGGTTGCTTTTTTTTCCAAACGCTCCTTATATCCTTACCGATTTGTTCCATTTAAGAATAGAAACATCAGTACCTAAATGGTTCGATTTAATTTTGATTGTTTCATTCGCATGGACAGGGTTATTATTTGGTTTTTTAAGCCTTATGAAAATAGAAAAATTATACTCTAATATTTTTTCTAATAACCAAGTTGCTGTATTGAGTTCTATTATTTTATTTATGGCCTCTTTTGGAGTTTACTTGGGTCGTTTTTTAAGATGGAATAGTTGGGATGTGATCAATAGCCCTAGTCACTTATTATTCGATATATCCGACAGAGTTATCAACCCATTTGAACATCCTAGGACGTGGGGAGTTACCATTTTATTTGGTTTTTTATTGAATATAATTTATTGGACAATCAAGCTATTAAGAAGTCCTCAATCAGCAGAAGAAAATACTAAAGAAGAGTATTTCATTATTTAAAAAATAAGAAACTGTAAAGTTTATGAACTGAGAATTTCCAGACCTAAACGAAATCAATATCCCTTGGAGAAGTGAGAATTATTGGCGCTTGAATTTCGAAATTACGATAGAAGAATAGACCAACAAGTTTTTAATTAACAAGGTGATTAAACCAGTAAAATAAATTACAAGATGAATAATAGAGAGAAACTATGTCATTTTTTATTTCAAAAAAGTGCAGGACCTTATGCAGCTTTATTTAAAAGAAGTCAACCAGCTTGGGGTTTGAGTTCTACTGATTTACTGAAGTATCCAAAAGGAACTTTAGGTCATCAAGTTGGAGTCTTTCTATCGACCAATAATTTTGAGTTTTTACCCAAACATGAATCTCACGATGTTTTTCATGTAGTTTGTAACTATGGTACTTCTGTAAAGGAAGAAATAGGACTGCAGTTTTTACTGTTTGGTAATGGAAAACGTAGTTTATACTTGTATGTTGTTATGAGTTTAGGGATATTAATTGTACCAGATTACTATCAATTTTATAAAGCTTCTTATGTAAAAGGAAAGCAGCAATTAAAGTTTCATCATAGAATAAATAGAGAGTATTTGAAAGAGGAGTTTTCGGTTGCTAAACGCAATTAATTTATTTCTGTTATTTGCCAAGAAACATGATTAGAAACATATCCTAAAATGATAATGGCTTCTCTTAATTTGATTTTACAAAACTACATTTGTATGTAGAATTGAAATTGTAAAAATGAAAAAAAAGCTAGTAATTTTAGGAGCAGGAACAGCAGGGACTATCATGGCGAATCAATTGAATAAAAAATTGAAGGCTGAAGAATGGGAAATTACAATTATCGATAAAGAACAAAAGCATTATTATCAGCCAGGGTTCTTATTTTTGCCTTTCGATCGCTACACACCAGAACAAGTAGTTAAAAAGATTGATAAATTTATTCCAAAAAATATACAATTATTGAATGAAGATGTTCAACAAATTGTAGCTGATGAAAATAAAGTATTATTAGTAAATGGTAAGGAAATCAATTATGATTTATTAATAATTGCAACAGGTAGTCACATTGCTCCGCAAGAGATTCAAGGTATGGAAGGGACAGAGTGGTATAAGTCTATCTTCGATTTTTATACTTTTGACGGTGCACTAAACCTTAGAAATAAAATGAGAACTTGGGAAGGAGGGAAGCTAGTTATTCATATTTGTGAAATGCCAATTAAATGTCCAGTAGCTCCATTAGAATTTGCATTTCTAGCAGATGAATTCTTTCGAAAGAAAAACATGCGTGAAAAGGTTGAGATTACTTATGTAACTCCAATGTCAGGCGCTTTTACTAAACCTGTAGCCGCCAAAGAATTAGAATATTTATTAGAATCAAAGCAAATAAAAATTGTTTCTGACTTCAACATAGAAAAAGTAGATACTGAAAAGAGCCAAATAGTAGATTATGGAGAAAGAACGGTAGATTATGATTTACTTGTTACTGTTCCAACCAATATGGGAGATGAAGTAATTCTTAGGTCTGGAATAGGAGACGACTTAAATTTTGTTCCAACAGATAAGAATACCTTACAAAGTAAAGTAAAAGAGAATATTTTTGTTATTGGAGATGCTACAGATATTCCAGCTTCTAAAGCTGGAGCAGTTGCACATTTTGAAGCAGAGATAGTAGTCGATAATATTATGAGGTTCATTGAAGGAAAAGCTGTGAGTCCAGATTTTGATGGCCATTCAAATTGTTTTATAGAAACAGGAAATGGTAAAGCCTTATTAATCGACTTTAATTACGAACAAGAACCAGTTAAAGGAACATTTCCTATTCCTGGAATTGGGCCGCTACAATTACTAAAAGAAAGTAGAATAAATCATTGGGGTAAACTAGCATTTAGATGGATTTATTGGAACATTCTGATCAAAGGAATACCAATTCCTTTTGTACCTAGTAAAATGAAAACAGAAGGGAAACAAATAAATAAGAAATAAAAAGAAAATGAGTGAAAAAACGATTGCAGGATACTCGGTGAAGTGTAACGATCAAGGTTTTATGGAAGACCTTAATCAATGGAACAAAGAAATAGCTTTAGCATTAGCAAAAGAAGAAAGTATAGAGCTGACAGAAAAACACTGGGAAGTATTAAGTTATTTACAAGAGCAGTGTAAGAATGAAACAGCCATTACCATCAGGAAGGTTGGAAAAAGTGGAATAGTTACGATTAAAGAATTTTATCAGTTATTTCCAAAAGCACCTTTGAAAACTGCTAGCAAAATTGCGGGAACACCTAAACCTGTCAGTTGTATTTAATATAAACAATAAAATTATTATCATGGATAAGCAAGAAAAATTACCAGTTAAGAAAATGATGTTGATCTTATCTAAGGCAACAATAGAAAACGTTTATGCTTGCTTTATTCTAGCAAACGGTGCTAGAATGGATGGGATAGAGTCAGAAATATTCTTTACTTTCTTTGGTTTAGAAGCCATACAAAAAGATAAATTAAAAAAACTTCATGTTGCAACTGTTGGAAACCCTGCTATGCATATTCCTACGCTTTTGGGAGGACTTCCAGGTATGGAAGCATTTGCAACAAAAATGATGAAGTCAGAAATGGAAAAATTAGACATTCCACCTGTAGATGAATTTCTTGAAATGCTTTCTGCAGCTGGGACTAAATTATGGGCATGTAAATTGGCTATGGATATGTTTAAAATTAAAAAAGAAGACTTAATAGATGATTTGGACGGAGTACTCACTGTTGGTGATTTTTATGAAAGAGCAGATGGAGAAAGGACTCATATGTTATTTATTTAGGAATTATAGAAAAGGGTCTTAACTTTGAATCCTAAATAATAAAAATGAAACCAAATCAGCAAGACGGAACGATCCGAGCAAATATAAAAGAAGGCTACGAAGTAGAAATTGTACAAAAGCATCACCAACGTTCTGGAGAGTTAACAGAAGGAGTGGTAGAAAAGTTGCTGACTAAATCACCTAATCATCACCATGGTATAAAAGTTCGATTGCATTCTGGAGAAGTAGGTCGAGTTAAGAAAGTAGTATCGGACGGGATATATTAATATTAAAGCAAAAAAGGCGAATAAAATATTTTATTCGCCTTTTTAGTTTTTACATTTTGTTTAAAATCAAGTTTGCATTACTCCAACATTATATGGCTTTTCGATTGGAGCATTGTTTGCTGCTTCAATTCCCATAGATACCCATTTACGAGTATCTAATGGATCTATAATGTCATCTAACCAAATTCTAGAAGCAGCATACAAAGGTGTTGTTTGCTCATCGTATTTAGCTTTAACTCTATTAAATAAATCTTTTTCTTCTTTTTCGGTTAACGCTTCTCCTTTTGCTTTTTTACTAGCAACTTCAATTTGTAGTAACACTTTTGCAGCTTGTGCGCCTCCCATTACAGCAACTTGAGCAGTTGGCCAACCAACAATTAAACGAGGGTCGTAAGCTTTACCACACATTGCGTAGTTACCAGCCCCATATGAGTTCCCTAAAATAACAGTAAACTTAGGAACAACAGAATTTGCCATAGCACTAACTAATTTAGCACCATCCTTAATAATTCCACCATGTTCAGAACGAGAACCAACCATAAATCCACTAACGTCTTGTAAGAAGACTAAAGGAACTTTCTTTTGGTTACAGTTCATGATGAATCGAGCAGCTTTATCAGCACTGTCACTATAAATTACTCCTCCAAATTGTATTTCTCCTTTCTTACTTTTAATGACTTCACGGTTGTTAGCCACGATTCCTACAGCCCAGCCATCTATTCTAGCATAGCCACAAGTTATTGTTTTACCATAACCTTCTTTATATTCTGTAAACTCAGAATTATCAACTAATCGTTCGATTATGGAAAGCGTTTGGTAAGGCGTATTTCTTTCTTCTGGAAATATTCCGTAAATCTCTTGTTCTTCTAATTTAGGTTTAGCTGCTTTTTTTCGATCAAACCCAGCTTTTTCTGTACTTCCTATTTTATCCATAATATCTCTTATGGTCTTCAAGCAAGTAGCATCATCTGGACTTTTATAATCACAAACACCGCTTATTTCTGTGTGAGTAGTTGCTCCTCCTAACGTTTCATTGTCTATGTTTTCTCCAATAGCTGCTTTTACTAAATAAGAACCTGCTAAAAAGATACTGCCAGTTTTATCTACAATAAGTGATTCATCACTCATAATTGGTAAGTATGCACCACCTGCTACACAGCTACCCATAACAGCAGCAATTTGAGTAATACCCATGCTACTCATTACAGCATTGTTTCTAAAAATACGACCAAAGTTTTCTTTGTCTGGAAAAATTTCATCTTGCATTGGTAAGAACACCCCAGCGCTATCTACTAAGTATATAATTGGAATTTTATTTTCCATTGCAATCTCTTGGGCTCTTAAATTCTTTTTACCTGTAATTGGAAACCAAGCTCCTGCTTTTACAGTGGCATCATTAGCAACAACAATACATTGTTTTCCAGAAACATAGCCCATCACAACAACAACTCCAGCAGAAGGACAACCTCCATGCTCTTCGTACATTCCATACCCTGCAAAACCTCCAATCTCTATTCGATTCGCACCCTCATCTAGTAAAGCATCTACACGCTCTCTAGCAGTCATTTTGCCTTTAGCATGATGCTTCTCTATCTTTTTCTTTCCACCACCTAATGCAATGGTTTCCATTTTACGACCGAGAGCAGAAACTTTTAATTTCATTTCATCTTCGTTTTTATTGAAGATAAGTTCTTGTTTTTTATTTACTGTAGACATAGTTTATGTGTAATTTTCCGTATGCGAATATAAGGTTTAAGCTTCTATTTTAAAAGTGAATGATAGATTATAATTCTTCAAATTGAGTAAGTTTAAAATTAGACTTATATTTGATTTATTATTTTAAATAATAAATCAATGAAATATTTATCTCTACTTATTCTGACAATAGTTTTTTGTAAATTTAATAATGCTCAAAATCATCAATGTGGGACAGATGAGATGCATCAACAATTATTTTTAAATAATTTAGGAATTCATCAAAAAATCATTCAAAATCATCAAGAACTAGAAGCCTTTACACAACAGTTTACCCAGAGTTATAATAGCAATAATTTAAATAAAGGAGCTATTTCTTACACCATTCCAGTTGTTTTTCATGTCGTCCATAATAATGGCCCCGAGAATGTTTCTACTGCTCAAATCCTAGACGGTTTAAAGATTTTAAATGAAGGTTACCAAAAAAGTAATCCAGATACAGCAAATTTAGTTTCTCCTTTTAAAGAGATGGCTGTGGACTGTGAAATTGCTTTTAAATTAGCACAGTTAGATCCTAATGGAAACTGTACAAGTGGAATTACAAGACACATTGACTCTAGTACTTATACTGGGTTACACTATGTAAAAGATATTGTTCATTGGGATCCTTCTAAGTACCTTAATATATATATATGCAATCAAGCTGCTGGTTTAGCAGGACATGCAATGATGCCTTCTCCTGCTGATACCATTCCTGAATGGGATGGTATTGTAATGCAACATAGTTATATCGGCACTATCGGTACTGGTAGTGTTTTAGGAGCAAGAGTAATTGTTCATGAAGTAGGACACTTTTTAAATTTACAACACATTTGGGGAGGGAATAATGTTCCTAATTATCCTTGTTTGCCTGTTGGGGATGTTGGGAACTGTGCTTTCGATGATGGAGTAATGGATACGCCTAATACCATTGGTAACCAAACAATGAGTTTGAATAGTTCTAGTTGTGGTTCTGCAGATAACATGCAGAACTTTATGGAATATACTTATTTGAATAGTATGTTTACTGAAGGTCAGAAAGTTAGAATGCATGCAACGCTTAATTCTCCAATTGCTAACAGAAATAATTTATGGACAAATGCTAATTTAATCGCAACTGGTATAATAGATAATGCTACAATTTGTACTATTGACTTTGAAGCTGATAAACGTTATTTCCGTACTGGAGAAATGATTAATTATACTGATGTTTCTTCACAAAGTGTAATAAATAGAACTTGGTTTTTCGAAGGTGGATCTCCAGCAGTCTCTTCAGATCCTAATGTAGCAGTAACCTATACTACACCAGGAGTGTATGAGGTTAAATTGGTGGTCTCAAATGGATTGGTTTCAGATAGCATCATTAAGACAAATTACATTGAAGTTTTTGAGTCTCCTTCAGGTCGAAATGGGTTAGTAGAAGATTTTGAACCTCTAAATGACATAAATGATTCTCATTGGTTTACTGATGATATTTCTGATACTTGGGAAATTTCAACAACAGTAGGAAAGAACAGTAGTAAAAGTGTAATGCTTTCTAATTTCGATGATTTTTCTGGTCGTAAAACAAATCTTTATACAAAGCCTATAGATGCTTCTAATGCAAACGATATGGTTTTAAGTTTTGACTATGCTTTTGCTAAAAAAACAAGTTCATCAAATGACCAATTAAAAGTTTTCGTAAGTAATGATTGTGGTGTCAACTGGGCGACAAGAAAAACGATTTCTTCTTTTTCATTACCAACGGTTCCAGATTCTGTTTCTACAGTTTTTATTCCAACAGATGATGACTGGGAGAATATTGCGATAACAAATATAAACTCTAGTTACTATTCGGGTGAGTTAATGGTCAAGTTTGAACTAACTGCTGGAGGTGGAAATAATATTTATATAGATAATGTAAATCTCTATGATCCTGCTCAGACGGATATTGAAGAGGAGTTGATGTCTTCAATGTCACTTTATCCTAATCCGACAAATGGTTTAGTTTACTTAGACTTTAATCACACTAAACATAACCCAACTGTTTCTATTTATGATGTGATGGGGAAACTAATTCAAAAGAAACAATTTAATGGAGCTTTACTTCAGTTAGCGCTTAATACACAAAGTTTAACAAAAGGGATTTATTTTTTAGCTATCGAAGGAGTTGAAAGAGAAGTTTTGATCGTGGAGTAGCAAGGATGACTAAAGACAGAAAACAACCATGGATTGAAGTAGGCTATGATCTTTTTTCAAAGCACGGACCTTCTGCCTTAAAGGTTGAGGTCATTGCTAAGAGGGTAAATAAAAGTAAGTCTTCCTTCTATCATCATTTTGCTGATTTAGAAGTGTTTATTAATCTTTTACTTCGTTACCATATAGCAAAATCAGATGAAATAGCTGTTAAAGCAAAGGAATGTCAAGTGATGGTTCCTGATTTTTTAGACTTATTATTAGATATTAAAGAAGATTTATTATTCAATAGACAGTTAAGAATTAATAGAGGGTTGGTAGGTTACCAAGAGTGTTTTGAAAAAGCAAACAAGCCAGTTGAAAAAGCTTTTCTGAAAATATGGTCTAAGCCTTTAGGACTAGAGAAAAACGAATCACTAGCTCAAGTGGTGTTAAATTTGGCGGTCGAGAACTTTTATTTAAGAATTACAGACGAGTCACTAACAAGAGAGTGGTTATTGGCTTATTGGTCAGAGATTAAATTAATGATTAAAGGACTTAAGCAGTCGTAGTAGTTTGATTTTGGACGGAAGCGTCTAAAATAACTTGAAAAATAAATTCATATTTGTAGAGAACTAACATTAAAGGTGAATTAAGATGAAATGGAAAGCAATTAAATATATTTCGGCATACGTTACCCCTGTATTGGTTTTTTTAGCTTTATACTCCAAAAATTATTGGGCCTTTTCCACTGTTATTATTCTATTTGTAATTATTCCCTTTTTTGAATTATTTACAAAAGAAGATGAAAAAAATATGGATGAGGCTGAGGAAAAAATAGCATTAGAAGATAAATTGTATGATTGGATTGTATTTAGTATTGTCCCCATACAATATTTTTTATTAATTTATTTTTTAATTCAGATTAGCAGCGAAGACGCCACTTTAATCTATAAAATAGGAGCGGCAACAGCTTTTGGAATGTCTTGTGGGGTATTAGGTATAAACGTTGCTCATGAGTTAGGTCATCGACTAACAAAGAAAGAACAAACAATGAGTAAGCTATTATTATTGACTTCTCTTTATATGCATTTCTTTATTGAGCATAATAGAGGGCATCATAAAAATGTGTCAACAGACGAAGACCCTGCGTCTAGTCGTTTAGGAGAGTCGGTTTATGCTTTTTATTTTAGGTCCATCTACGGAAGTTGGGTTTCTGCTTGGCAACTAGAAAAAGAAAATTTAAAGCGTAACAAATATGCTTTTTGGAGCATAAAGAACGAAATGCTAGTTTATCAAATTATTCAAGGTCTCTTGTTGTTGGTCATTGGAGTTTTATTTGGTCTGAATACTTTACTATTTTTTATTGCAGGCGCTTTTATAGGAATATTGCTATTAGAAACCGTTAACTACATAGAACATTATGGATTAAGACGTAAGAAAAAGAAAAACGATAAGTATGAAAGAACTTTACCCACTCACTCATGGAACTCAAATCACCCAATAGGAAGACTAGTATTGTTTGAGTTGTCTCGTCATTCAGATCATCATTTTATTGCTAGCCGTAAATACCAAGTGTTACGCTCTTTTGATAATAGTCCGCAAATGCCTACAGGTTACCCTGGAATGATGTTACTTTCATTATTTCCTCCATTGTGGTTTAATGTAATGAATAAGAAAGTAAAAGAATATAGTAATTAATGAGCTTTAACTGTTCTTCTTGAAGCGTTTCAAAGCCATCTATAATAAGCTTTCTTTAGATTTTTTAGGTTAATAGTTCCAATCTGTCGATTAATCTGAATAATTATGCCCTAATTGATTAAATTATATTATTATTCATCAATTTTATATCATCTCTAGTCAATTTTGTATAGAAGATGTCATCTAAAATAATATCTTTAGAGCAGTCTTAATTATTTTATGAATTCAAATACAGACATAGCCGAACTTTTATCCGAAGTGGAGGATTGCCTGCTCATTAGTGGATATTTTGATGATTCTCTAACTTACCCCATAATTAGTTATGTTACAGACTCACAAATTGACAATAAAAAAAGCAGTAAAAAAATGTCTTTTTTGGTTGCCGAAAGTTTTCAAAATATCGTAAGACATGGATACGAGAAAAGTGAAGAGAACGTAATCTCCAAATTGAAAGAAGGTTGTTTTGCCATGTTAAAAACAGGTTCTGAAATTACTATTAGCACAACAAATTCTATTGAAAACGGTAAAGTTGATAAACTAGAAATTGACCTCAATAGACTAGCGCAATTAGATAAGGACAATCTTAAATCTGAGTTTTTCAATGTCCTTTCTAATAATGTATCGACAGAGGCGGGTGGTGCTGGATTAGGACTTATTCAAATAATGAGAAAAACAGGAAGTCAATTTGATTTCTGTTTTTCAAAAAAAGAAGACGATATTTCTTATGTTCATTTTGACATTTATTTTAATGAAGATAAAGAGGCGAACATAAAAGCAAATACATTAGACACGAATATATTAAGGAAAATGTGTCTCGAAGAAAATATTCTATTCCTTAGAAAGGGACTTTTCAATCATGATACATTTATTCAGTTGTCTTCCGTATTGGAGAATAAAGCGAATAGTGAAGGACAACACCACAATACAAATCTCTTTTATATTTTTGTTGAATTGATTCAAAACATATACAAACACGGACTGTCTAATGAAAATGGTGATGTTCCAGGTCTTTTTTATGTACAGGAGTATAAAGACTATTTCTATTTCAGTTCGCAGAACCTCTCTTCAATTGAAAATGCCGCAATCACAACAAAAAGGATTGAGGATTTAAATAAATTATTACCAAAAGAGTTATTATCTTTATACAAACAAAGATTGACTGAAGAAGTAAGTTTTGGTGAAAAAAAATCAGGTGATATAGGATTGATTGAAATTCTTAAAGAATCCAAAAATCCTTTGACTTGTATAACTTCACCTGTCTCTGATGACTCTTGTTTTTTGACAATCTCAGTAAAATTAAATACTTGATTATGGAAGATTTTAAGATAAGTCATACTGAAGACACTCCTGAGGTTAGTTATACATCTGTCTCTAATCTTTTGTTGATTAAAGGGAAAACTTTTCCTGAAAATCCTGCTGAATTTTATTTTCCTATTTATAAAAAACTAGAAGAGTTCATTCCTGGTACTGATAAACTTATAATGGAAACAGAATTAGAGTACATTAACTCAAGTTCTGTTAAGATGATTTATGCGATGTTTAATTTACTTAATAAGAAGTATAAAGACAATCCAAAAGGCGAATATAAAGTAATATGGAAGTACAAATCTGATGATACGATAATGGAAAACAAAGGCGAAGAATTTAAAGAGTTCCTTGACCTACCTTTTGAACTAGTTAGCCAAAGTTAATCCCATAACGAGTATGTCATCTGTTTGCGGTTGAATGCCTTTCCAATCATTCAATGCTTTTTCAATTTTAGATTTTTGAGCTTTCATGGTGTCTTTCTCTATGCTTAACAACAATTGCTCTAATCTTTTTAAATTATACTTTTCATTCAATTCCCCTCCAAACTGATCCATAAATCCGTCACTCATGAGGTATAATGATTCTGTTTTATTAATCTTAATGACTTTATTAGAATATTTTTGACCTTTACTGATATAAGAAAATCCTCCTATACTAGATTTATCTACTTCCAATTCAGTGACCTTTCCATTTGATACCATGAAAATTGAGTTCATTGCACCAGCGTAGGTTAGCTCAGATGTTTTCTTATCAAATACAGCAATAGACATATCCATTCCATCTTGACTTGAAAAAGGGTCTAACGGGTCTTGCTTAAGAGATTTTACGATTTTTTTATTTAATTCTTCTAATATAGATTCTGGATTGACGTTTCTTTCAATCAAAACGATTTGATTTAGAAGTGTCATTCCAATCATAGACATAAATGCTCCAGGCACACCATGTCCTGTGCAATCAATTGCCGCAACAACAATTTTTCCATCAACTTCTTTTACCCAATAAAAATCACCACTTACTACATCTTTCGGTTTGAAAAGCACAAAGGAATTTGGAATGATTTTTTGGACAGCTGATATGCTTGGTAATATAGCCGATTGGATTTTTTCAGCATAGTTTATACTCGAAATAATTCGATTTCCTTGTGCTATAATTTTCAAGTTAAGTTGTTGTTTTTTACGCATAGATAAAAAGACATATACTCCTGTACCTAATACCAGTATAAACATAAACATTAACATCCAAAATTGTTTACTTTTTACTTGTAACTGGTCTTCCTTATACGAGATGATTTCTTTAGATAATTCTAGCTCATTTGAAAGTGCTAAAATCAATGCTTCCCTTTCCTTTATCAAAGCAAATTCTTCGGGTGTAGACGCAGCTAATTTGTCTTTCTCTAACTGAATCTTTAACTCTTTTATCAACGATATTTTACTGTCAATGGACTTGTTATGACCAACTTTGCTAAGTGTTTTATTGCTTAAGTTACTCGATAAATCAATCGAGTCCTCTTCTTCTGATGGGAGCGTCTTTACTGCTGCTGATTCTTCTGATTGCAGGTTTTTATTAAATTTTCTATCAGCTTTATTGTTAGAAAATAAATAGGGTTTATTTTTTTTTATAGAGACTCTAACTAAGGATATTAGTGGATCATAATCCATTTTTCTACTTAGTATTCCTCCAATTTTAAATTCATTTTCCTCCAAGTTAAAATTCATTACTTTGGTATCATAAAAAATTTGAAAAGCCATATCAAGTTTTGTGCTTTTCTTATACTGAATATAATTATTTAGTATCAGCTCAAAGTTTTTAAAAGTTAAATCTTTATCTTCAGCTTTTAAATTTGCTAAGTTGAATTCAAAGCGAACCATTTCGTATCCTTTTTTTGAATATTGAATTTTATAAAGAGCTCCAAAAGGAAGTTTTAAATTGAATCCCCCATTAGTGTTAGAGGTTACCTTTTTAATTGTTTTTCCATTTTTCAGCACCTCTATTTTAACACCTTTAAGCGTTCCTTCAAGCGATACGTCGCCTCCTTTTGAAATTAAACCATTATTGGGGTTGTATGAGTAACCCGAGATCGTTCCGTTCAAGAATAAATGCTGCGAAAAATTGGAGCTAAACGAAGCGATTAATATTATTAATAAAAAAAACTTTATCATGCTATAAAAGTAAGTATATAATTTACAATAAAACTTAATTATAGATTGGGAAAGATAATATGAGATACTTTTTTATAAAAAAATCCTTCAGCTGCTTTTTCCTCTGTTTTGATAATTTTTAATGTCTATGTAATGTATTGACTTGTTTTGGAGGGGGGTAGTAATGATACAGCTCTACTTAATTACGCTATTCGGATTATATGTTATGAATAAAACGGAAAAATTAATCGGTGATTATTTAATAAATTGCTCATTAAAATTTAAAAAATAAATTTTATCTGTTCCCCTTGTAATAGCGGTGTAAAGCCACCTTAAGTACTCCTTGTTTAACATTTCGTCAGTCAAATAGCCCTGATCTATAAAAGCTACCGGCCATTGGCCTCCCTGAGCTTTATGACAAGTTAATGCATAAGAGAACTTTACTTGTAGTGCATTAAAGTGAGGGGTTTTCATAATCATTTCTTGCCGTTTCCGTTTACTTGAAATGTTATAAAAATCTTTCTCTATTTCATAGAACAAGGTCTTCAGTCGTTCTCGGGGTAGGGCAGCACTTTCTACCGTTAATGTTTCTAACAGTAGTTTACAGTTAAACTCTGGTTCATCTTCATTATCAACAAATCGAACTACTGCATCAACAAAATCAAAACCATAAATGTATTCATGTTTTAAGATCTGCTTTACTTCTAAGATATCTCCATTGGCAATAAAACCAGCCTTCGATTTTTTATCTAACCAGAAATAGTTGTTTTTAACCACCATCAATAAATCGTGAGGACAAATGTTCTCTTCCATCCATAGAATGCGACTCCTAACTTCTTGATTGAAAATATTAGCCCTTTTATTGCTTCTACAGATAATAATCACATTTTCTACTCCGTACTTACTAATGCTCGACTCTAATTCATCTTGCAATTCCATTCCCGTTATTGCTGGAGAGTCAGAAAAATGGCTATCCAAGAGTAATTTAAACCCAGACTCTTTTCTTATCTGATTTCTTATTTTAGTAGCATTAAATAAGATGCCACTATCTTTCTCTTGCCTTACCACTTCCTTTAACTCTGACAAAGTAAAGGTTAATGGATAATTGCGTTCTAGTTTATCCTTGTCTAAAGCAGGACTTTCATTTGTTCCAACAGGTGGTAACTGAGCACTATCTCCAATAAATATTAATTTACAATTGACCCCAGAATAGACATATGATATTAAGTCATCTAGTAGACTTGCGTTATCAAGAAATGCTGAGCTCAAACCATCATCGGAGTTCACCATAGAGGCTTCATCTATAATGAAAACAGCATTATGAAAGTTGTTTTTTCCTTTAGTGAAGTTTAACGCACCTTCTTTTTCGTTCTGGTAATAAATTTGTTTGTGAATGGTATAAGCAATCTTATTACTATGCTTACTTAATACTTTTGCCGCTCTACCGGTAGGGGCCATTAATACCACATTACGTTTTAAAGCTGTTAAAGATTTAACTAAAGCTCCAATTAAGCTTGTTTTTCCTGTTCCAGCGTAACCTTTAAGTATAAATCCAGATTCTGAATTTGTTGATAGTAAAAAATCTGCTAATTTAGAAATAGCTTTTTTTTGATCAGAAGTAGGGGTAAAGCCTAGTTCGCTATTCAGTAATTGTACAACTGTGGCTTTAATATTGGTAAGTTATTTCTTGAAGGCATCCCAGCATGCTTGATACATTGGCTCAATCAAATCTGAATACTCGTCTTCAGTTATTGTGTTTAAAGATAGTATGTAAGACACACAAGAAGCGTGCATACCCGTCATAAAGTGGATAACGAAATCAATAGGAAACTCTTTAATAACACCTTGCTTAATAGCACTAGAAGTTCTTGCCATTAATTTTTTGTTTACACTAGGATAAATTACTTCATCTGCAATGTCTGTCCATTGGTAAGGATGAGACTGAACCTGATTCATAAAGTTAAATAAAGCGCTATTGCTAACTCCCCACAAAACTGACTGATGAAATACTTTACGCATTAAGTCTTGATAATCTTCGATTTCCAACACTTCTCCATAAACAAACTTTAGCATTTCACTCTTTCCTAGCGTATAGATTTCAGAAACTAATGATTTCTTTGTCGGATATAACTTTTCTAACGTAGCTTTTTCAACATCAGATTTCATTTGAATATTTTCTAGGCTCGTGTTTACTAATCCTTTACTATTGAAAAGTTCTAGGGCAGCTTCTCTTATTTTTCCATTTTCATTAGGCATACTAAACAATATTAAATTTTAATATAATACTTAACGAATATAGGGAATAAACTGAAAAGTCCTAAGCAATAATTAAACTAATTATTTTAAGTCTATTAATCTTCCCTTTTAGTCTAATTTAAAATCAGAAGTTGTATGAAATGTTATTGCTGGATAGTCTAATTCTGCTTGAGACAATAAGAAAGGAGAGTCTGCTAAGAAAACAATATTTCCTTCTTTATCATAAGCAATATTCATACTCTTCCTTCTTACAAATTCATCAATTTCAGCTTGTTTATCAGAAGTTATCCAGCATGCTTTATGATGAGGTCGGTGCATAAAGCTACAAGAAGCATTGTACTCGTGTTTTAAACGATATTGAATGACTTCAAACTGTAATTCACCAACTGTACCAATTATTTTTCTGTTTCCTGGCT
Organism: Flavobacteriales bacterium; assembly: GCA_024635865.1. GTDB lineage: Bacteria > Bacteroidota > Bacteroidia > Flavobacteriales_D > Parvicellaceae > S010-51. The sequence continues at coordinate 15,766 of JAGXIB010000025.1, forward strand.
GTTTAATAAATAGCTGAGCAACTCCTTCATCAGTCAATTGTTCTAACCCTTTCTCCAATTGTTTCGTCTTCATCGGATCATCATTTTGAACTTCTCTAAATAGTTCAGGAGAGAAACTTGGGATTCCTTTATACATAAAGTCTTCGCCAGTAGTTAAAGTATCTCCAATTTTAAAAGTTCCCGTATCATATAAACCAATAACGTCTCCTGGATATGCTTCATCAATTATTTCTTTGCTAGAAGCCATAAAACTTGTAGGGTTAGAAAACTTTACTTTTTTGTCTAAACGTATATTCTTATAAAAAGTATTACGCTTAAATTCACCTGAAACAATTCTTAAAAAAGCAATACGATCTCTATGTTTAGGGTCAATATTTGCATGTATTTTAAAGACAAACCCACTAAAGTTTTTATCTGTAGGTTCTACTGGTCCTTTATCAGAAATTCTACCTCTTGGTGTTGGAGAAATTTCTACAAAAGAATTCAATAACTCTTGAACTCCAAAGTTGTTTAAAGCAGACCCAAAATAAACAGGAGCTACCTCTCCAGATAAATAAGTCTCACGATCAAAATCACCATAAACACCATTTACTAATTCAACTTCTTCTCTCAGCATTTCTGCATCTTTATCACCAATGGTATCGTTCAATAATGGATCATCAAGATCTTTTATTTCGACTATTTCTTTTTCTATTTGTGTTTTGTTTCCACTAAATAGATTTAAAGTATCTCTATGCATGTTGTAAACTCCTTTAAAAGAAGCTCCAATACCAATAGGCCAACTCATAGGTTTTACTTTTATCGCTAATTTTTCTTCTAATTCATCTAATAGATCAAAGGCGTCGCGACCTTCTCTATCCATCTTGTTTATAAAAACAATAACAGGTGTATTTCGCATTCTACAAACTTCCATTAAACGCTCTGTTTGTGCCTCAACACCATTTGCACAATCAATCACCAAAATCACACTATCAACAGCGGTCAAAGTTCTATATGTATCTTCAGCAAAATCCTTGTGCCCAGGAGTATCTAAGATATTGATTTGTTTGCCTCTGTAATTAAAAGCCATAACAGAAGTAGCTACAGAAATTCCCCTTTGCTTTTCTATTTCCATAAAATCGGAAGTAGCAGTTTTCTTTATCTTATTATTCTTAACCGCTCCTGCAGATTGTATGGCTCCACCAAAAAGTAATAACTTTTCAGTTAAAGTTGTTTTACCAGCATCTGGGTGACTAATAATTCCAAAGGTTCTCCTCTTGTTAATTTCTTCTTGTAAACTCATTGATAGGTATTGCTAATAACTTGCGAAAATATCCTTTATCCGTTACAATTGGAAATTATTGCAGGCTTTTATTTGGAGGAATTCGTGAAAAACGAAACAGGCTATCCACTTTATCTTTTTAGAAACTAAAAAGGATGTCGTTTCTATCCTTTTCCTAATTTGTAAAAGTTGAATAAGCAAAAACTAAATCGAGGTCTTCAACCATCCAGTTATACTCATTCTTGTTTCATTAGTCACTAATACTTCATGTTCTAACTCATTGCTTTTAAAAAAGACACATTTTTGATTGTCAGGAGATACCATTTCAAACCCTGTTTCGGTGTAAATTTTTAACTCCCCACCGTTTCCTTCTTGCCATCCTTTGTTTAAATAAATAACCATAGAAAACGCCCTGCTATCGTCTGTTTTAAATTGATCGAAGTGCTTTTTGTAAAAAGCGCCTTTTTCATATAAGGTATAATGAAATTCGTAACTTTTTATTCCAGAATAACAGGTCTTATTTAAATAAGAAACAAAGTCATCTATCAACTCAAAAAAAGCAGATTCATGTTTGTTTTGGTGTTTTTTGTCTAGCCAGTGGATTTTATCTCGTCTTATATCTTTATCTAAAGTTAGTAAGGTTTTATTTCCTATTCCAGCTTGTTTTAATGCTTCTTTTTCATAAAGTTCTATCAAATTTGACTTTAGCTGAAATGCTAAATCTGCATTTAAAAACTCATTCGAGATACCAATACGATTTTCTAAAAAAGTAGAGATAATTGTTTCGAAAATGTTTACCACTTCAGTTCAGTAGTAAGGGGTAGGATCAAAACTAAAGTATTTTTTTGCTTCATTCGGTTGTCTTTATAATATATGGTAATATTAAATAGTAAGCTTATAGCGTTTGCTATCAGTCAAATTTACAATTTTGTTTTGAATTTTCATTCATAAAAGTCAAGTTGAAAATTTGTCAATCTATATCTTCTAGAAGAATTAATTATCCTTTCCCAAAACGATTATATTAGTTAATCTTTTTATTAAAAAAATACTATTAAAAGTCTTTCTTTAGCCAATGAGATTTTGAGTATACCTGTTGCAAGTAAAGTAGGTATTGAATTAGTAAGAAATCCTATTTACCTGAATTTTATAGTTTTTCTATTTATCTGTGTTGGTCAATAAGGATATTATTTCCGTCTGGATCTTTTAGAGTAACATGTGCAGGGCCAGTCGACTTTTCATCTGTTTCTCCAGTCAGTTTTACACCATTTTTTTTCAAGTGATCTTGAATGGTTCTAATGTCGTCAAAATCTTCTAAATTTTGTGCGTTACTGTCCCAACCTGGATTGAATGTGATGATATTGTCCTCAAACATTCCTTGGAAAAGACCAATTACAGCATTTTCATTTTTTAGAACTATCCAATTTTGTTCAATGTTTCCACCTTTGTAGCTAAATCCTAATTTTTCATAGAACTCTTTTGATTTATGAATGTCTTTTACTGCAAGACTTATTGAAAATGCACCTAATTTCATAATATTTCTTTTTTATAGAGATGATCAGGTATACTGAATAATTTAAAGGTAATTGTAATCTTTAAATTTTGTCAACTTTAATTGCTTTTTGTTGCCATATTCACATCTGTCTTCTTTCAGAAATAAATCAAATGCTACCCCCTGATTAACTTTTTATATACTTCACTCCATTAAATCAGCTAATTGTTCTCCAACTATAGAACCGATGGCAACACCCATTCCTCCCATTCTAACACCACAGTAAACAGAATTAGACAATTGTTTTATGATTGGGTTTTTAATTGCTCCAACTCCCATGATGCCAGCCCAGCGGTGTTCAATTTCAAAATTTTGACTTGGTAAAATAGTCGTTTTTAATAGTGATTCTAACTTGTCTTGAATGATTTGAGTTGTTTCTAACTCTGTTGTTGTTTCTTCTTCAAATGCTAAGTTTCTTCCTCCGCCTAAAAGGATACGGTGATCTATATTTCTAAAGTAATAATAGCCTTCTTCTAAATGGAAAGTTCCCTTTATTTTAAGGTTTTCAATTGGTTTTGTAATTAATACCTGAGCTCTTGCAGGTTTTACCTTTAATTCTGGGATTAATTGATTCGAAAAACCATTCGTAGCAATGAAAAGTTTTTCTGTTCTGTAAGAAAATCCATTAGCAAGTCTAACTGTGCAGTTGGTCTTATTTTCTTCAAAACCTTCGACTTCAATTCCGTTTATGATTTGAATGCTATTTTGTTCTGCTAATTCAATCAATCGAGTAAACATTTTACCGGTATCTATTTGCCCTTCAAACTGATTTTTAATTAAATGTTTTACCTTCTCAAATCCAAATTTTTCGATTGAAGCATCACTTTTAAGAAAAGTATTTTTGTTAAAAATAGGGTAGAGGAGTTGGTTTAAAGTTCCTAACTTATTATCGCATTCTTCAAATAATTGACTTTCATTTTTAGTAAAAAGTTCAAAACTTCCATTTACTTGGTAATCAATTATGTTAGCGCCACAGTTTTGAATTAATCGCTCTAGACCTTTCAAGCGTAAATGAACTAAGTTAAAAACTTCTTGTTCAGAATTAGTTTTTAAATCACTTAGTAGTTCCGAAGGACTTCCAAAACAGGCAAACCCTGCATTTTTACTACTTGCTCCCGCAGGCAAATACCCCTTTTCAAGGATAACTATTTTTGCTGTAGGAAAGCGTTTTCGTAATGTTAACGCTGTGTTTATACCTACTATTCCACTTCCAATTATAGTGTAACCGACTTGACTAAAATATTGTTTTATTTCCCAGTAGCTGTGCTGCATAAAAGGAATTAGCTTATAGCTTTTTAATCCACCCACTATAGCCTTTATCTTCAATGGTAGATAAAGAAGATTTAGCATCGTTTCTAGAGTCGAAGTTATCAATGCTTACCAAGTATAAACTACCGTATTTACCTAGTGATTTGGCATTGCTGAAACCTTTTTTAGTCAGCTCAGAGACTAAGCTTTTAGCATTGTCTTCGCTAGAAAAAGCACCTGCTATAATGTTATACTTTCCATTATTAGTGCTCGTTTTCACTTCTTCAATAACCTCTTCAACGACAGTAGTTTCCTCTTCAGGCTCGGTTACTTCTTCCTCAATTTTTATAGATTCATTTTCAACGGTAACAGCTTTAGTTTCATCAGCAGTTTCATAGTTTTCTGAATTCTCTTCAGCATGAGGATTAGAAGCCGTAGTTTCTTCTATTGGTGTTTCTTTTGTTTTATTGTTTTTAGCGTGTTTCTCTTTTTTATGAGCGCCAGTTGAGTTTTTGTTTTCAGTAATTTCTGTTTTGTTAATTAAAGATAAGATTTCATTCTTTTTTATGTATCCTATAATAGTTGAACCAATTAATAGTAATAAAATTGCCGCCCAAAGAATAAAACGATTTCGTTTTCTTTTCTTCGCTTCTTTTTCAATAACGATTGCTCCTGCCATTAACTCTTCCTCAATTTTGTCTTCTTCTTTGTTTGAAGGAGCTTTTGTTGTGGGAGTTTTAATCGTTGTTGCTTCAGTTTTAGGAGCTTCTTTTTTTGTTTCTTTAGAAATAGGAGCTACTAGAGGAGTTTCTTCATTCTTTTTTTCCTCTTTAGCTTTTTCAACTTTAGGAGTAGTTGCCGGAGTAACTTTGGTTTCTTCTTTTTTAGCTATTGGCTTTCGAATCTCTTTCTCTTCTTTAGCTGTTTTCTCTTTTTTCTCTTTTGAATCTTCTTTTTTAGCAGTTCCAGAGGAGGTTGTTTTGTTTTCTTCTTCTTTTTTTACTTCAACTTTAGGCGTTGTTGCTTTTGGCTTTTCTAAAGTTGGAGTAGCAGTAGTATTGGGTTTCGAAAGCAATTCTTTTTTATTACTGATCGCTTTTAAAACCTCGTCTCTTTTTTCTTCTTTAGTAAAAGCTTCTAATTCTTCTACTGTTTTAAATCCTGAAATTCTTTCTATAGCTCTATCAACAACTAAGTTGGTCGAAGTGTAGGCTTTTGCTAATTCTTCTTTTTTTTGAGCTGTTTCTTTATTTGTAACAATTTTTCCCTCTTCTTTTTTAGGAGATTTAATCGGTTTTTTTGTCTCTTTTTCAGAAACTGTTTTATTTTCTTTAGGCTCAGCAACCTCTTTCTTTTTTACGGATTTAGTCGAATCATTTTTTACAATAGTGACTTTCTCTCCTTTTTTAGCAAATGAACCAATGACTCCTAAATCAAATTTTTTGTTTGTATTTAAGGCTTCTTTTATAGAGCGAATATAGTCCGAAACTACTTCTGTCGCTTCTTCTTTAGAAATACTTTTGTTTTCTTCAATAGCAGCAATTAGCTTCCCATCATTGTATTTTAAAAATTCATTGAACTGATAGCCATCTCCTATTTTTATAATAGCTCCAAAATGAGGAAGAATAATAGTACTTGAGGTAGAAAGTAATTGATTTAGAATTTGCTCCATAATTTAGAATTGTTAAGTCAGGCAATAATATTAATTTTAGTCAAGAAAATAAAGGTTTTACTCTATTATTTCAACTGAAATAAAAATGTCGCTTTTAGGTCTGTCATAAGCATCTACAAGAACACTTGCTATTTTGTCTACTGTTTTGAAACCACTGTAGACCTCTCCAAAAACGGTGTATTCATTGTCTAGGTGAGGGTTTCCTCCTTCTTTACGATAAACGGCTCTGTTTGTTTTGGGAATATTAATGTTGTATTTCTTTTCAATTTTATCCATATAAGAGTCTGTTAAAGGTCCTTTCTGTATAATGTAAAAATTATAAGCACTAGAATTTCGATGTCTTTTTTCAATTGGTCTGTCCGACTGATCTCGAACAGCCATAGCGATGGCTCCACGTTTATGGATGTGGTGTTTTTTCATTTCTTCTGGAATGGTATAAAAACCTATATTCTTCATTCTTTCACCAATGTCGTCAGAATCGGAGTTACCTCCTTGAATCATAAAGTTATCAATTACTCTATAAAATAGGGTAGAGTCAAAGTATCCTTTTTTTATTAGCATAATAAAATTAGCCCTATGTAAAGGAGTGTCTTCATAAAGTTTAATTCTTATAGATCCATATTTAGTTTTAATTTTAACTTTTGTTTCTCTGTTTTTAATCCCAAACTCAGTGAGCTTCTCAGTTACATTTTCATTTGAGAGTAATGATTGTTGAAATTCAATCAATTTTGCAATTTTAATAGAGTCTTTAATTTTTGTACTATCAACGACTGTTGATTTTAATTTTTTAGGAATCTTTCTTACTCGTTTTTTTGCAGGTTCTGAGTCACAACTAGATAATACAGTCAAAAACAAGAGAAAAATTAAGCGTTTCATATATTTAAGTTAATAAGAAAAGAAGATGAGTAATCCAATTAAAGGAAATCCAATATTTAGATGTATGAATATAATATAAAAACTATTTGCACCTCTAAAAGTAAAGTTAATAATAGGCAGGAAAAATAAAGTGAAAATAACAGCAAATAAACTATATAAAGAAGTGTTATTTACCATTGGCTTATGTTTTCTATGCCCAAAGTTTCTTACCAAAGCAAATTCTCCTAAAATGGGTGTCTTGAGTAATTCAACAACATAATGTTTTCTAATGACTTGAAAGTTTGGGTCGCTTTGGGAAGTAGCAACTGTTAATAATTCATTAGTTTCACTTAGTCTTATGTTTACTTGTTGACCATTGTAATACTCTGAGAAGCTTTCAGCTATTCCGATTTCGCTTTTAGGCTCTAGAACAAAGAAATCTATAAAAAGAGTAACAGCAAAGAAAATACTAAACAAAGCAACCGTATTAGATAGTTTAAGAATAAATGAATTTTCTAGTTCAGAAAGTGTAATCTTTAATATGTTTTTCTCTCTTTCTTCCTTTCTTTTTCTTTCAACCTTTGCTTGTTCTCTATGTTTCTCTATTTCCTCTTTTGTTAGTTTTCTATGGTATTTTTTATTGAATGTTGGTTCCTCCTTTTCTTTTGTTTCTTTTATTGCCGCTGCATCAAGAATACATAGTTCTTCATATGCTTTACTAACTAATAAAAACATTTTTTCAGCATTGGGAGATGTGTTCTTGTCGGGGTGATATTTAAAAGCTTTCTTACGGTAGGCTTTCTTTATGTCATTTGATGAAGCATTTTTTTTTAGACCCAATATGTTCAAGTAAAAATCTCTCAATTTGCTTTGCTAATAATTTAATAAAGAAGTTTTAATCTTTAATAAAACACTAAAATAGAAATTATGGTACAGATTCTTAACGTAAAGGTTAACAAATTGACAACTTTATTAAAATACAATTAAAATATCTTACTTTCGTGTAAACTTTTTATATGGATTTTATAAATAGCACCTACAGAACAAAAGATGGAGTTGAGTTAATTACTTACTTTTGGGAATGTGAGCAACCTAAAGGTATCGTTCACATTGTTCACGGTATGAGTGAACATGCAGCTCGTTATAATGAGTTTGCTTTATATCTAAATCAACATGGATTTTTGGTTTTTGCAAGCGATTTAAGAGGTCATGGAAAAACAGCTGGTTCATTAGATAAAGTCGGTCTGTTGGCCATGCAAGATGGATGGGATAAAGTGGTGAATGACGTCATTAACCTAAGCAAGGAGTTAGATAAGAAATATGCTGATTTACCATTGTATTTACTGGGGCACAGTATGGGGTCTTTTATTGCAAGGTCAGTAGCAATTCTTTGTCCAGGTGAAATAGATGGTTATATTTTTTCTGCTACAGCTGGTCACCCAGGTATCAAAGGTAAAGTAGGACTTCAAGTGTCTAATTTGAATTTGAAGGTCATGGGAAAGAAAAATCGTTCAAACATGATGACACAACTTGCGTTTGGAGATTTTAATAAAAAATATAAAAATAAAAGAACAGAGAAGGATTGGTTATCTAAAGACAATGATATTGTCGATGATTATATAGATGATCCATATTGTATGCAAATTTTCACATCTCAATTTTTCAATGATTTATTATCAGGTGTCTTAACAATTAATGAGACTTATAATATTCGTAAAATGGATAAGAAGAAACCTATTCTTTTATTTGCGGGAGATATGGATCCAGTTGGAGATTATGGAAGAGGGCCTAAAGAAGTTTATGAAAAGTTTAAGAGGGCAGAAATTGAAGATGTTCAATTAAAAATATACAAAACTGGGCGACATGAAATGCTAAATGAAACGAACCGTGAGGAAGTTTATGAGATGGTTTTAAGATGGTTAAACAATAAACAAGCTAAATATTAGAAATTATGATTGCTAATAACCTTTTTCTAGTAAATAAAAACATTCCAAATGGAGTGCGGTTAGTTGCAGTTTCTAAAACCAAGCCAATAGAATTAATAAAAGAAGCTTATGAGGCTGGAGAACGTCATTTTGGAGAAAATAAAGCGACCGAAATGCGAGACAAAGCATTAGAGCTTCCTAACGATATTAAGTGGCACTTTATTGGTCATCTTCAAAGAAATAAGGTAAAGTATATTATTTCAAGCGTTCACTTAATTCATAGCATAGATAGCTTTAGACTATTAAAAGAAGTAAATAAAGAAGCTGCAAAACAACATAAAGTAGTCAACTGTTTATTACAGTTTCATATTGCTAAAGAGTCTTCTAAGTTTGGATTTTCATTAGAGGAAATTACTGAGCTCTTTAAGAAAGAGTCTTTTACAAAACTGAATCATATCAATATCGTTGGAGTCATGGGAATGGCGACATTTTCAGAAGATGAAGAACTGGTTATTAATGAATTTAAATCGCTTAAAGACATATTTGAAGTCTTGAAGTCTAGTTTCTATAAAGGAAAAGAAGATTTTAAGGAAATTTCTATGGGAATGAGTGGCGATTATTTATTAGCAATAGAAGAAGGTGCTACAATTGTTAGGATTGGGAGCTCAATTTTTGGAACTAGAGCTTAGTATGAAATATTATACCCTTTTACTTTTAGGCTTAATCCTTTTTGGATGTAAAGACAAGACAAGTGAAAATTCAAAATCGATTGTAATAAGTTCGATTGAGCAAGAAGTTATATTTCCAAAGGAGTTGATGAGTCAATTTCATTTATTTATAGACTCTATTAGTCAAGACTCTTTATTAAATAACTTTTATAAATCTCAAGAAGAATTCGTTTGGTTCAATTCAAAGCTAGAGCTTACCAAAGAAGCAAACGAACTAATTACTTTATTAAAAAATTCTAAAGCATATGGAATTGACAGCGCTCATTATAATATTTCGAAGTTAAATGATCTAATAGCGATTAAGAATAAGGTAGAGACAGAATTTCTACTAACAAATAATTACATCAAATTTGGAGAACAGATTAGTCATGGACAAATAGAGGCTGTTTCTGACTATTACAAGTTCGAAAGAAGGAGAGTTGACACCAACTGGTTTTCTGTACTCGAAAAAGGGATTCATGATAATACAATCATAAAAGAGTTGTTGTCGCTTCAGCCAAACAATAAAGAATATGTGAGGCTGCAAAAAGGGTTAGAAAGTTATTTGAAAAGAGTGAGGCTTAGTGACTCGACAATTACAGTTCAAAATAAAACAAAAGATTCTTTAGAAACCTATAAAACAGCAAGGAAAGCTTTGGTCTTACATGGAGTGATTAAAAATGATTCAATTTCAGATTCGATACTAGTCGAAGGGGTGAAAAAGTTTCAATATGAACATGGCTTAACAATTGATGGATTGATTGGTAGAGAAACGACAAGCGAGCTTTCTAGAAGTACAAATGATTACTACAAGCAAGCAAAGGTAGCGCTTGAAAAATGGAGATGGACGAAAGATTTTGAACCAGAGCATATTTTTGTAAACATTGCAACTTATAAAATGAAGTGCTACAATAACAATAAATTAGCACAGGAAAAAAAAGTAGTTGTAGGTACTAATTTGACAAGAACTCCCGAGTTAGATAGTAAGCTTAATTATATGATTGCTTACCCATACTGGCATGTCCCAAGAAGTATAGTTGAAGGTGAGTTGGTTGCAAAAGCAATAAAAGATTCTACTTACCTGTCTAGAAATGGATACGAGGTATTCAAAGGTGCTGATCTCGTCAATTCTGAAAATATAGACTGGTCAAGTGGAAGTAACTTTAAGTTTAGACAAAAAGGTGGTGAAGGTAATGCTTTAGGGTTGATTAAGTTCATTTTTTCAAATAGATATTCTGTCTATTTTCATGATACTCCTTCTAAACGTTTTTTTGAGAAAGGTAGAAGGTCATTCAGCCACGGTTGTATCAGAGTAAGTGAACCTATGGAGTTAGCTAAATACTTTTTGGAAAATGACTCATTAAATATATATACCATTGACACGGTAAGGTCATTTATTGAAAATAAAACTCGAAAGGTGATTACCTTGAATAAAAAAACAACCATTTACATTCGCTACTATACAGTAGAAGCTGATACAAATAATAACATTCGATTTTATCCTGATGTCTATTTTATAGAAAAAGAGTTAGAGGAATATCCCTTTTAAACTGCTAAAATTTCAGCTAAATCTAGCAACTCTTGATTGAACTCTTTGTTATGCTTGGCTGCCTGGCTAAATGGAGTTAATGCTAACCTTTTGTCTATTAAACCAACCATGACATCTTTCTCTCCTTTAACTAAAAAGTCAATCGCTCCAGCACCTAGCTGACTCGCCAAAACTCTATCTCTAGCAGAAGGACTTCCTCCACGTTGAATATGACCTAAAACAGTTACTCTTATGTCATAAAAAGGATATTTATTCTTTACAGCTTCTGCTACTTTATATGCCCCTCCAAAATCATCTCCTTCAGCAACTAAAATAATACTACTAGCTTTCTTTTTATTGTTGTTTTTATGAAGTTTTTCCAGTAAGTGATCAATATATGTTTTTGTCTCTGGAATTAAAATGGCCTCTGCTCCAGTAGCTATTCCTCCTCTAAGCGCTATAAAACCTGCGTCTTTCCCCATTACTTCAATCACAAATAAGCGGCCGTGACTACTAGCTGTATCTCTTAATTTGTCTACTGCTTCTACTACTGTATTTAAAGCTGTATCGTAACCTATTGTATTATCAGTTCCAAAAAGGTCATTGTCTATTGTTCCAGGGATTCCTATAATAGGAATGTTGAATTCTTTAATAAAAACAGAAGCTCCAGTAAAGGTGCCGTCACCTCCAATAGCAACTAAAGCATCAATGTTATTTTTAACTAAGTTATCGTATGCTTTTTTTCTACCTTCATAAGTTAGGAACTGCTCACTTCTAGCTGTTTTTAGGATTGTTCCTCCTCGCTGTATAATGTTGCTAACATCTTTAGAGTGAAGTGGAGTGAATTTATTCTCAATTAAGCCATTAAATCCTTTTTTAAAACCGAAAACATTTAGACCATTATAAATTGCTGTTCTTGTAATTGCTCTTATGCATGCATTCATTCCAGGAGCATCTCCACCAGATGTTATTATTCCTATGTTTTTAATTTTATTGGTCATAATTCCCTGTTTTTTTATCAAAAATACGATAATACTAAAAATAACTAAAAATTGAAGCCCTTTTTTTTGGTCGTTTAGCACTTATTTATTTTCTTTGGGAGATTAGACAAGTTAAATTTAGAAATCAACTATAAAATGAATAATAAATATAGAAATCTTACCGCTGCTTTAGTAATGGCCTCTGTATCTCTTACACTTTCAAACTGTGGAGGTGATACTAATACTGCGACACCTGAAGATTCCCAGGAAGCTATTGCTAGAATTGATAGTGCTGAATCTGAAAACGCTGGAACACCACCAAGTACTTTAGTGTTTAAAATTGGGGGTAAGTTTTTTGCAATTCCTTCACCTATACAAACTGCGTTCTTGGTAAAAGAAGAAGGTGCTGCATTTAATTCTGGTATGTTAAACAAGTCAGAAAATGGAGGTACTTATACTACTTCATTTAAAAAAGCACTTAACATGGGTATTTATGGAGCTGATATGGGGTACATTACTCTTTATGAAAACACAGACTTAAGTTTGAAGTATTTGCAGGTAGTTCGTAAAATTGCCGGCGAGTTGGATCTTTCTGGAGCTTTTAACGATAAGTTAGCTTCTAGATTTAGTGCTAATATGGGGAATCAAGATTCAATGTTAGTCTTTGTTAATGATGCCTACAAAAATGCAGGTGATTATTTAAAAAACAATGATAAGTCAAATATTGCAGCTTTAGTTATTATTGGTGGTTGGGCAGAAGCTATGTACTTTGCTTCTCAATCAGCTTTAGAAACTAAAAGTGTTAAGCTAGTGGAACGTGTTGCAGAACAAAAGCAGGCGCTGATTAATATGATCGCTATGCTTCAGTCTTTAGAAGGTTTTACGGATGTTGAAGAATACGAAGACCTAACAATAGAATTACAAGACTTACTTAAAATGTTTGACGATGTTACGTTTGGATATGAATATGTAGAGCCTGTTACAGATCCTACAAACAAAGTAACTAACATTAATAGTAAAAACACTATTGAAATTTCTGACGAAACTTTAAGTAAAATAGTTACAGCAATAGCTGACATCAGAAATTCTATAATAGGTTAAAAGTTTAAAACAAAAGAATCGATATCCATGAAAAATTTATTCACATATACAGCACTACTACTTAGCTTATTAACGTTAGGTACCTCATACGGGCAAATTACTTGCGACTCTATTACTGCAGTGACAGGTAGTTACCTAAATACATCTAAAGATCAAGCAATGAATCGTATATTCATCTCTGATGGGCAAGTTTACAGAGCTTTTTTAAGAGATGATGAAGCATCAGAATTTCAGTCTACATTTTATGGTGGTTCAACCTATAGGATAGCAACATCTGCTGGGATAAAAGACAATTATATTATTTTTGAAGTATTTGATAGTGAAAGAAATTTATTGTTTTCTAATGAGGATTATGAATATGCTCCTTATTGGGATTTCTCTGTTGAAAATTCTTTAAACGTTACTATAGAAGTAAAGTTAGATGTAGATAAAAAAGTATCTGGCTGTGCATCGGTTATGATTGGTTTTGCTAAACAAAACTAAAGAAATAAAAAAGTAAACTCTAGAGAAGAATAGATGAGTGAAAGAATACTGAAAGCCCTTATGCAGCTCTTTGCAATTATTGCAAAGGTTGATATTGACGAGGAGACCGGTGAAATCCAGTTAGACTCAAAGGGTAGACAGATAGTGAGAACATTCCTGAGTCAAGAATTGAATCAAGAATTAGTAGAGGAGTATCTAGAAGTATTTGATGAATATGTTATAGGTCATCATACTAGTAAGAGAAAAAGAAAAACAAATACTACACGTAAAAGAACTTCTGTTAATTCGGTTAAGGTTTTACGTATTTGTACTTCGATAAACGAAGAGTTAGCTCAACGACAAAAAATTATCGTATTTATTCGTATTTTAGAATTTACAAATGCGAATGATGTAATTGCCGAACAAGAGTTAGAGTTTGTTACTACCGTAGCTGAAACCTTTAATATTGTTAGACATGAATTTGATCAGTGTTTAGAATTTGTAAAGGCTGAAGAAGGAGATTTCATTGATAATGAAAACTACTTAGTAGTAGACAGTAACGATGACAGTAGATTTGAGTCATCAAAACACCTTTATTCTGAAACTATGCTTGGCTTTGCCAGGGTTTTTAGAGTTCAGTCTATTAATACTTATTTTGTAAAGTACTACGGCTCTCATCAGCTTTCGATTAATGGTCAGTTATTGACGCAAGATCGTGTTCATATTTTAACCCAAGGTTCTTCTCTAAGAAGTTCTAAAGTACAACCAGTTTACTATAGCGATATCATTAGTCGTTTTTTAAGTGATACTGCATCCCAAAAAATTGTATTCAAAGTAGATAATATGCAATATCACTTTAAGGGTGGTAAAATTGGTCTGCATAACATTGACTTTACCGAAGAATCTGGTAAGTTAATTGGGATAATGGGTGGTTCGGGAGCAGGTAAATCTACTCTTTTGAATGTTCTTAATGGAGGTTATACTCCTACAATTGGGCAAGTAACAATTAATGGTATTGATTTACACCATGAAAAAGAGAAATTACAAGGTGTAATTGGGTTTGTTCCACAAGATGATTTATTAATTGAAGAACTAACGGTTTTTCAAAATTTATTTTATAACGCTAAACTTTGCTTTGGAAACTTAGGAGATGTAGAAATAGTAAAGTTAGTAGTCAAAACATTAAAGTCAATTGGACTTTATGAAGCAAAAGATTTAAAAGTAGGAAATCCTTTAGAAAAAACAATTTCTGGAGGTCAGCGTAAAAGATTAAATATAGCTCTAGAGTTAATTAGAGAGCCAGCAGTAATGTTTGTCGATGAACCGACTTCAGGTTTGTCATCTAGAGATTCTGAGAACATTATGGATCTTTTAAAGGAGTTAGCTTTAAAAGGGAAATTAATATTTGTGGTTATTCATCAGCCTTCTTCAGACATATTTAAGATGTTTGATAAGTTAACAATTTTAGATCAAGGAGGATATCCTATCTATAATGGTAACCCAATTGATGCAGTTATTTACTTTAAGAGCTTAGCGCATCATGCTAATGCAGAAGAAAGTGAGTGTTATACTTGTGGTAATGTAAACCCAGAACAGATTTTTAACATCATTGAATCTAAAGTGGTCGATGAATATGGAAATTTAACTGACAATAGAAAAGTCTCTCCAAAAGAATGGAATGAACACTATGAAGCTTACCATGAAGCTCATAGAAGTACAATCAAGGATGAGACTGAAATGCCTGAAAGTGGATTCAAAATCCCAAATAAATTTAAACAAGTAAAAGTATTCTTTGTAAGAGACGTTTTGTCTAAATTGACGAATAGTCAATATATGGTTATTACGCTCTTTCAAGCACCAGCTCTTGGTTTAGTTTTAGCTTTCTTTATGAAGTATCTAACGATTGCTCCTAATGGAGAGTCGATTTATGTTTTCTATGAAAGTAGTAACCTTCCTCAGTATATCTTTATATCTGTTATTGTCTCACTTTTTATTGGTTTAACTACCAGTGCAGAAGAGATTATAGGAAATCTTAAAATATTAAAGAGAGAGAAATTCTTGAATTTAAGTAAGGGAAGTTACTTGTTTTCTAAAATTTCGATAATGCTTATTATTTCAGCTGTACAATCATTATTTTATGTTGTTGCAGGAAATTGGGTATTGGAAATACATGGATTAAATATTTATTATTGGACAATATTGTTCTCTGTTTCTACTTTTGCAAATATTCTAGGGTTAAATATTTCTGCAAGTTTTAATTCTGTTAAAGTAATCTACATCTTAATTCCTATTCTTATTATACCTCAGTTATTGTTTAGTGGGATTTTAGTTTCTTTTGATAAGTTAAATCCAATTTTTGCAGAGAAAAGTCATGTTCCATGGGTAGGAAATATTATGGCATCGAGATGGGCTTATGAAGGTCTTGCAGTAACTCAATACAAGGAAAATGAGTTTGAGAAGCACTTTTATAGTTTTGATAAAGAGATGTCTTTTGCGAATTGGAAAAAAGACCAATGGTTGAGTAATCTGCAAGGAAAACTAGATGATGCAAAGCGTTTTATAGAAAGTACTAATAACTTGGATTACAAAAGACCTGAACTAACAAGAAAGCTATTTATTGTTAAAAACGAGATTGATAAGGAACTGAGGCATGTAAACATTACGTGTGATAGGGTTGAAGGATTGTGTGACGCAGTCAATAAAATTAATATTAATGATTTTGATGAAGATACTTACAATAGTTTAGTTGAATATTTTGGAATTCTAAAGGAGCGTTATAAAAAAGTATACAATCATTTTGAGTCTAAAAAAGATAGTGTTCAGCAGCACTTTACACGTCCAACAGAAGAGTTTAAGTCAATCCTAGAGTCAAAAAGAGAAGCTGGTGAAATTACTGGTAAGGAG
>JAGXIB010000026.1 GCA_024635865.1 Flavobacteriales bacterium
GTATGAATCTGAAGGTGTCTATTTTGCCATGTATAGCGATAGTTGGAAAAAAGATGCATATCACCCAAACTCTTCTCATGTAAATGATGTTACCTCATTGAGTGACCCACATAATTCTATTTATCATGAAGACGGAAAAAATTCTATCTTATTTATTATGGATAGTTTAATGAAAAATTATGATCTAAATAGAGATGGAATAAATGAGACTAATGACAAAGTTTACAATGGCAGTATGGCTATGTTTGGAGCTTCAGCTTTAGGAAACTCTCAGTACCAAGCTGCTGCAGCTTTAAAGAATGATGTCTCGCAAGATGGTTTAAAGGGTCTACTTCCTATCGTAGCAACATTAGAATACTATAATTCTACAGTACAACATAATGGAGTGTTTAGGCAAGCATTAATGCAAGGGTGGATGCAAGGACAAATGGAAGACGTTGTAAATAATATTCCTAGTGATAATGACATCCAAAACAATATTCACTCTATGTTTGACTATGGAAATAGTTCTGGTGATTCAATCATTAATTTAGCAATAGATCAATTCTCTGTGATTCCAGACAACAATGGTATTGCTCCAATGTTTCCTAATTATGAATATCGTTCAGATATGGATGGGAGTTACGCACCAATTAATAATTTAGGAGAGTCGGACCCTAACGGAATTCAAAATCGTTATTCAAATTTATCTATGCCTATTTATCACTTAACAGGTTGGTGGGATATTTTTATTGATGGCCAATTAGAAACTTACCAAAACATTATGGATAATAATGATGCTTCTGTTCAAGAAAATCAAAAAATAGTAATTGGTCCGTGGACTCACCCGACTATAGGAACAGATACTGTTGGAGATATTGTTTATCCTAATAGTGTTTTTGACTTAAGAGTGGTAGGAGACATTAGAAATACTAGTTCTACAAACTTAAATGGGATTGTTAAGGGGGAAGTGACTAGTTGGTTAAGGTATTTACTTAATTATGAAGATGGGAATGTTATTGGAGAACCAAAAGTATTAATCCCAGAAAGCACAAGGTGGCAAACAATTGGGACTTATGAAGCTAGAGTTCCATCTGAAGATTATTACATTACCTATTCTGATTTTTTAAACTTTTTAGGAGGCTATACCGATTTAACAGCAATGCCGACGGAACTTAGACAAGGAACAACTATTATCCCTTATCCATTAGACTTACCTGCAGATTCTACCAATCAAACACCTGGAGAAGTTCCACTAGGAACCCCTGCTACTCCACTTGTTGATTATACTCAAATTCCTAACATTAGGTATTATATCCCTGGACCAGTAGACGATGGAATACCTCAAAATCAAACAGTTGGAAACTACTGGGCTAGTTCTGATGTATTTCCTTTACAGAGTGGAGTAAAAGAAACTAGCCTCTATTTACATTCTGATGGAACAATAGACTCTTTAATTCCAACAATAGTTGAACCTGAAAGAACATATAGCCATAACCCGGAGGCCCCCGTGTATACCGTAGGAGGTGGGAACCTAGGGGTTCCTACGCCACAATTAGACCGTGTAAGTGCAGGACCAATGAATTATGCAGATACAAGTTTTGCGAGTTACACAATGGATAGAGCTGATGTCTTACAATTTGAAACTGATTTCATACAAGACTCATTAACCATTGTAGGTATTCCAAAAGCTAAAATTTATGCTAAATCAACTCCAAATGGAACAACAACAGGGCTAACAGATACTGATTTTTTTGTAAGGATTATAGATGTTTATCCAAACGGAAAAGAATATTTTGTAGTAGAAGGAGCTGTAAATGCTAGAGCAAAAGAATATGCTAAATCACTAGCCAGTGGAAACGAAAACATAAATGTTCCTTATACTAATATAGCGATTGGTCAAACTTACGAATTTGAATTTAATTTGCTTCCAATTGCATACAGTTTCGGACATCAACATAAAATGAAAGTTTTAATTAGTAGCAGTAATTGGCCTAGATACCAATCTAACCCAAATATTCCGATTGAAGATGGAGCCTTTTTTAGACGTGAACCTAATGATGGAAAAACTTATCTATTTAATAACATAATCATGACGCCAAGAATTGCGGAACAGTCAATTGCTTTTTCTCCAAATCAACCCTCCCAAATTATAATACCTGAATTGACCAACTTTAGCTTTACAGAAGTGATTGATGAAAGTGAAAATAAATCTGTTTTTACCGTTTATCCTAACCCCACACAAGATATTATTTGGGTTAAGAATAGTTTAAACAATAGGTCATACAATTGTAAAATAAGTACTTTAACAAATCAAATTGTTAAAAAACAAAATAATTTAGTGGGGAGTAACGCATTAGATTTAGTAAATTTGTCTAATGGAATATATCTTTTAACCATTTATGATGAAAATGGTAATAGTTATACAAAAAAAATTATTAAACAATAAACATTATGGATCCTATTAGATTCAATACACAAGATCGACCTGACTTTCATAAAGTTCTAAGAAAGAGAGTCAACAAATATTTTAAAGACAATAAGATATCTAAGTATGCTAATGGTAGTATGGTTTTTAAAACTGTATTTATGGTTAGTTTATATCTTATTCCTTTTATTTTAATGCTCACTGTTTTTCAAAATAGCACTTGGGGAGTCCTTCTAATGTTTTTCTTAATGAGTCTTGGAATGTCTGGGATAGGTCTATCTGTAATGCATGATGCTAATCATGGTGCCTACTCAAAAAATCAAACCGTAAATAAGCTTTTAAGTTATCTAATAATTCTTGTTGGTGGTAGTGATTTAAATTGGAGAATTCAGCACAATGTGTTACACCATACTTATACCAACATCGAAGACTATGATGAGGATATAGACACTCAGGTATTTAGAATGACTCCTACTCAAGAACATAAACCCTTACACCGATTTCAAGCATACTACGCTACTTTCTTTTATGCTTTAATGACATTTTATTGGTTAGTAAGTAAAGATGTTGAAGGTGCATTTAGATATGATAAAAAAGATTTATTGAGTGGTCAAGGTTACACTTTTAAATCAGCTTTAATTGCTATTGTAGTACAAAAAATCTTATATATTTCTGTTTTCATTGTTTTACCTATAGTTTTGCTAAATGTAAGCCCATGGATTGTTATTGCTGGTTTTTTAATGATGCACGCAATTAGTGGAATTATACTCGCTTACATATTTCAACCAGCACACGTAATAGAAGAAACAGAGTTCTATGTTCCAGATGAGAACTTAAGTGTTGAAAGTAACTGGGCAATACATCAGTTAAGAACAACTAGTGATTTTGCTCAAGACAGCAAATTATTTTCGTGGTACGTTGGAGGATTAAATTTCCAAGTAGAACACCATTTATTCCCAAATATTTGCCATGTACATTACAAAGCAATTTCTGGAATAGTAAAAGAAACCGCTCAAGAATATGGAGTTCCTTATTACTCTCATCGTACTTTTTTTGCTGCTTTAAAAAGTCACTTTTCTTTATTAAATAGATTAGGGAAAAAATCAGCAGCCTAAACATGAATTTTTATTTTAAGCCAAGGTATTTTTATCTTGGCTTTTTTTATGCTTTATATTATGGGAAAAGAAATTGAACGTAAATTTTTAGTTAATGATAAGATTCATGAGTTACTTCCCAAATTAAGTTCTTCCTACTGTTGTCAAACATACTTAGCAAGCGACGATGATAAGGTAATGAGGGTTCGCATATTAGGCGAGAAAGGATATTTAACTATTAAAAGTAAAGTTGTTGGAATATCTAGACATGAATTTGAGTATGAAATACCCTTAGCTGATGCTAAGAAAATGATTGAATTATTTGGTGAAAAAGTAATTGAGAAAACCAGGTATTTAGTTCCTATAGAAAAGCATCTATGGGAAATTGATGTTTTTGAAGGAAAAAACAAGGGGTTAATTGTTGCTGAAGTTGAATTAACTTCAGAAGAGGAGCAATTTGAAACTCCAAATTGGATTTCAGAGGAAGTGAGTGGAGAGGCAAAGTATTACAACAATAACTTACAAGAAAACCCCTATTTAAATTGGTAATAATTTATTCACTAAAAGCGAAACAAATCTTTATCTAATCCTAAATCTTCTAAACTCTGCCCTGACTTTAAGTTCTTTATTAAAATTTTCAAGACAGCCATTTCATGTTGGGTTGAAATCATTGCGCCTGATGGCAACTCTTGCCAATTAGCCCAAGTAGACTCTGTTCCTCCTATCGGAATAATAGTGACCCACATTTTATATTTATAAGGCATGAAATTCCCATCTAAAAACCATAAATAAGAATCACCTGGTGTTGCCCCTCCCGATTCATATGTTACCATTAAAGCTTTTTTTCCTTCATCAATAACGATAGAACGTTTTGTCCCACTATCAAAAACTTTTGCTGGAGCATTTAACCAAAAAGAATCATTACAAAAATATTCCCAAGCTTTTATGGATAGTTCAAGCGCCTGTTCCGAATCATTAATTTTTTCACTATTACTAAAAGCAATGAATTGAGAGCGGTCATCTAAATTCAAGCGCACTTCATTTTCATTCCATTTTACTTGTACATTATTACCCTCTTTATCCCAGACATAATCATGCATCGACTTAAATGACCATTGAACAAAATGGGTTGAATCCCAAGCTTCAATATTAATTGACCGAAGCATTTTATGAGCTAATTCATCTGCTTCATTGGCTGTTTCTATTTTCAGCTCAGGTTTAGACTCATTCGTTGCAAAATAAAAAACTGCTAAACAAACAACTATAAAAACAAAAATACTTAAAGCAACTTTAATAAATTTTATCATTCTAAAATGCTGTATCTTCTAACTGTAATATTACGTCTAAAATAGATCTCATAATAGCTTCCTTCTCATCTAATCCTTCTTCAAAATATTCATTTAAAATATATTGAGCTTCAGTAAGCTTTTCGTTAGAAAAAGGACCGTCTAAGTTTTCAATTACCGTTAGCGCCTCTAGTGCAATCATATAATTACCATCTTTAGCCGCATCAACTAACTCTGGTATAAAATCTACAGCATTAAGGTTGCTATTCCATAAAGCATGTAATAAAACTTCGTTCAAAGCTTCAGAACCGGTTTTTAATTTCCCTATAATAACCTCAAGTGCATAAGTATCTTTCAAATCTGCTAAAATCGACTTGATCTCAGTTCTAATTTCTTCATTCTCGCTTGTCTCAAATAAATTGAATAAAGGTTCTAAAACAGTTGTTTTTCCTTTATCTCTCACTTTAATTAGTGCCTTTAAAACAACAGTCTCATCTGTAGATTCAAAGTCTTTTATAATTTGGTTGATTACTTTATTTTTTTCGATTGCTGTGGCCATTGTATTCAATTCTAATTTCAGCAAAAATAAGGAATATTACTATAATACATCAATGATTTATAGGATAATTAAGCGATTAACCTTGTAGTCCAAGCTTCAGGAGGTCCACAAAAAGTTGCTTTGGTAGCCTTCCATATTACACCAAAAATTTCTGACTGACGATAAGTATCTAAATCGGTTTCTTCTTTCCAATGGCTATAAGTGAAAAATATATTACTGTACTTCTGATCTTGTAATAGCTCAACTCCAACACATCCCTCACATGCTTTTATGTGATGATTATTATTCTTGAAAATTGAAATAAAGGCTTCTTTTTTAGCAGGGTCTATTGTTAACTTTACTATTCTAATAATCATAATTATTCTATTTCAGCCGATAATCCACCATCTAATAAAGCCGAACAAATAGGCTTTAAGTCTTTTAATTCCCCTCTTTTCACTTGACATTTACCATTGTGATGTACAATCCATGCACATTGTTCTGCTTGCATTGGTTGGTGATCACAATATTTAATTAATAAATCAGCAACATGATCAAATGTATTTACATCGTCATTATATAAAATTATATCTTTTATTTCAACTATTTCTTCTTTTGAAAGAACATCTACTACTGTTTCTTCTTGCATCTATTTTGTTTTTATATTTGCTAGTACAAATTTAAGCTAAAATGGTTCATTCAAATTATAAAAATGGTTAATTTTTAATGTTAAAGGCCATTGTATTATACTAATAAACAGAAGCAATAAGTGAAAAAGTAGACATTAGAAATATTTTTTATGAATTAACTTGAAATTCAACAACTTCATTGTACATTTGTTTAACTCGAAATAGACTATGGAGCCTTCTGTAATTTTAACCC
Source organism: Flavobacteriales bacterium (assembly GCA_024635865.1). Classification (GTDB taxonomy): domain Bacteria; phylum Bacteroidota; class Bacteroidia; order Flavobacteriales_D; family Parvicellaceae; genus S010-51. Next base: position 6,208 of record JAGXIB010000026.1, read on the forward strand.
AAGAACAATTTGAATTAACCATCAATAGGCTTTGTTTTCAATTAATAGAAAATCATAATGATTTTGAAAACTCTGCAATCATAGGACTTCAACCTAGGGGCATTTATCTTGCAAATAGACTACAAAAAACGTTACAAAAACTGACTGGAATTTCTCCACTAACAGGTGCTTTAGACATTACCTTTTACAGGGATGATTTTAGAAGAAAAAGCCACCCATTAGTACCAAGTGTTACAAATTTAGATTTTTCGATAGAGAATAAAAGAATTATTCTAGTAGATGATGTTCTATTTACTGGTCGAACTGTAAGAGCTGGAATGGAAGCCGTTATGGGTTTTGGTAGACCTACTGAAATTGAGTTAATGGCTTTTATAGACCGAAGGTTTAGTCGTAACCTACCTATCGAGCCAAATTACATAGGAAAATCAATTGATTCTCTTGCTACTGAACGAGTAGAAGTTAAATGGAAAGAAACCGAAAACGAAGATAAAGTTATATTATACAACACAGATGAAAGACCTTAGTGTAAATCATTTATTAGGAATTAAAGACTTGACCGAAGATGATATTCATCTTATTTTCGAAACAGCTGACAGTTTCAAAAAGATAATAAATAGACCAATAAAAAAGGTTCCTACGTTAAGAGACATAACCATTGCTAACTTATTTTTTGAAAACTCAACAAGAACAAGACTTTCGTTTGAGTTGGCTGAAAAAAGATTATCAGCAGATGTTGTTAATTTTTCTGCAGCCTCCAGTAGTGTTAAAAAAGGAGAAACATTAATTGACACTGTTAACAACATACTTGCAATGAAAGTTGATTTAGTTGTCATGCGTCATCCTAACCCAGGAGCTCATTTATTTTTATCAAAACACATCGATGCCCAAATAATTAACGCTGGAGATGGAACTCATGAACATCCAACTCAAGCATTGTTAGACAGTTATTCCATAAGAGAAAAACTAGGTACAGTAAGCGGAAAAAAAGTAGTTATTGTTGGAGACATTAAACATTCTAGAGTGGCACTTTCTAATATTTATGCCTTACAAAAGCAAGGAGCTGAAGTCATGGTTTGCGGACCTGCTACACTGATCCCTAAATACATCAAAGAACTCGGAGTTAAAGTAGAATACGATCTAAAAAAAGCATTAGCGTGGTGTGATGTTGCTAATATGCTAAGAATTCAGTTAGAAAGACAAGAGATTAAATACTTCCCATCCATTAGAGAATACACCCTTCAGTATGGGTTAACTAAAGAGATTTTAGACTCCTTGGAAAAAGAAATTGTTGTCATGCACCCTGGACCTATTAATAGAGGTGTAGAAATCACAAGTGATGTTGCAGATTCAGAACAAGCGATTATTCTTAATCAAGTTGAAAATGGAGTAGCGATTAGAATGGCTGTCATCTATTTATTAGCCTCTAAAATTGGTAGAGATTAATACAATTTTAGTTAAATAGACCTCTACTGCTTGCTTAATCAGTTCATAAAGTTATATTTGCATTCGTCTGAAATCAAATTTATTGAAAACAATTAAAAAATATCCAGTTTTTTCTTCAATAACAATCCTAATGCTAGTATTTCTAGTTGTTGGAAAACCATTGCTTCAACTCTGCAAACAGTTTTTAGATCCTACTATTGAGCTGTGTGAAAACTTAGAAGAAGAAAACTCAGAAGAAAAAGAATTAGAGGACGACCTCGAAGAAAAAGATGAAAAGCACTTTTTGAATAAGCTAATAGGACTAGATGAAACTACCTTCTCTTATAAAATTGCTTTTCATAACCCTGTTTATTCCTACTACCACCTATATGTTGATGATATATTACAGCCTCCAAGAAAGGCATAATATATAAACTTATTTTAATTAAAGATCAGATTAAAAAAGTTGACCTAGAATTACATCTAACTAATTCTTATAGTAGCTAAAAGCTAATGTATTTTATCATCAAATATTTTATTGTATAATGAGTACCAAAGACTTAAGTCCGTTTAAGAATCTTAAAAGTGATTTGCCGGCAAGTATTGTTGTTTTTTTAGTTGCACTCCCACTTTGTTTAGGAATTGCACAAGTATCAGAAGCCCCAGCTTTATCTGGGATCATCGCGGGTATTTTAGGAGGTATTGTTGTTGGATCTTTAAGTAAATCACCTTTAGGAGTTAGTGGACCAGCAGCGGGTTTAGCAGTTATCGTCTCTAGTTCTATTGCTGATTTAGGAGGATTTGAGAACTTTTTAGTTGCTATTATCATGGCTGGAATTTTACAAGTCATCATGGGGTTTGCTAAAGCAGGAATTATTGCTTACTACTTCCCTACTTCAGTTATTCATGGTATGTTAGCAGGAATTGGTTTAAAGATTTTCATAAAACAAATTCCTCATGCTTTTGGGTATGACAAAGATCCGGAAGGGGATGAAGAGTTCTTTATCCTTAATGGTGAAAATGACTTTACAGAACTATATAATATGGTAGATTATATTAGCCCTAATATTGTTATAATAACTAGTGTTTGCTTAGCAATTTTACTTTTATGGCAAACAAAGTTCATTACAAAACAATCTTTTAGTAGAGTCATTCCTGGCCCATTCTTAGCTGTTCTAGCTGGTATTGGATTAAACCTTTATTTTTCAAGAAACCCAGAAACGGCTATCCAGTTAGACCATTTAGTAAAACTTCCTATTTTTAATGATTTTGGAGATATTAAATCGGAGCTTAGACTTCCTAACTTTTCTGTACTATCAAATCCTAAAATTTATCTTACTGCTTTAATTATTACAGCTGTAGCAAGTATTGAAACTTTGCTTTGTGTTGAAGCATCTGACAAACAAGACACTTTAAAGCGTATAACGCCAACTAACAGGGAGTTAAAAGCACAAGGTATAGGTAACATTATCTCTGGTTTTATTGGAGGTTTACCAATAACACAGGTCATTGTAAGAAGTTCTGCAAACCAGCAATCTGGAGGTATGACTAAAGCTTCTACCATTATTCATGGAATTTTAATTTTAGTTAGTGTTTTAGCCATACCAAGTATACTTAACCTAATACCACTATCAACTTTAGCAGCTATTTTATTAGTAGTGGGATATAAATTAGCAAAGCCTGCTTTATTCAAGAAAATTTATCATGAAGGGATGGGGCAATTTATTCCATTTATTGTAACAGTTGTTGTAATGATGTTTAGTGATTTACTAATAGGCGTAGGATGCGGATTAGTCGTTGCCTTCTCTATTATTTTAAGAAATAACTTTAAAGTAGCCCATCAGGTTATAAAAGATAACTTTAAAGGTCAACTAAATACTACCATTCAACTTTCTGAAGATGTTACTTTTTTAAATAAAGCTTCTATTTTAAGAACATTAGAGAAAGTTCCTAGCAATAGTAAAGTAACGATAGATGCTTCTAATACTTATTTCATTCATCATGATGTTATAGAAATTCTAGAAGACTTCAAAATAAATGCTGCGAACAGAAATATAGAACTTTTATTTATTGACTTAAATAAAAACAAAAAAAAAGAACCATTAGATCAGTCTAAAATCATAAATAAAGATAAATTATGAAAACACATAATGAGTATACTCAGCAAAACCTAACCCCTGACGATGCTAATAATATATTAATTGAAGGAAACCTACGTTTTACACAAAACTTAAAAGCACTTAGAGATTTAAAAAAACAAGTTTTTGAAACAAGTCAAGGACAATTCCCTTTTGCTGCAATTCTGAGCTGTATTGATTCTAGAGTTCCTGCCGAAATGGTGTTTGACCAAGGAATTGGAGATGTATTTAGCGTTAGAGTTGCTGGAAACATTGTTAACGAAGATGTTTTAGGATCTTTGGAATATGCTTGTAAAATAGCTGGTTCTAAAATAATTGTTGTAATGGGTCATTCAAAATGTGGAGCTGTAACAGCTGCTTGTAATGATGTTAAGTTAGGAAACATAACAGCACTTTTAAGTAAAATACAACCTTCTGTAAAACAATACATACATAGTGCATCTGATATCACAGAGGGGAATATTGAAAAAGTATCGAACATAAATATAGATCACTCTATAGATGAAATTAGAGTCAAAAGTTTTATTCTCAAAGAAATGGAAGAAAATGGGGAGATAAAAATTGTTGGAGCGATGTACGATGTTAGTACTGGAAAAGTAACTTTCCATTAATTTACTTTCAATATTTATGCTTATCTTGTAAGTCTAACACTTACATAAACAAAAGGTTTTAGTTGCAACTAGAGCCTTTTGTTTGTTATACTATAGCTTATGAAAAACTGAATTATTTCTTTTTTTTTAATACTCTCTTCATTTGTTGGTTTTACCCAAATCCCTTCAGGGTATTATGATAATGCATATGGATTAAACGGTGATGATTTAAGATTAGCTTTATTTAATATTATTAAAAACCATAACTCTGTTAGCTATAACGACTTGTGGATTAAATTTCCATTAACAGATAAACGACTTGGAACCAACCAAGTTTGGGATATGTATTCAGATAATCCTAATGGACCTAATCCTTATAATTTTACATACAGTTCTGACCAATGTGGAAATTATAATGCTGAAGGTGTTTGTTACAATAGAGAACATTCTATGCCAAAATCATGGTTTAACGATGTTGCTCCGCTTTATACAGATCTATTTCACCTTTATCCAACAGATGGATATACGAACGGAAAAAGAGGAAATTTTTCATTTGGAGAAGTAGGTAGTGTTTCTTGGACTTCTGATAACGGGTCTAAATTAGGCACTTGTAATTACCCTGGTTTTACAAGCCCTAGAAGTAACCCACAAGTATTTGAACCAATAGATGAATACAAAGGAGATTTTGCTCGTTCTTACTTTTATATGTTAACGCGTTATCGTTTTCAAGCTTTTATTAGTAATGATAGTGGTATTAATAACGATATGGTCGTTGGAAATGGAGGTACTAATGTTGCTCAATTTACTCCTTGGGCAGAAAGCATGCTAACTGAATGGGCAGCAAATGACCCAGTTAGTCAAAAAGAAATTGATCGTAACAATGCTGTTTATCAAATACAAGGAAATAGAAACCCTTACATAGATTATGAGGAATATGCTGCTATGGTTTTTGGACCTTTGGCAGGAGTTAATAATTATGAAAGTCTGTTATCTAAAGTATGGTATAGTGACGATAAATTAAACATCACTAGTACAACTGAAAAAACGAAGACCATTACTATTTACAATATGTTAGGAAAACAAATTTCGTCTGAGGTAATAGCAGGAGTAAATGCCACTATAAATATTAACTTGCCTCAGGGAATATATTTAGCTAATCTAAATGGTTCAAAATCGAATACTGTAAAATTTGTAGTTAATCAATAATAGAAGCTTTCAGTAAACCTAAGTATCAAGCTACTTTAATCTTTCTAAACGATTGGTTCTCCTAGTTGCTAACAATAAAATAAAGTTAGTAATCAGAAATAAAAAGCTAATTGCTAGAATAATAAATTTAATGATTGCAAAATAATAAGCTATAGAAGTCCAAAACTGTGTTTCGTTACCTAGCAATAATTGCATTAAACCAATATTTTCAATTCCATCAAATAAAGCTGCTAAAAACACAGCATAGATAAGTCCCACTCCAAACTTATAAAGAAACTTATTCTTCCAAAAAGCTTCATTTAATCGATGAATTAAAAATGCGATAAAAAAGGAATAAATAATTAAATAGAGGTAATCGAAACCTACACTTAAACTTGCTGCTATTTTTCCTTCATAATCCCAAGAACTCAACATTTCTTGAGCAATTGAAAGTTCTTTTGCTAACTCAAATGAGATGATTCCGTTTATAGAAGAGTCAGTTGTAAAATAGCTATCTAAATATTTTAGAAAAACCGAACAGGTTACCATCAACACCAAAAGTAATAATGTTACATTATCAATACTTTTTTTAGATAGGTTTATAAAAGGAGATTTCATTTTACTCATTTTTAGTTAAAACAAAAGTAAGTCAAAGTAATTCATAAAAAAAATGGTCTAATTATCTTATAAATAAGACAATTAGACCATTTTAAATCTAACTCACACATCTACCTCGAAAACTAATTGCGGTATCTACTATTATTTAAACTCAGTTACCAGTTCTGACATGGGTTTTCTAACTTTTTTCAAGTTAACTAACCAGTCGCTATCAGTATCTCTATATCCTATTGGTAACATTACACAACTTCTTAGACCTTTGTCTTTTAACCCTAAAATTTCATCCACTTTAGATGGTTCGAATCCTTCTAATGGAGTTGCATCTACATCTTCAAATGCTGCAGCAGCTATCGCCATTGAAAAACCAATATAAGCTTGTCTTGCAGCGTGGGCAAAACTAACTTCTGGATCTTGTTTAGGATACATGCCTAATAACATTTGACGATAATTCTCCCAGCCTTCATTTTCAAAACCTCTTATTTCATTTGTCAAATCAAACATGTGATTTATTCTATCTTCTGTATAATGATCCCAAGCCGCAAAAACTAATAAATGTGAACAATCTGTAATCACGGGTTGATTCCATGCAACAGGCTTTATTTGTTCTTTTAGTTCTTTATTAGTAATAACCATGACTTCAAACGGCTGTAATCCACTAGAAGTAGGAGCTAACGAAATAGCTTCTAATATGTTTTTTATCTTTTTTTCTGGCACTACCTTTCCATTCATAGCTTTAGCAGCATACCTCCAATTTAATTTGTCTAATAATTCCATTTTGTTTTTTTTATATTTATTAATAAACGTTCATTCTTTTTTTTGATAAATAAAAATCACTTTTTAATACTATCCCAAGCTGCATGAAAAGCATCTTTTAGCATCATTTCATTCATTTCACAATGTACTTTTACATGTTTGTTTATTAAAAAGCCCATTGGATAAATAGTCATTGCATATAATAAATAGTGTGATATGTCTTTTATAATTCCTTCCTCTTGCCCTTGATTCCATAAATCAATCAAAGGTTGTAGATGTTTTAATCCTTCTTGCCTAACCTCTTCATCTATTATGGGAGTATTATCACACTGAGAAAGGAAAACAGCTTCTTCTACTTGATTGAACTTAAAGTCTGCAATATTATACCAAACTTGTTCAAACCTAACTTTTACTGGTAAACTATCATCTATATTCTTAAAGGCTTCAATACTAAAAGAACTTTTAACCTCTAAATACAATTGGTTTACTAGATCCTGCTTATTTTTAAAATAGATATAGATAGTTGCTGGAGAAACGTTTGCCATACTTGCAACTTTAGCCATTGAAGCACCTCGAAAACCGGATTGATTTACAAGGGTTAATGTCGCTTGTAATAGCGCATTTTTCTTTTCTATGCTTTTTTGAAGTTTTGGCATTTATCTATTTAACAAAACAAAGATACTAAAAAAGAATGTCCATTCACTTTTTTAGCGTTTTTTAACTATAAATATAAATCAACATTCTTAAGGCTACAACTGATTGATAGTCATCTTTAGATCGTTATAATTTCTTGTAAAGAACTATTCTACAAAAAAAAAGCATAAAAAAAGCCCCCTTTAACAATAAAAGAGGCTTTTAACTAATATATAAATTACAATTAAGCAGTAACTTTTAACAATTCAGCCATCTTAGCTCCAATCTCAGCAGGAGAATCAACCACGTGAACTCCACATTCTCTTAAAATAGCTTTCTTAGCAGCAGCAGTATCAGCTTCTCCTCCAACAATAGCTCCAGCATGTCCCATTGTTCTACCAGCAGGAGCAGTTTCTCCAGCAATAAAAGCAACTACAGGCTTAGTTCCATTTTCTTTGATCCAAGCTCCAGCTTCAGCTTCAAGGTTTCCACCTATTTCACCAATCATAATGATTCCTTCAGTTTCAGGATCATTCATTAATAACTCAACTGCTTGTTTAGTTGTTGTTCCAATAATAGGATCTCCACCAATACCAATAGCAGTAGTTTGTCCTAAACCAGCTTTAGTAATTTGATCTACAGCTTCATAAGTTAATGTTCCTGACTTACTAACAATACCAACAGTTCCTTTATTAAAAATAAAACCTGGCATAATACCAACTTTAGCTTCTCCTGCCGTCATAACACCTGGGCAGTTAGGACCAATAAGAGTTGTGTCTTTATCTGTTAAATATTCTTTTACTTTGACCATATCAGCAAC
>JAGXIB010000027.1 GCA_024635865.1 Flavobacteriales bacterium
ACCATAAATGTACTAGTTGGAGAAATTCCAACAGCACAATTCAGTTTAGTAGACAGTTGCGAATATGATGGGGTAGCTTACACAGATGAATCTTCAATTACATTACCAGAAACCATTTCAGGGTGGAGTTGGGATGTCGATAACGATGGAACAGAAGATTACAATGCCCAAAACCCTTCACACTCGTTTACAGCAGGAAGTTATACTACCAAGTTAACTGTTACAAGTGCTTTAGGCTGTACTAAAGACACTACAATGAATGTTGTTGTTCACCCCCAACCTGAGGCTAACTTTACTTTTCAATCAGAGTGTCTATATGATTCTCTTTTATTTGTTGATGCTTCAACTGTTTTAAACGATGTTGTTGTTGGCCATGCTTGGAACTTTGGTGAAACAACAATTCCTCCAGTGCAATCAACAGCCTCAACACCTTATTATACTTATTCAGCAGCAGGAACTTATCCAGTGACAGAAATAGTAACAACAGCTAATGGTTGTTTCGATACCATTACTCAATCCGTAGCCGTTTATGAAATTCCTGTCGCTAGTTTTTCTACAGCAAATGTTTGTTTAGATGTCGCAGCAGAATTCACAGACCAATCTACCATCGCTTCTGAAGTCATTGACACTTGGGCTTGGGACTTTGGAGATGCGAGTTCAGGAGCAAATCAAAACGAAACACATAATTATGTATCAGATGGGACTTACCCTGTTCAACTTATTGTCAGCTCTGCTAATGATTGTGTAGATACTACAGAACAGAACATTACCATCTACCCAATGCCAGTTGCTGCCTTTACCATGTTAGACGATTGTTTAGAAGAAACAATTCCTTTTACAGATAACAGTACTATTAATTCTCCAGGAACAATTAGTCAATGGACTTGGGAGTTTGGAGATGCATCTAACCCTTCCTCAGACCAGTCCCCATTACACCTCTATCAAGATCCAGGAACTTATGATGTTACCTTAACCGTTGTTTCAGATAATGATTGTTCTAACAGCTTACAGCAAAGTGTAACGGTTCATCCTTTACCACAAGTTAGCTTTGTTGCTTCAGAAATATGCGTTAATGAACCTCCTACTGTTTTTACAAATACTTCTGTGATCTCTAGTGGAGCTAATGTTAATTATGCTTGGAGTTTTGGAGATGCTAATGCTTCTACTTCTTTACAAGAAAACCCAACCTTCAATTATGGAACACCTGGAGATTATGAAGTAATATTAGGCGTTATTTCAGACCAAGGATGTACAAAAACCTTAATAGATACAGTAAAAGTAAAACATAAGCCAGTTGCTCTATTTACACAAGATACCACTGGAGGTTGTGCTCCAATTTGTATTAATTTTATTAGTGAATCAACAGACAGTATCGCCATTTCAGCTTGGGATTGGCAGTTTGAAAATAACTTAGGAGAAGGAAGTAATAAATATGAAGGCTATTGTTATAATGAAGCTGGAACGTTTGATGTCACCTTAATTGTTCAAAATACAGTTGGTTGCTATGATACCATAGTCTCTTTAGGGCTAATCAACACCTTTGGTTTCCCAGTTACAGGATTTGAATTAACACCAGAACAAACCACCGTAGACGAACCAACCATTACTTTTACCAATACAAGTACAGATGCAATTACTTGGACTTGGGATTTTGCAGATGGGACGTTGGATAGTGTGACATACGATCCCGTTCATACTTATGCAGACACGGGAAGTTATATGGTTGAATTAATTACATATAGTGCAAACGGATGTTCAACGGCTGCTTACCATGAAGTCATCATACTTCCAATAGAAAACGTATTTGTACCTTCCGCATTTTCTCCAAATGGTGATGGAGAAAATGACGTACTATTCGTAAGAGGCTATTTAAATGGACTCTACTTTTCAGTTTATGATCGATGGGGGAAAAAAGTATTTGAAACTAGCAGCCAAGAAATGGGTTGGAATGGTTTAATTAATGGAAAACCTGCAATGGAAGGAGTTTATATGTGGTATTTACAAACTTCGTTTAATGGGGGGTCTAAAAAAATGAAAGGAGATGTATCTCTAATGAGGTAGAGATACATAAAATTTTAGTGTATGAAATATTTATTTTTAGTATTATTTTTAATAATTGAAGTTAATGTCTTTTCTCAATTAGATACAGTGCACTGGATGCCACCTTTACATTCATATAGTGTTACTGAAGATCACTATATTTATTTATCTACACCAAGTCCATCTCCTTTTTCTGTGACTATTACAGATGGAGGAGGGACGTTATTAGCTACTCCTACAATTTCACAAGGAAATCCATTTAGGTATGACATAGGAATTGACACCGTTACACAGTTATTTGTGTCAGATGGATTATTAAATAATGTTCAGTCTAATAAAGGTTTTATTTTAAAAGGTGCTCGAAAATTTTATGCAAATGTGAGAACTCAGCAAAGCGCTCAAGCAGGTTCTATTACTGCTAAAGGGAGGGCTGGTGCGGGGCTTAACTTTAGAGTAGGCTTTATGCCTGTTTTTCTTAATAACTCAACTAGAAATAACTTTTGTTCCATAATGGCAACAGAAAACAATACAAATGTTACTTTAACAGGCTATGATCCTGGAGTTGTTTTTGATGGAATTCCTACAGTGTCAAGCAATTCTTTAAGTTTTACTTTAAATGAAGGAGAAACATACACCTTTGCAAGTCTTTTTAATGTTGAAGAAAATAAAACGGGATTAATAGGTAGTTTATTATCATCAAATAGACCAATAGTGGTTAATACAGGGAATTTTTTAGGAACGATAGATTCTACAGCTGGAGGTCAAGATATGGCATTAGATCAAATTGTTCCTGTAGATATAATTGGTAATGAATATGTATCGATAAAGGGAGATGGTAGTAATACGATGGAAAAGGTTTTGATCATAGCACATGAGGATAATACTTCAATTTTCATGAATGGATCAACGACACCACATATAATTTTAAATGCTGGAGAATGGACAATGGTAGGATATGGTTTTTATCAGGGTACAGGTCATAAAAATATGTACATTAACTCGAGTAATCCAGTTTACTGTTTTCAGTTTTTAGGAGGTTCAACAAGTTCTGCTACTCCTGGGATGAATATTTTAGCTCCGATTTCTTGTGATCTTTCGAGTAGAATAGATGCAATTCCTGCAATAAACTCAATAGGAAGTTTCCCTTATACAGGAGGTGTTTTTATTGTAGCAAGAGCAGGTGCTTTTGTTAATTTAAATGGAGTAGGTCAGACGGGATCAGAATCCATACAGGGTCTGACAGATTGGGTTACTTATAAAATATCAGGATTAAGCGGAGATCAAGTTGTAGAGTCTAATGGGAATTTAATAGCGGGCATTTATGGTGTAAATGCAGCTGCGGGATGGGCTGGTTATTTCTCTGGTTTCGATAGGTTACCTCAAGAAGTTACCTCTTTAAGTAACCCTGTAACTTTAGATAGCTGTGGTAGTGTATTGTTAACAGTCTCTCCTTCTTACCAATCTTATAATTGGTATAGAGATAATACTTTGTTACCGTCATTAGCAGGAGATTCGAACATCGTTTCTCAAAACGGAGACTATTACGTAGTGATGACTAATCAATTTGGATGTAACGATACCGCTTACAATAGTAATGTGGTTGTTTATTCAGTTCCTATCGCCAATGCAGGAGTTGATACGGTCTTAAATTGTTGGACTCCAGTAAAAGAGCTAAATGGAAGTTTATCTTCTTTAGGGAGTAACTTTAGCTACAGTTGGACTACTGCAGGAGGAAATATTCAGTCTGGAAGCTCAACATTAACTCCACTTGTTGATAGTATTGGTGATTATATAATAGAGGTAACAAATATGAATACTGCTTGCAGTAGTTTAGATACCCTAACAGTAACTATCGATACCATTACTCCTTTTATCAATGCTGGGTCAGACACTCTATTAACTTGTTTTAATCCTCAGGTAGAGTTAATTAGTTCAGGGAACCTTTCTAGTGGTCAATTATATCATTGGAGTACCCCAAATGGAATAATTGTAGGGAATGATTCACTAACATCAGCTACTGTTAGTAAAGACGGATTGTATGTTTACATTGTAAGAGATTCTACAAATGGGTGTGCTTCTTTTGATTCGGTCATAGTAAACATAGATACAGTTATACCGACTGTTATTTTAAATGAAGATACTCTACTTAACTGTTACTATCCTGAGATTACGTTATCCGGAGTTGGTTCATCTGCTGGAGGTTATTCTTATGAGTGGACAACTATTGGAGGTAATATAGTTAACGGAGAAAACACATTATCACCTTTAGTTAATGAACCAGGATATTATCAATTAATGATTTCTAACGATTTTAATGGCTGTAACAAATCAGACTCTGTTTATGTATTATTAGATAATGAAACTGATGCTTCAATACTTATAAACGATTTAGATATAAACTCTTTTAGTGGCTTCACTTTAATTGATTATAATTTTTCTGCTATTGGTAGTGAAGGTTTTATAGAATGGGATATTAATAATGAAATAAAAAATGACTCATTATTTGTTTATAATTTTGATGAATCAGGTCAGTATTCTATAACTTTAGCGATAGAAAATATTTTAAATGGATGTATATCCTATGACACTCTAAGTCTAGATTTAATACATGAGTTGCTAATCCCTTCTGCTGTTTCTGCAGATGAAAATGGATATAATGATTCATTCCTAATTAAAGCCCTTGAAAATTTTGATGACAGTCATTTAATTATTTTTAATAGATGGGGGAGTCAAGTTTTTGAACAATCACCTTACTTAAATAATTGGAAGGGAGAGTCTAATGTATCCGGTGGCTTAGAAGGTAATAGGGTCTCAGATGGAACATATTTTTATGTTCTTAAATTAATTGACAAGGAAAATGAATATATTTACAAAGGTTCAATAGAATTAATAAAAGAATAACATGCAATATTTATTAATAATAGTATTAGTTTTTATCTCAATGTTGGGGTTTAGTCAAGACATTCACTTCTCACAGTTTGATGTTAATGTAACCTCTTTGAACCCAGCACATACTGGGGTGATTCAAAGAGATTTTAGAGTTGCAAATAACTATAGAAACCAATGGGGAAGTGTTGGTTTGCCATATAGTACATTTTCGGTAGCGTATGATATGAATATTTTAAAACAAAAACCATTTAAAAAAGGATTGTCTGATGTTGGTGTAGGGTTAAGTTTTTCACAAGATAGAGCTGGAGTTTCTAAATGGTCTCAAAACCAATTTAACTTGTCATTATCAGCAATACAAGAAGTGGCAAAAAATACTAAAATGTCGCTAGGACTTCAGACTTCATATGCTCAAAATAGTCTTCAAGTAGATGCATTGTCTTGGGATAATCAGTTTGTGAATAATGAATATGATGCTGAAGCTCCTACTCGCGAAAGTTTTGCAAGTACTGCGAAAACCTACATAGATTTATCTGGGGGAATTTTATTGGAAAGTAGAATTGCTGCAAATCAAATTTTTACCGGAGGGGTAGCTTATTTTCATATCAACAAGCCAGCTTATACGATGTTTTCAAATGATAAATTATCATCTAAACTTGTTGTTCATGCTACTTATGAAACTCCAATTGGAAATTCGCTTTCAATGAGAAGAATAGTTCCAAAGTTTATGTACGCACGACAAGGAAAACATAACGAAATAGTGCTTGGGGCTTTGTATAGAAGTGTAATGAAAGAATCATCTTCACATACTACTTTTGCAAACGAAACATACATAGACTTTGGAGCCTATTATCGTTTTAATGATGCATTAATAATAGTAGGAGCTTTCGATTATAAAAACTTTAGGTTTGGATTAAGCTATGATACAAATGTTTCAAAATTTCAGTCAGCTACCAGAGGAAGAGGAGGCTTCGAAGTTTCTCTAACTTATAAAGGCTTCTTGGCTGATAATAGGACTAAATTAAAGAAAACATAATTTTTTTATGGAATATTAAATGTTTCAGCATCTATATAAGTGAACGTCGTTTAAAGAAATTATTAAACTCATTTAAAATATAGATATGAAAACAATTAAAATAAGTCTTATAGCTCTATTAGTAGGGATCAGCTCATTATTATTCGGTCAGAATAATACAGGAGAAATAAAAGGAAAAGTATTTGAATTTGAAACGGGCGATCCATTTCCATTTGCAAGTGTATATGTGAAAATTGGTGAGCAATTAGTTGGTACAACCACAGATTTTGATGGGAATTTTACAATAAAGCCATTAAAACCAGGGGTGTATAACGTTACACTATCTTCAACAGGTGTTAAGCAAATCATTGAAGGAGTAGTGGTAGATCCAGAAAAAATAACTTACATAAATGATGTAATGCTAAACACTACAATTCTATTAGGCGACTCAGTAACGGTTTATGCATGGAGAAGAAAATTACTAGATAAAGGAAACCCTTCAATAGAAAGTATTGGAATGAAAGAAATTCAACAAAGTGTTTTGTTAAGGAATCCAGTAGAATTAATAAGTGTTACGGTTCCTGGTGTAAACATGGATGCTAATGGAGGAGTTAGCATAAGAGGTTCTAGAACTGGTGATGTAGGCTATTATGTAGATGGAGTAAAGACTTCAAGTTTAAGTGGTATTCCAGGTAGAGCTATAGGTCATATGTCTGTTTATACAGGTGGAGTTCCTGCCCAATATGGAGACATTACAGGTGGAGTAATTATTTTAGAAACAGTTAGCTATTTCGATTTATATAATGCTCAAAAGGCAAAAGAAAATCACTAACATTGTTTTTGGGAAAGTCACATATCGAGAAATTAACAGACAGTGAAATTATTACGCTTTATCAAAAAAAAGGAAGTAATAAATACATCGGGATACTTTATGAACGTTATTACCATATCGTATTCGGGGTTTGTTTAAAGTACTTGAAGTCTATTCCAGATAGTGAAGATGCAGTTACCTTGATCTTTGAAAAAATGATGAATGACTTAAAGAAAACCTCAGTTTCTAAATTTGACGGATGGTTATATATGGTTTCTAAAAACTACTGTTTACAACAACTCAGGAAAAAGAAGTTTGCAACGGTTGACTTTAAGACCCTAGAAGAGGTTTTAGTTAGCGAAGAAAATGTATTAATTGATGGCGATAGTAAAGAGTTAATTCTTCAATTGTTAGAAGCAAAAATGGATCTTTTAAAAAAAGAACATCAACAATGCTTAAAGCTATTTTATTTAAATAAAAAAAGCTATTCTGAAATAGAATCCTTAACAGGACTTGAAATTAAAAGTGTCAAAAGCCATATTCAAAATGGGAAACGAAAATTGAAAATCTTATTAGAAACAGACTATAATAAATTAATAAGTAAAGAAGAATGAAAAAGGGTGATGAAATATCGTTTGATAGTCAATTTTTTAAGGGCTACTTAGAGGGGAGTCTTTCTAAAGAGGAAACTGTTAATTTTGAAAGGTTGATAGATGCTAACCCATTTTATAAAGATGCTTTGGATGGGCTTAAAGAAAATCCAGAAAGTATTGATGTATTAAGAAGATTAGAAAAGAAAAATGTAAGATTTTATAAAATAAGCCCAATATTTTTTTACTCTGGTTTTGTCTTTGTTTTTTTCATTGCAACTAGTGTGTTTTTATTCAATAATCAAAATGTTAAAATTGAAGAAAGTTCTTTTATTACTGTTAGTGAAATGGTCATAAACCAACGAGTGGTTAAAAGTCCTTTTATTGAAAAAGATCAGGTTCAGCAAATAGAAGAGTTGACAGATTTAAATATAGAAAAATCAATTCCTAAAGAAGTAGAAAAACAAGTTCAGTCTAAAAAACTGATTGAAGATTATGAATTAAAGGGACTGCAAAAAGATTCCTTCTCTGCTTATGATGAACAAAAGATAACTCAAATAGAAAGAGTTGCTGAAAAACCAATGTTTCCCATTTTAAACAAAGAAAAGAAGAGATTGCAAACCGAAACAGTGCCACTAACTTCTATGTATGGACTAATTACTATAAATTACTCAAAAATTGAGACGAATTTCTTGATCAAGAAAAGACAGCTAACTTATACGGGGTTAACTGCTGATGCAGAAAACTCATCCAGTCAAGAAAAGGATTTTTCTCATGAAATTAGTGTTCATGAAATTCCATACGACAAATACTTTAGTGAGATTCAACACTCCTTTAGCCAAAATAAATTTAAAAAAGCTTTAAAAGGGTATAAAGAGGTTTTAAAACAGTATCCAAATGACTTGAACGCACATTTTTACAGTGGTTTATGCTATTTTAACATCAATCAGTCACAAAAAGCAATAGAGCATTTTGAAGTTGTTAAAGTTCATCAGTACAATACCTTTAGACAAGAAGGGGAATGGTACACAGCTCAAGCCTTATTTGACTTGAATAGAAATGAAGAAGGGATAGTTTTATTAAATAAGATTATTGAGAGAAGTGGGTTCTATGTTGACCAAGCCAAAAGAATGGAAAAAGAGGTAATGCAATAGATTTTAGACTGTTATCTTCTTGAACTTTATTATCTTAGTCTAAAAAATAAAATATGCTCCCAATAAACGATTATTCTAAAATTATATTTATTGACATTGAAACGGTACCTGTAGTTTACGATTTTAATAAATTAGATGAAAGAGGTCAAGAACTTTGGAATAAGAAAACTAGATTTTTGCAAGAAAGAGAAGAGAAGTCTGCAGAAGAAATATATGAGCGAGCAGGTATTTATTCTGAGTTTGCAAAAGTAGCCTGTATTTCTATCGGTTTAATTATTCAAAAGGGAGGAGAGGAGCAAGTGAGGTTAAAGTCTTTTGCGCATGAAGATGAAAAAGTACTTTTACAGGAGTTTATAGACTTATTGAACTCTAAGTTTAATTCTTTTGATTATATGTTTTGTGCTCATAATGGAAAAGAGTTCGATTATCCATTTATGGCCAGAAGGATATTAATTAATGGGCTTCGATTACCTAGTATTTTGAATACAGCAGGCAAAAAACCATGGGAAGTAAAACATTTAGATACGATGGAATTGTGGAAGTTTGGAGATTATAAGCATTATACCTCATTAGAATTACTAACCTATGTATTTAATATTCCAACTCCAAAAGATGACATCGATGGAAGTCAAGTAGCCAAAGTCTTTTATGAAGATAAAGACTTAGGTCGAATTATTACTTATTGCGAAAAAGATGTAATAGCGACGATACAATTATTTTTAAGGTACCAAGGAAAACCTTTAATTGAGGATGCTTTTGTCATTAGTACTTAATAATCTTTGTAGCTATTCCAGAGTTGCGTTCTAATTCCAATCTTTAGAAATAAGTCAGTAACACTCTTGTATGGTGTGTTTTCATTTCTAATGATTGCAGTAGCAAAAGCATTCAAGCTAATAGCGTCAACTAATCGGTATGAAGCTGTTAGTTCATTAATAAAAACATGATGTTTTTCTCCTTGTAAAATTTTATGGCCGTAATCACCATCTCTAGTTTGGTAGCTTAAAAATATATTTCCTCCAAAATTAGAAGAAGAAGAGTCTGCTCCATAACTAATAAAGTTAGCTTGCTGTTTGAACATCCATTTCTTGTGCTTATAACTAATCATTTCCACTGTTTCTTTAAAGTTAGCACCTAGTGGATGAGCTAATGATTGATTTAAATGCCCATAGTTTAAGGTAGAATTAATATGAGAATAAGTAAATGGTCTAGAAATATTTCGTTCTATAAGAAAGGATAGATTAGGGATGTTAAATAATTCATAGTTCTTATAACCAAATTGAATAGCATATTTATTTCCCCACCAGTTTTGATCACTTCTGATTTCTGCTAATAAAAATTCATCTAATAATAATTGCCCGTAAAAAATATGATTGGTTTTTATTTTCCCTTTTAGGTTAATTCCTATGATAGAATTATCGTTAGACCCTTGTGCATATTCTACCGGGCGGTAAAAAATAACAGGATTGATGTAATTGATATCGAAACCTCGATTTATTAGTGTATCGTTACCACTCCAAATAACCGATTCAAATATACCAAAGTTTACATCTTCTGTAATGTTCCAACTTAAGTGATGAGAAGCAGAGAATTTATTTTTAGAAACACCTGAGGTAATGTCGCTATGCCATGAATATAAGTTGGTATATTTTATATTCCAGAAAGTACTTTCTATTCTAAAAAAAGGATAAGAACTAGCATTGTCGGAGAGTAAGAATGAACGATAGCCATCTCCCCAAAAGTGATTTCCTTTTCCAAGCATAAAACTAAAGAATTGATTAGGAGTATAAATCAAATGGCCTTGAAGGTCATTTAATCCATTGTTTTGAGAAGGAATTAACCCTAATCTTCCAATAGATGGGACTGTGTTTTTAGAGAATAAAGAAGTGTCAATATATTTCTCCTGCTCAGTTACAATATATCTGTAGTTTAATTCTAAAGTTAATTTTGGAGAAAAGGCATATTGAACCTGAGCTCCAATTGCTCCAAAATAATTAATTTTCCCTGTGGAATTGTTTATTCCGTAATTCCCTTCTCCAATTGGACTTACAAAAAGGTTTTGTTTCCCTAACCTATAATTATTTTTTGCTAAATCAAGCTTAGTGTTAGTTAAGTTTGAATCTAGCAGAATATTTTTCTCTTTTATTTTGTAAAGGTTGTAAGGTTGTATTGCAGTATGGAAGTTTGTCTTCGAGTTGTTTATTTTATTAGCATAAGAGTTATCTAACCCGTTTAAAATTGGCAGCGCTTCTTGTTGTCCCAAGATGAAAGAACAAATAAAAAATAAATTAATTAGACCTAATACTTTTATCATTTATTAATTCTTTTCAATAGCATAGGGAAAAGTATAACACTTAAGGCTAATAAGATCAACGTAAATAAATTTAAGGTTGGATTGTTAATCGTAGAGAAAACTCCAAATCCAATAATCAGTAAATTATAGAGATACAAAGAAATTACAGTCTTACGATGAGAAAAACCGATCTTAATAAATTGATGATGAATGTGGTTTTTATCTGCAGTAAAAGGAGAGACCCCTCTAAAAGCTCTAATCGTGAAGGCTCTAATGGTATCTGTAAGTGGATATACTAAAACACTAATAACTAATATAGGTAAATTAGAATTCTTGATAATTTCAGGTAATTTCGTTATAGGAATGTTGATGGCATTGATGACCAAAATACTGATGATAGCTCCAATAATTAACGATCCAGAATCTCCCATAAAAATTCTAGCAGGGGAGAAATTGAAGATTAAGAAAGCAAGAAGTGCTCCAGCTAAAACAAAACTCAATAGCGCTAATGGAATGTTTTCAGAGTAGGCAAATAAAAAGCCAAAAGAAAGAGAAGAAATCAGTCCAATTCCAGCAGCTAATCCATCAAGACCATCAATCAAGTTATAGGCATTTACTATAACAATATAAGTAAAAATAGAAATGATATAGCTCTGCCAAAGCTCTAGTTCTTCTATGCCGAAAATTGAATGCATACTTTGAATTCTTATGTCGGCCATTATTACAATTATAAAACCAACAATAAAATGAGCAGCAAGTTTTTTTATTGGTGCAGTGCCTATTATATCATCTTTTATTCCTACAAAGAACAGTAAGATAAGGGTAGCAATTACTGTTTTGAAATTAACGAGGGTATTATCTATGTAGTAAAATTCATTAGGAAACCATAGCGCATAAGAAAATATGATTCCTCCAAATATGGTAATCCCTCCAATTGTAGGAATACTTCTGGTGTGGAGCTTTCTATCTTCGCTAGGTTCATCTACCAAGTGTTTTAACTTAGCCACCTTAATTAGAGAAGGAGTTGCCAATAGTACGACAAAAAAAGAGGTTAAGAAACCTAGCCAAAGTATATGTTCTCCAATCATTTTAGTTATAAATATTCTTTAAAATTAATCGTTTTAAATTAACTTCTTGTAACCAATTTGTAATACTACTAAATATCATGATAAAAGTTTAGTAAAGTTGTTCTAAATCCAATTTGCCAGTAGGATTCATAATTCCTTATAGTTCTGGTATCAATAGAATTCGTTTTCTTTTCATTTCTGTAATAATAACTGCCAAATAATTGCATATTTGTTTTTCGATTAAATAAATAACTAACCTCTAGTCCAGAAAGGGATACCGTTTTATTAAAAAGAGCATTGTTTAAATTTTCTTCAGGTGTGATTAAAAGATTAGATCCTAATCCTTTTTCAGAAAAACTTTTTTGAGAATAAAAAATAACTTTTCCAGTTGCTAACCATCTGTTTTTTTCGAAATGTGCTAAAAATAAAAACTCATTAAAATTAGCTCCTAGTGGGTGAGCTAACTCTTGATTAGAATGAGTATAAGATTGTATTGGGTTGTCTGAACTAGACAAATATGAGTTTGCCTCAACAGAATTATATTCTAATTGAATCCAACTATTTTTAAGTCCTCCAACATCAAAGTATTTAAATCCAAACTGCACTCCTTTTTTATTTAGGTCATCATACATAAGTTGAGCGTAGATAGAAAATCGATTCAAGAGTTGATAATTAATGTTAGCTCCCAATAAGTTATTGTTTTTTCCAGCTAATCCATCAGAGATTGTCGAAACTCCTATTATAGGCATATAAAAGGAAGGAGATAAAGAAACTTGCCCAATGGAGTCGATATAATTTTCATAAACTGTACCTTCAAAAACTCCAAGTTGTAACTTAGTAGTTGGGGCAAAAGATAAGTACCTAAATGAAGTCCCTTTTCTTTTAAAAAGAGCTTCAGCAGAATTTGTAGCTGGCAAACGATTTAGACTCTGCATCCAACTATTAATTGTTCTGTATTGGAATTTATTTTTCAAAAACTGAGCAGTAATGCTGACATAAGGAGCGGGGCTTGTATTGTCTGAGAGTAATAAAGAACGATATCCATTTCCAATAAAGTGTTTCCCATGTCCGAGCTGGATATTTAGGTTCTCAATAGGAGAGTAACTAATATAGCCAGTAGACATAGCAACATCATGTCCTCTGTTTTTAAAAACTTTAGACCTTCCAAATCCAAAAGCTACCGTTTTTTCATCTGCAATACTATCTAAAAAAAAAGGATAATATATTTGAGTTTCATAGACTTGGGTTTCAAAGGAAAAGTGATTAGTAATGTCTCCAGCAACTCGAACTCCTCTAGTATTGGTTGAAAGTCTAAATAAAGAATCGTTTGCAGTTGTTCTGCCGTAAGAAAAGTTAAATAATGGGTCAGCAACAAGTTTCAAACCTTCTTCTTCTATTGACAATAGGTTCTTTTGAAAAAGCTTTTCGGTAAATGCGTAATAGTACTTGCCCGAATCATTGTATATTGGGTCGTATAGGTTAGCAGGAGTAAATGTTTCAATAGAGGGTTTAACCCCATTGTGCATAATAAGGTTTGTGGATTGTACTGTGTTTCGCTCTAACTGTTGCGATAGTTGGTAGTTTAAAGGCAGGTTTTGATGTTGAGCATAAAACTGACCACTGAAAACAGCAAGAAGAGCTACAATGAAAATATTCGGAATTTTCAAAAAAGGTTTATATAGAAAGGAGCGTTTCAAAAACTAAAAGATATTCTGTTCTAAAACAGACTGGTAAACTGTCTCTATACCATCAGCTAGATCAATTTTATGCTTCCATCCCAGTTTATTTAGGACAGTCATGTCTAATAACTTTCTCGGAGTACCATCTGGCTTAGAAGTGTCAAATTTTAATTCTCCTTCAAACCCAATCACTTTTTTAACCGTAAGCGCTAATTCTTTTATGCTGATATCTTCACCACATCCTATGTTGCTCAATGTTGGAGGGGTAGGATGCTGCATTAAAAATAGACAAGCCTCAGCAAGATCATTAACATGTAGAAATTCTCTTTTAGGAGATCCAGTTCCCCAAATTTCAACACTTTCATCATCATTAATTTTAGCGGTATGGAACTTTCTAATCAATGCTGGTAAAACATGAGAGTTTTCCAAGTCATAATTGTCATTTGGCCCATATAAGTTAGTTGGCATAGCTGAGAAAAAGTCACATCCATATTGATCTCTATAGGTTTCACAAAGCTTTATTCCTGCTATCTTTGCTATTGCATATGGTTCGTTAGTAGGCTCGAGGGGGCCGGTAAGTAAATACTCCTCTTTTAATGGTTGTGGAGCTAGTTTTGGGTAAATACAAGATGAACCTAAAAATAATAAGCGCTTTACTTTACTTAAATAAGCACTGTGTATAATATTAGCTTCTATCATTAAGTTGTCATATAAGAACTCAGCTCTATAACAGTTGTTTGCTTGAATACCACCCACTTTAGCTGCAGCTAAAAAAACATACTCAGGTTGTTCATCGTTAAAAAAAGTAGCAACATCTTTTTGATTTCTAAGGTCTAATTCTTTAGAGTTTCTAGTAATAATATTATTAAAACCTTCCTTACTCAAAGCTCTTATAATTGCAGATCCGACCATTCCTCGATGTCCTGCTATATATATTTTACTGTTTTTTTCCATTTTTTATAAGTAATAAAGGTAAATGTATGGATAACCATTTAAATTTTCTAATTCTACTCGATGCAATTAGCTTAACCACAGGTTGAGTTATCAATTAATACTGCTCCCAATTTTGATGTCTTAGCTCCTCATTAGAGGAGCCATTTGAACGTTTTTTTAATGTTCTCTGCCAATTTAAATCTTTATTTTCTCCTGGAAGGTCACTGTGTAGCAATAGGTACTGATTGCCAATCATATTAGGAGAGTAGAAAATACAGGTTTTGTTATTAAATTTTCCTGCTCTATAGTAATGCCATACTTGATAAGGGTAGGAGTTGTTAGAGTTTGGTTTGTCATTTATGCTATTTGGCATTCCATACAGCAAATAAATTCTTCCTCTATCAGTCTCATAGCCCTTTAGTATTCTTGTACTGTATTCTTGATGAACATACTTTAATTTATTCTGATATTCCCTCCAACTTTTTCCTGGGTCTTGGGCATTCTGATTTTTCCAAAACTGATAAATAAATTCTCGTTTCATGTTGTCAGTTAGTTTATTGACTTGGTTCTCTATTGTGCTTCTTTCTAATTCACTAGCAATTGGAAGTAGGCATTTGATACATTCAGTCAGGGAGTCAATAGGAATAGCATCAACAAAAGTATTGTTGTAGCTTTGAGTATTTAAGTCCTTTATTTGGACACTTCTTGAGAGGTTTAGCCGTTGAAATCGTTGTTTTTTTTCTGCTATAACTTCATTCTCTTTATTTTTAACTTTCAGAACAAGATTATAATTTCCTGTAGGTAGTGTCTCAATGTCCCATACATTTAATATGGGCTGTATTTTGGAAGAAGAGTAACGTTTAATTTTATTGTATTCCCCAACCAATTTTTCCGTTTCATAATCCTCAATGTATTGATTAATTAGATACTTGCCGTTAGTGTCTAGTGTCTTTGAAGTGTTGTATATTTCAGTGTAGTAAGCAATCTTGTCAAAATTATCACCGTAAAAATCTTCAGCCATTGGTACAATATTATAACCTGATTTCGTAATGCTTGTTGGTTTAGATGCTATACTATACTGTTCAATTAATTGTATGTCAGAAAACTCAATTGTAACATCAGAAAAGTTAACATTAAAGGCTTTTTCTATTTTTTTAGGTCTTCTCACTTCAGAGATTAGGTCTTCTATTATTATCTCCATTGTATAGTGTTCATTATTTTTTACATAGAATCGTTGTTGATCTATTAGGTCATCTAAAACAATGTTTTTGTTTGAATCTACTGGGTGAATAATGTATTTTTTGAAATCTATTATATTAGAGTCTTGCCTTAATATTTGAGTAACCTGGAGACTATACTGAATATCTTCATTAGGATCTTCTCTCAGCGTAATACTGCTGACATATATTTTTAAGTAGTTTTCAATGTATGGCTGGCTTAATGAGTTAAATCGCTTCAAAGTAAAAGTAGCCTCAACTTGAGTAAACCCTTCTGAAAATAGAAATACAAAAAGAAGTAAGGATATTATTTTTTTCATCTTAATTATAGTAACGTAACAAAAATAGTCTTATTTTTAAATACTATGCATTTTTTTGACCAATGGGTTAATTTATCTATTAACTGGTATATAATTTGTACGGTATATATTAATAATGAATAATAGTTTAATAAATAATATTTTTTTTAATTACTTCTTTAAGTTGTTATTGACTTTTGTGTTTGGTAATTCAATATTTTACGCTCAAGAAGATTCAATGTCCCTATATCTAGAAGGAGTAGATATAATAGGAAATGACTCTGCTTATCAACGAAAGTATGCCCGAACAAAATATTTTGTTAAAGAGATTTATGTCTATTCTGTTCTAGCTTCAGAGATGCTAAATGAAATTGAAGACAGCCTAGAGCATATAGAAGATGAAAAAGAGCAAAAAAAGTTCATTAAAACATCTTATAAAGAATTAAAAAAGGAGTTTGGATATGAAATAAGCCAGATGACGATTACTAGAGGCCATTTTTTGATGAAGATTCTTCATCGAGAAACTGGTTCTACAGCTTATGATGTCATGGAAAAGTATAGAGGTAAATTTAAAGCAAAATCATGGGAAACCATTTTAAAATTAAATAAGACTACCTTAAAAAAATATTACTCTCCAGAAATAGAAGATATTGTAATGGATCGAGTTTTAAAAGAAATAGAAGAAGGAAAAATAATTCCTAAGCCAAGACCTCCATTAACTGAGAGGGGTAGAAAAGCCGATAGGAAGAGAAAAAAAGAAGCTAGAAAAAAAAGAAAAGCTAGAAAAAGGGATGCTAAAAAAGAGGAAAGATTATCTTCTAGGTAATAGACAAACAGGAATTGGCTCGACTTTATGTCTGTTAGCTTTGTTTAACTTACTGTAAATAGTGAGAACCTCTTCTTCTCGCTCTGTTAACTTTTCTTTCTTGTCGTGTTCTAGATAATCCATGGCCCACTCTAGTTCGGGGTAAGAAGCTCCTATTTGATCTTCGTCACTTCTGTCGTCATCCCAAAGTCCATCTGTAGGTTTAGCTTTCTGAATGCTCTCAATGATATCTAATTCTTTAGCTAATTCAAAAACTTCTGTTTTTGTTAAATCTGCTATAGGGGAAAGGTCAACACCTCCATCTCCATATTTTGTAAAAAAACCAACTCCAAAATCTTCGATTTTATTGCCAGTTCCAACGACTAAATAGCCCTTGTGTCCCGCATAGGCATATAAAGTGGTCATTCTTAGCCTAGCTCTAACATTTGCCATTGTTAGATGGTCTTGTATCTCTTTAGGTAGGTCATTACCTATTTGCTCAAAAGAACTAGTCAAGTCTGTTGTGTAAGATGAGACCCCTTCAAACTTAGCTTTTAACCATTCTATGTGGTTATTACTTCTGTCAAATTGAGAAGCTGGCTGTAATATTGGCATGTTTAAAGCAGTGATTTTTTTTCCTGTCATCGCACATAATGTCGAAGTAACAGCAGAGTCTACTCCTCCAGAAATTCCGATTACAAAACCTTTAATTCCGGCATTATTCGCATAGTCGGCCAACCAATTGACAATAAAGTTTATTTTTTCTTTTGAAGTCATTTTTCTATTAGTTTTTATCAAAAAAAAGCCTGAAGTTTGATTTTCAGGCTTTTAATTATTCTTAGTTAGAACTAAAATAAAATTCCAACAGTTAATGCAACACTTCCAGGTATAGCTTTTTGATTTACTTCTTTAAACCCATTTTCTACCGTATAGTCTTTTACTCCTAAATACTTGTCATCTCCATTTAATGCGTTAGAAAAGAAATAGTTATAAGTTAAATCAAAAAATAAAGCAGTAGATCCAGCGATAGAATACTCAGCACCAAATCCTATGATTATTCCTGTTCTAGCAAAAGAAGCTCCTGAGTTTAAGTCTAAGTCATTGTTGGTAGTAGAAGCATTAGCAATTTCTACATTGTCTTCTACAATTGCTTTCGTTTTTATTCCTAAGTTTAATCCAAAAGTTCCATAATAAGTGAAATAACCTATTTCTTTGGTTTTCATTTTTAACGCAATAGGAATTGTAATATAGTTAATTTTGTATTTCCTATCTTTCAACCAAAATGAAGTGTTAGTACTGTCTAGTAAGTTCTCGGTATTGAACTCCTGAAACTCTTCATCCTTGTTCAGTAAATAAAATACTGAATCTTTAGAGGAAGCTTCAAAGAAACCTAACTTTCCAATTGCAGTTTGAATTCCAACTCCAGTTACAACAGAAGCAGTTTTATTTAGTCTGTACTCTAACTGAGCTCCCCATCCATAACCAAGTCCACTACCATTACTGACAAACTTTTTCTTGTTTTCGGGTCTTAGCCAATCAATTGACAAGTTCCCCTTTAATCCAAATCTAAAATTCTTTGCGTTGTTTTCTGAATTGTCTACTTGAGCAAAATTGACGTTAGCAATTAGATAGACTAAACTTATTAAAAAAGTTTTTTTCATAGTATATATGTTATAAATAGTTTGTATTCTTTTACTAAATTAGTATTTAATAATCTGCAAATCTAATAAATTTTTATCTTTAACCATTGAAAATAAAAAATGTGAAAATAAAAAACAAATTATTCTATCACTTTTGTGCTGTTTCTTTTCTTTTTGTCAGTTGTGATAATATTAGACTCAAGGTGGATACAAGTGACTCAAAAGTTGATTTGCCTATTAGCAGGCTAGAGCAAGATTTACTTGGCGATACGGTTAGGAATATTGATGAAGTTAATCGATTGTTGATCTCTAAGTACGGGGGGTTGTATGAGGTTTTTGTTTCTAAAATGATTGTCGAAGGCTCAGTGAATGATCCAACTGTTGGTATTCGTTTAGATCGATTTAGAAAAGACAGTTTAATTCAGGCTATTTATTTAGACGTCAATAATGAATTTGGAGACTTTTTATCTTATAAGCAAGATTTTGAAGAGGCTTTTAGTTATTATAACTATTATTTTCCTGATAGTTCACTGCCTAATATTGTTACCTTTTATTCTAATTTTAATGCGAAGGTATTTCCAGCGAATAACATGTTGGCCATTGGTTTAGATATGTATTTAGGTGCAGATAATAATCATGTAAAAAAAATCCCTACAGATATTCTGCCTCAGTTTATAAAAGAAGACATGAACAAAAAATACCTTGTGGCAGATGGTGTTAAGTATTGGTTGCTAAATCGTTTTTATGATGAGAATGTAGGAGATGATTTTATTTCTAAGGTTATAGAGCTAGGCAAAATAATGTACTTATTAGATGCTATGTTACCTTCTGTACCTGACGATATTAAGATTAATTACTCTACAAAAGAGCTAAAATGGGTCCAAGACCATGAAGAAAACATATGGAAAACATTAGTAGATGAAGATGTTTTATATACTAAAAATCCCATGCTTATTAATCAGTATATAGTAGATGGTCCATTCACTAAAGGTTTGCCAGCTGAATCTCCTTCAAAAGTTGGGGTTTGGGTAGGGTGGCAAATAGTTAGAGATTATGTTGAAGAAAACGATGTGGATGTTTTATCTTTGTTAAAAGAAAAAAATAGCCTTAAAATTTTGAGGTCATATAAGCACGGAAATAGATGAGTAAAAAAACAAGTGAAATAAGTTTAAAAGTAGAGTTAGACGTAAATAATGTTCCTGAAAATATTTCTTGGACTGCAAGCGATTCTGACGAAGGAAGTAAAAGTATTAAAGCGTTTTTACTCTCTGTATGGGATGAAAAAGAAAGCAATACTTTAAGAATGGATCTTTGGACTAAAGAAATGTCGGTAGAAGAAATGAATAAATTCTTTTTTCAAACTTACATTACTATGGCAGATACTTTTGAAAGGGCTACAAATGAAGAAGGGATGGGGGATGCAATGAGAGATTTCGCTGAGTTTTTTGGTGAGAAATTAGGAGTGATTAAGTCTACTGGGAAATTTGACCAGTAAACTAAGTTATCAACAATTCTATGTGATGTCAATGTAGAAAAGCAATTATTTTTTTTGAATAATAATAAATAATATATACTTTAGCGAACTTGTAGTATAGTACATAAACTACTTTTTAATACTAACTGATTAATTGTCAGATACTTATGAAGAAAATAATTACAGCTTTAACTGTTTTTGTTGTTGCTTTAGCAGGAACAGCACAACAAGATTATCAATTTACACACTACATGTTTGATAATCTTTCTTTTAATCCTGGGTATGCGGGTATTACAAATTCTATTTGTGCTACAGTTATGGGAAGACAGCAATGGTCAGGTTTTGAGGGTAGTCCAACAACAGCTTTAGTTAATGTTCATATGCCTGTTAAGTTATTAAGAGGTGGGTTAGGTTTAACATATTTAAACGATCAACTAGGTTTTGAAAAGAATAATATTGCTAGACTTTCTTACTCCTATCATTTAGGTGGTATTGGACCAGGGATTTTGGGGCTTGGAATTTCAGGAGGAATTGTTCAGAAAAGTATAAGTGCTGATTGGGTAACTCCAGATGGTACACCTGCTTCTAATGATCCAACAATTAATACTGGTGGAGTAATGGGAAATACTTCCAATATTAGTGAGCTAGTTTCTGATTTTAATTTAGGGGCGTTTTATCAAGCTCCTAATATGTATTTTGGATTATCTGCTACACACATAGGGCAGGCAGAAATGTTAGATCTAAATATTCAAAATGTTAGTCATTTTTGGTTAACAGCTGGATACACACATATATTTAATCCTACCTTGAAATTAAGACCGAATGTTTTAGTGAAGTCAGACGTTGCTTCTACACAAGTAGATTTAAATGTTAACGTTTTGTATAAAGATATGATATGGGGTGGACTGACTTATAGATTAGGTGATGCTATAGCTCCAATGATAGGATATCAAAAGAAATTTCAAAATAATGCAACCTTACGTAGGTTACTCGTATGGTATAACAACATCACAAATTAAAAATTATAGTAATGGTACTCATGACTTTATGATTAACTACTGCTTTAATTTAGAGAAACCACAAATCTTACAGAAATCTAAAAACCCAAGGTTCTTATAATAAATTTATAAGATAATTGTAACTTTATTTGCCAACCTTCGTTAACAGCTATTCGAAACGTTATTTATTAACAAGTCGAAGTTGAAAATGAAGTAGGCTAAATTAACAAAAGAGGTAATATGAAAAATTTATTGTATTTCGCAATCGTCGCAGCAACTTTAGTAAGTTGTGGAAGTGGTAGTAGAGGAGAGCTTGTAGGTGTGCTAGGTAGAGAAACTTGGTATCATAATGATCCTTTCGGTATGTTGTACATACCAGCTGGCGCATATGAAATGGGGCAAAGTGATGAAGACGTTCCTTTTGTTCATTACACAAGAACTAAAACAGTTTCTGTAGCTGCGTTTTATATGGACCAAATGGAAATAGATAATAACGAGTATCGTCAATTCGTATATTGGGTTAGGGATTCTATTGCTAGAAGAATTTTAGGAGCTGAAGATGAGACGATTTGGCTAATTCCTACTCTAGATGATGAGTTAGAGGAGAAAGATGCAGAAGATTGGAACTTAAACTGGAGAGAGACATTAGATTACGAAAAGTATGAAGGGAATGATTTGTTTCCATTGTTAGCTGAAATGTTTTTACCTGAAAACGAACGATTCTATAACCGATTAGAAATTGATACGCGTAAACTAATGTTTGAGTACTACTGGATAGATCTGCAAGAAGCTGCAGTTAAAGGACGTCCGAAGGTGAAGAAAATTTCGAACTCAGAATATGAAAGTGGAGATGATGAGCATCGTAAAGAAATGAACAACCCAGATCAACCGTTTCCATATGAACCGGGTGTAACAAGAGGTCAGGATTTAGATTTAGGGTACAGAAATAGTAAGGGGCAGAATAATGCCATCAGAGGGCACGAAGATCGATCTAAATTTATTATACATGAGATTATTAATGTATACCCTGATACATTATGTTGGGTTAGAGATTTTACTTATAGTTATAACGAACCTCAAACAAATATGTATTTTTGGCATCCTGCTTACGATGGATATCCTGTTGTAGGGGTAACATGGCAACAAGCAAATGCATTTGGTGTTTGGAGAACTCAATTGATGAATTCTTTTAGATCAGCTAACTGGGAGTCTTATGTTCAGGACTTTAGATTGCCTACAGAGGCTGAATGGGAGTATGCTTCAAGGGGAGGATTAGACGGAAGTCCATATCCATGGGGAGGACCTTACATTAGAAACGCAAGTGGGTGTTTCTTAGGGAACTTTAAACCAATGAGAGGTAGATATATGGAAGATGGAGGTTTTCATACAGTTAGAACTGATAGGTACCATCCTAATGATTATGGGTTATACTGTATGGCAGGTAATGTTTCTGAGTGGTGTAGCACAGCATATGATGAGTCTGTTTATGAATTTTCTCACGATTTAAATCCAGAATATAAATACCACGCTTTAGATCATGATCCTCCATCAATGAAAAGGAAAGTAATAAGAGGTGGTTCTTGGAAAGACATAGGGTATTTCTTACAAACTGGAACTAGAACTTACGAGTATCAAGACAGTGCAAAGTCTTATGTAGGCTTCAGAAATGTGATGTCTTACCTTGGTAGAGGTGGAGCCAACAAAGAAGGAGACGAAGGATAAAAATAGAACAAGGGTTAATTAAATATAAAGTCAAACAAATAAAAAACAAGGAAAATGAGTGGAAGTAGTTTTTTTGAAAGTAGAAAGTTTAAAACGGTAATGAAATTCGTTTACGGTTGGGGTGGAGCAGTCGTAATTGTCGGAGCATTATTTAAGATTCTTCACATACCTGGTCCCATGCTTACTATTGGACTATTAGTTGAAGCCGGAATTTTTGTATTATCAGCTTTTGAACCTTTACATGAGGATCCAGATTGGACACTTGTTTATCCTGAGTTGGCGTTAGGTCATTCAGATGGAGAGCATGCATTACCAGAAGCTGAAGAAGAAGCTATGGAAGTTATTGATGCTGCAGATGATAGTTCTATTGTAGAGCAATTAGATGGTATGTTAGCTGAGGCTAAAATAGAGCCAGAATTAATTGCAAGTTTAGGTGAAGGACTAAGAAACTTAAGTACTAGTGCTGGTCAGTTAGGTAGTATGACTGACGCGTCAGCTGCTACAGAGGAATTTGTTGGTAATATTAAGTCTGCATCTTCTAGGGTAGGTAAACTGTCTGAGGCATACGAAACTGCAGCTACATCTTTATTAGGGTTAACT
>JAGXIB010000028.1 GCA_024635865.1 Flavobacteriales bacterium
GCCCTATAAGTGCATTAGATAAAAATGTAAACGGAATAATTAAGAATACTATTTTAAGAAGAGGTAGTTGTTTTTTCATAGTTTAATTATTTTTTGAGTGCAAATTATTTTTTTATTCCTTAACAACTTTAGACGTTTCTATAACTCTATTCTCTTGTTTCAACAATACATGATACAATCCCTTAGGTAAATGCTCTATTGAGAGTTGAGTTTTTTGTTGAGTAACAGGTTGGGTTAAAACAACTTTTCCTAAGTTGTCTATTAGCTGAATGGATGCGTTTTGAAAGTCTGTAATTTCTTTTAACTCAATATTAATCTGAGATTTTGAAGGAGAGGGATAAATAAGTATTGCTGTATTTTCGTTCTCGCTTATATTATCATAAGGAACAATTAATGAAAATTTTAAGTCATCAATCATCCATCCTTCTTTATTTGTGTTTATTGAATCACTAATAAAATTGAATCTAATCATTAGAGAGTCTGCAACAACTTGTAAAGGCGTATAAAATCGCATATAGATATTACACTCTTTCCAATCTGAAATGGTGCCTGATACTCCATACTTCCCATTAAACAAAGTGTCACCATAACCCAAAAAATTAGTCGTAGCATAAGAAATAGCAAAACCTGGTTGGTCAAAAAAATCATACCAATTTAGACCTCCATCATAAGACATATCAATATAACCATCATCGGCTAAGCTATCAGTATCAATTTTCATTACAAATTCAATAAAAAACTCATCAAGCGTATAATTAGTGTCAATTATTGTAATAGTAAATGATGAATGATTATTTATAGGGTAAGCATTAATTGAATCTGTAATTAATGCATTAGTAGCTGAATAAGCAGAGTCAAATATAATTTTACTAGGCGTGCCTATTTCCCAAATATTGGTTGAAGCAGTATCTAGAACTAAAATAGGACATAAACTTTCAAAATTACAAGAGTCTAATGTTTCATCTTGAGCAAAATTAACTATACTAAAAACTAATGATAGAATTACAAGGATAGTCTTTTTCATTGTTTGATGATTTTCTGAGTGAATATTGGGGTTTTACTTTGATAGATTACTGCCGTATATAAACCTATAGATAAGTTGTTTATAGATAAAGTTGTCTGATAGCTATTAATTTGCTGATTTAAAACTTCTTTTCCTAATAGATCAACTATTTTAAGATTTAAAGGTTCATCGATAGATATTTCTGTAGGTATTACAATTACCAACATTGGATAAGTTCTAATCTAGTCAGCTCAACAGATTTTTTTTATGATTTTTTTATTAAGAGAACGTGTTACAGCACGTTCTTTTTGTAATTTAAATCTAAGTTTCACATTTTATCACCAATCATTTTACTTTTTTTATTTAATGGTTACTTTTTTATAGACTCTGTGCCAATAAATTTAATCAAAAAAAAACAACAACAAGTATATTTATTGATTAAACCTATAATAATAAAAAGTTAAAAGATCTGAAAATCAGCACTTATACGTAGTCGCCATCAGTATAAATACCGAGTTGTAAAAAGTGCTAAATTATATCTTTTTGGGATCTTGTTCAATGACTTTATTGATAGCATGACTTTGAGTCATACGATCAATAATATGCTGTTATATTCACTATTTACAAAGAATAACGATAGTAAAAAAAAAACGTACTTATAAAATTATATTTACTTTTGCGTTAAGGGTAGAAACGGCATCCTTTTTAGTTTTCGATAAAGTTTTATTTTAAGAAAATAAAATCACTTGAACTAGCTTAAAAAGATATAGTGGATAACCTGACTCATTTTTTATGAGTAACGTCCAACTTAACTAAGAGAAAGAATAACAATGGAACTTCAACTAGACATAATTTCAATTACAAGAGCTAATATTTTGGAATATATAAAAGACTTGACAATAGAACAAGTTAATTTAATCCCTAGTAACTTTAACAATAGCATCGGCTGGCAAGTTTCCCATTTATTAGTTACACAGCAGTTGCTGCATTACAAACTTTCTGGAAATGATTTTCATATCAATAAAGAGTCAATAGAGCAATATGGAAAAGGAAGTTCAGGAAAACATCAGTTAACTATTGAGGAATGGAAAAAGACATTATCAAAATTCTTATCTTTTCCAGTACAACTTGAAAAAGATTATAAAAGCGGCTTATTTAAAACATGCCAAACTTATACAACAAGTTATAATGTCACTTTAAATAATATAAAAGAAGCAATCGTTTTTAACAATATACATGAAGCGATGCATTTTGGAATAATAATGACCATGAAAAAGTGTATCATAAAATGATTTTTTCATACTTTTTTAACATTAGCTTTTTTAATACTAACCATTAAAGTGATTAATTACATTAGTTTTTAGCTAATTTTGTAATCTTTAATAATAATTTAT
Source organism: Flavobacteriales bacterium (assembly GCA_024635865.1). Lineage (GTDB taxonomy): Bacteria > Bacteroidota > Bacteroidia > Flavobacteriales_D > Parvicellaceae > S010-51. The sequence continues at coordinate 2,398 of JAGXIB010000028.1, forward strand.
GTTTAAAGTTTATCTTTTATTTTTATTACTGTTGACGAGCTCATTTAGTTTTTCTCAAATTACTTATCCGACAGATACTATTGTTTCTGGACAAGATACTATAGTCATTTTCGCCAACAAAACATGGGAGTTTATAGAAAAAGCAAATTCTAAAATGCTTTTCAATGCTAGCATATATGCACATGCTACTGAAAATTATAAATGGACAGATAAATGGGATACCGTTTCTCCATACAATAATGGCAATGATTTATTAGCAATGACAGACACGATATGTATTCCTTTAACAGATTCAATGCATCCAGATTTTGTTCTTCCGCACAATGGCATAGTAACTTCGACCTACAAGCAACGAGGTAAACGATTTCATTATGGAACTGACGTAGATGTGATAACAGGAGACACTTTAAAGTCATGTTTTGATGGAGTAGTTCGTTATGCCGACTACTCATCTGGTGGATATGGAAACTTAGTCATCATAAGACACTATAATGGCATAGAAACATACTACGCGCATTTAAATAAAATTTTAGTAAAAACGAATCAAGAGGTAAATGCTGGAGACATTATAGGGCATGGAGGAACAACTGGTCGATCTACTGGTAGCCACTTACACTTTGAAATGCGATTTTTTGGAAATGCACTAGACCCAGAAAAAGTGATCGATTTCGCCAATAAAAAGTTAATTTCTGATTCACTTGACATGCATAAAGAATTGTTTCACTACAAGAGAAGTTACCAATATCGCCCTGCAGCTAATCAATTAGCCACCAATAATGGAGATAAATCATACCATAGAATAAGAAGTGGAGACTCTTTGTATGCCCTTGCATTAAGGAACAAAACAACAGTAAAAACAATCTGTGATTTAAATGGAATTTCCTCTACTAAAATTTTAAAAATTGGACAAAGAATTAGAATCAGGTAATGAACAAAACTAAAGTTAAAGAACTAGTAGAAAAGCTAAACCTATTACCTTATCCGGAAGGAGGCTTTTACAAAGAAGTTTATAGAAGTAATAAAACGATTCCAAAATCTAACTTAGCTAGTCATTTTAGTGGAGATCGAAACTACTGCACAAGTATTTACTTTTTATTGACCTCAAATAATTTCTCTGGTTTTCATAGAATTAAACAAGATGAAGTTTGGAATTTTTATGAAGGAAGTCCTTTGTTAGTTCACGTTATAGATAAAAACGGTTTCTATACTTGTCACGAAATTGGAATGGACATTTCTAAAGGTTTATTTCCTCAATTAGTCGTTCCAGCTGGAGCTTGGTTTGCTTCTAGTGTAAAAAATAAAGAGGACTACTCTTTTGTAGGTTGCACGGTTGCTCCTGGATTTGATTTTGATGACTTTGAGTTGGCAGAACGTAACAAGTTAACCAAAGAATATCCTGAACATTTTGAAATTATTACAAAATTGACTCGAATTTAAGTCGGATTCTGCTTCCTAATTATTTTATGAAATAACTTTGGAAAAAGACGCTTTAAAGTAACAGCTTTTAATTCTCCTGCTCCTGCAAAAATTTCTAACTGCTCTTTTTCTATTCCGTTAATAATTTGTTGAGCACATTTTTTAGCAGAAATTCCTTTTGCTTGATTCTCATCTAATTCCCCATGACTTTTTCCATCTTTGGATAATGCATTTTGAGATATACTTGTTTTAATTAAACCAGGAAAAACAATTGAAACTTTTATTCCATGTGTTTCCTCTTCTAACCTTAACGATTCATAGAAACCAACTAACGCATGTTTTGATGCCGAATAAGCAGAACGTAGAAAAAAACCAAACTTACCAGAAAGACTACTTATTATAACAAACTGACCAGATTTTTGTTTTTGAAAAATTGGTAAAACAGCTTTAGCTAAAGCAATGTTTCCAAAGTAATTTACCTCCATTATTTTACGATCTATTTCTAATGCTGTTTCAGAGACTAATGAGCGCTGGCTAATTCCTCCATTATTAATTAAAACATCTATCCTGCCAAAATGAGCAATTACTTTATTCACTTTTTCATCAAAACGCTTATTTTCACTTAGGTCTAATGGTAGAACTAAAACTTCATTTTTACATTTAGACTTCACTCTTTCGAGCTCTTCTACTCTTCTCGCAGACAAAATAATTTTAGCTCCTAATGAACTTAAATGTAAAGCTAACTCTTCACCAATTCCTGAAGTTGCACCCGTAATCCAAATTATTTTATTTTTCATCCTCCTCTGTTGTTCTAATAATCTTATATCTTTGAATTCAAAATTAACTAAAAAGTTAAGTCTATGTACAATATAATAAAAATGACTGGAATTCTCCTAGTAGGAATTTCAATGACCATGACTTCTTGCAAGAAGAAAGGGTGTGACGATCCTACAGCTACTAACTATAGTCCCGAAGCAAAAAAGAATGATGGATCATGTGTCTATTCCACTACAACTCCAGAAGGCAACAACCCAAGTGTTCCGAGTGCAGTAAAAGTTTTGTTTTTAAGTAATAGAAACAATGAAAAACAATCTTTTGTAGTTAATTCGGACATTAAATCACAGTTAATTGGTGCTAAAGGGACTAAGATTACGATCCCTGAAAATGCTTTTGTAAATGAGAACGGAGCTGCTATAACAGGAAACATCACCTTAGAGATATTAGAGGTTATGGATCAATCTTCTATGATTTGGTATGGCCTACCTACGATGAGTAAGGGTAGAATGTTAGAATCTGGAGGAGAATTAATGGTAAGAGCTTATGCTAATGGCCAAGAATTAGGATTGGCTAATGGTAAAAGTTTAGCTATTGAAATGCCATCTGATAACAATAAAGCTGAAATGACTCTATATTATGGCGTTGAGACAAAAGCTGAAATTGGTGATGTAGATTGGTTATTAGGAGACTCTTTGGGCTTTGATGATTCTATCACTTATGACAATATTGACTATTGTGACACCGTCTATTATACTTTTCAAGACTCTACCTATTTGTCAGCTCCTCTTGCTAGTAATTGGGAAAGTAATTATCCAAACTTAGATTCAAATAGTATTTGGTATGACATTGATCAGAATAACGACACTTTAGGTGTGTTTTTTAATTATGGTGAAGAAACAACTTACATGAACTTAGACTGTAGTAATCTTATACAAAACCCTGATTTGGGCTATCAATTTAACATGGATCAACTTGGGTGGATAAATTGTGACTTTTTATGGTCTATTCCTGGAACTAGATCTACACTAAATGTACTCCCCTCTTCTTCAGACTTTACTGGTGCTAATACAGAAATCTATATTCACTTTACGAATGTAAATGCTATAACAGAGCTTCAATTTACTGGAGGCAGCAATTTTAGTTCATATGATCAGCTTCCTACAGGTGTTCAATTTACAATTGTAGCTATTTCAGAATTAAATGGAACTTATTACTCTTCGTTCACACCAGTTACAATGTCTAATAACCTTACAGAAACAATTACGATGACTGCTACAACCATTGCTGACATTCAAAATACAATCAATAATTTGTAAAGATAATTGGTTAATAAACAAAAAAGGGGCTGTAATTAATTACAGCCCCTTTTTTGTTTGTTATTTCTTGACTATGCCATAGTATGATAGACATTTTGTACATCTTCATCTTCTTCAAATCGCTCGATAATCTTATCAATTTCCTCAGTTTGTTCCTCATTCAACTCTATAGTATTTAAAGGAATTCTTTCATACCCAGATTCTAAAATCTCAATATTCATTTCATCTAACCCTTTTTGAATATTTCCAAACTCAGTAAACTCTCCATAAATCATGATATATTCTTCTTCCTCAAAGATCTCTTCAATACCATAATCAATCATTTCTAACTCTAGCTCTTCTACATCATGTTCTCCTTTGTCTATTTTAAAATGACACTTACGTTCAAATAAAAACTCTACAGAACCAGTAGTTCCAAGACTACCTTCATTACGATTAAAATACATTCTAACATTGGCAACTGTTCTAGTATTATTATCAGTTGCACATTCTACAAAAATTGCAATACCATGAGGCCCGTAACCTTCAAAAGTAACTTCTTTATATTCGGAAGTGTCTTTGTCCGTTGCTTTCTTTATTGCTCGTTCTACATTTTCTTTAGGAACACTAGCTGCTTTAGCATTTTGAATAGCCATTCTTAATCGAATATTGTGATCAGGATTTGGTCCACCTTCTTTTGCAGCCATTGTAATCTCTTTTCCAATTTTCGTAAATGTTTTGGCCATTTGTGCCCAACGCTTCATTTTACGACCTTTCCTAAATTCAAATGCTCTTCCCATAATTTTATTCGTTTTACTTGCTCAAAAGTAAATAATATTAACTTTTGAACAAAATATTTCGATTTAGTTCTCTTCTAATAAATCTTTATATATTTTTAAATAGTCTTTTGAGGCATTATTCCAATCAAATAAACGACTACGCTCTATTAATTTTCTAGATTTATCTAAAGAATGACCATTAATTGAGTTGTAAACTACTTCTGCCATTTCTAAAGCCGAAAAGCGATAAAAGTAAGAGGCTAAATCCCCTCCAATTTCAGGTAAAGAGGTAAAACTAGAAAGGATTAATGGTTTACCAAAGTTCATTGCCTCAACAACAGGAAGTCCAAAACCTTCATTTTTAGATGGAAAAACAAAGGCACTACAATTTTTATACATCCAAATTTTCTCACCTTCAGAAATCTTTCCCGTTAGAAATACTCGGTTCGATAAATTATTTTTAATAATTAATGCTTGAATTTCTTTTGCATAGTTCGAATCACTCTTACCACTTATGTAAAGTTTTAATTCGGGTAAATGATTCATCATTTCAACTAGAACATGAAAGTTTTTTTTCTCTCCAACAATTCCAATCGTAAACAAAAAAGGATCAACACCTTTTATCCAAGATGGCTTTAAACTCTTGCTTTTTTTTGAAATTGCAACTCCATTATAAATAACCTTCGTTAATGTATTTTCTGGTAGACTTAAGTTAGACTCCGCTATTTCCTTCGTATAATTAGAGATGTAAGTGATTGCAGAAGATTGATTAACCAATAATTGTAACCTTTTCAACATCTTTTCTTTCTTAGAACCTTTGTATTTATCTAAAAAATTTAAATCATGAATGGTTAAAACTCTTTTAATAGACCTGTCTTTTGGGAAATAAACTGCTTCTTGATGAAATGAATGCCAAATAGAAGCTTTAACACTTACGCCCGTTAGTTTATGGTAGGTTTTCCATTCTTTTTTCTCAACCGAAGGAAATAACTCATAATTACCTTTAGGTAAATAAGCAGCTATGAAATCTTTATCAGATTGCTTTATAATAGCTTGACTTAGATGGATGCAAAATTGTCCTAAACCACTATAAGGGTGCTTAATTTTTTCTAAATCTAAAACCACTTCTGCCATAAGAGTGTTAAAATAAAATAAGTATTAGATCTTTACTTAAGTTTTCATTTTATTTATCCCCATCTTAGTATGAATAAACAATAAGATTTCATACTTTTGTTTATCTAATTACTACATGAATAGTCTAACTATTTTATAACCTGCACATTAGAAAAATAGAATTTGAATTGAAAAAAATTGAAGAACATATTTACGAGTTATTATTTACACAAGATTGTGTGATAATTCCGAATTTCGGAGGGTTTGTAGGTCAATACAATGGTTCTAAATTTGATGAAAAACTAAATATCTTTTCTCCACCTTCTAAGAATGCTAACTTTAATAAACACCTTAAGAATGATGATGGCTTATTGACACATGATATCGCTAATTATCAAAACATAAGTTATAATGAAGCAGGTGAAACAATTAAGCAGTACGTTCTAGATCTAAAATCTGAGTTAGAAACTGTAAAACGAGTTGAGATAACAAAAGTCGGAACGCTCTATTTAGATAAAAATAATTTATTAAAATTTATTTCATCAGAGACTAATTTCTCTACTCATCATTATGGGTTACCATTAGTTAAGCCGATACATAAGGTAAAAAAGGAGATAAAAGAAGAATTCGATCAAGAAACGGAGATAAAACCATTAATAGAAATTAAAGAAACCCCAATTATACCGATCTCTTCAGAAAAAAGGCAACGTAAATCAAATTATTGGTGGGCTGCAGCAGTCATTATTCCTATTCTTTTTTATTCTGCTTGGATTCCATTAAAGACTGATTTAATTACAAATTCAAAACAGTTTCATTACTCAGACTTAAACCCTTTTACTTTTCAAAAAGTAAGATCTTATCAACTAAAAACTATAAATCCCGTTACTTTTGATCAACTTAATTTCGAGAATAATTACCCAGAAAATCAAGTTCAAAA
>JAGXIB010000029.1 GCA_024635865.1 Flavobacteriales bacterium
ATATGTTCTTAATTGGAAGTATTGTTTTAAGCTTAGGCTACGTAAGCAATCCTAATCTAAACCCTGCAAAAAACAAACAATCAAATCTAAATTCAAAACAACTTAAAGAAAATAATGAATCAAAGACATCTAAAAGTTCTCTTCATATTTTAGCTTTAGGAATAAAAAATCGTGTCATGGTTGTTCCTGGCAAAATGGTTTCTAACTGGTTTAAAAATATTCCTAGTAAAATCCCACATTCAGGAATTAATGGATACAGAATTATAGCAAAGTTAAAAAACATAGAACCTATAGCTTACGATGAAGAGCTCTACCCAATAATAAGTAAAAGGTTTTATGATAGAGGTTTAAGAGGAACTGTAAACGTTGCAAGCTTTATGTATGAATATGCTTATTTTGGAAAGAAAGGTTTAGTATTATCTGCTATTTTATTGTCTTTATTATTTATCTTTATTGAAAAAGTTTTTGTAGGTAATTTCATCATGAAACTAACATTAAATATTTACCCAGTTTTAATTCTAAGTTCATCTGCTTTAACAACATCTTTACTGTCTGGCGGTTGGATTTTTATAATAATTCTGTATGTTATCTTCAATAACAATCAAACTGAAATTAAAAAAAGCTTAGTTAATTAATATGTCTAACAACAAAAAATCAATTTCATTACTCGTTTTTAACAACTTTAAAAACGACAGCAGAGTATTAAAAGAGTCAATCTCTTTAAAGAATGCTGGTTTCGAAATAGAAGTGATTGCCCACAATGATAAAGGCTTTGAAATAGAAGAAATTGTTCAAGGAGTAATAGTAAAAAGAGTCAGCTATTTAGATAGAAAAACAGCTACAACTCTTGACAAGGCAATAGCTTATTTTAAATACATTATAGCAGCTTTAAGAGAAACTAAAAATGTAGATTTTATACATTGTAATGATTTAAACACTCTTCCAATTGGCTATATTGCAAAAAAAATACTTCGAAGAAAAACTAAAATTGTTTATGATGCTCATGAATATGAAACAGAATTAGATAATGTTAATGGCTTCCCAAAAAAGATCTCCAAAATAGCTGAACGAATACTTATTAAAAGTGCAGATAGAGTTATAACAGTCAGTGATTCTATTGCTAAGGAATATAAAAGACTTTACCCAAAAATAGAATTGCCAGAACTCATACTTAACTGCCCTCCAAAGACCATTATAAAAAACAGAGATATCTTTAGGGAAACTTTTAGTTTAGCTGAGGATACGACCATTTTTCTATTTCAAGGAAACCTTTGTCAAGGAAGAGGTATAGAAACAACTATAGATGCCTTCAGGTTAACTCCAAATAAAAAAAACATTATTATAATAATGGGTTACGGTGTTCTTGAAGATGAGATAAAAAAAATAGCAGCTACTGAATCTAATGTGTTTTTTCATGAAGCTGTTCCCCAATTAGAGCTTTTAAAATATACTTCGTCTGCAGATTTTGGTATACTTTTTTATGAGAATAGTTGTTTAAATCATTACTTCTGTTCTCCAAACAAAATGTTTGAGTATATAATGGCGGAAATTCCAGTAATTATTTCTGACTTATATGAAATGAAAAAAATTATTAATAAATATAAAGTAGGACTAATTGCTGAAAACACTAGTGCAGAAGGGTTTTTAAAAACAATTGAAGAAGCTAACCAACTTGATAGACAAGAGATAAAATCTAATTTATTAATTGCTAAGGAACTATTTAATTGGGAAATTCAAGAAAAAAAATTAATTGAATTGTACAAAAACTTATAAAAAAATCAAGTTATGTGTGGGATTAGTGGCATAATAAGTTTAGACAAGAAAGCAATAAAAAAAGATGAGATTAAATCTATTAACGATTTGATTTCACATAGAGGTCCAGACGATGAAGGGTTTTACATTGAAAAGAATTTTGCTTTTGGACATCGAAGACTTTCTATACTAGATCTGAGCTTAGACGGTCATCAGCCAATGAGCTATAAAGATAGATATACGATTACTTATAATGGCGAGGTGTATAATTATTTAGAAATTAGAGCAGAACTTATTCAATTTGGGTATTCTTTTAACTCTGAAACAGATACAGAAGTTATACTTGCTAGTTATGACAAATGGGGACAAGAGTGTGTGTCTAAGTTTAACGGAATGTGGTCTTTTGCTATTTATGACTCTAAAAAAGAAATAATCTTTTGTAGTAGAGATCGCTTTGGGATAAAACCATTCTACTTTACTCAAATTGATAATAAATTTATCTTTGGTTCTGAAATAAAACAACTACTACATTTCCAAAAAGTTCGTTTTGTAAACAAAAAACTTCTAATTGACTATTTAGTAAACAACATAGAAGAGCACACAAATGAAACTTTCTTTGAAGGAATTATTAAACTAGAACAATCTCATAATCTTATTTTTGACCTTAAAAACTCTAACTATAATATAAAAAAATATTACGAATTAACTCCAAAAAAAATAAGCACCGAAAAAGAGTATCAATCTGAATTATTGAAAGCGATTAAGCTAAGGCTAAGAAGTGATGTAAAGGTTGGCACTTGCTTAAGTGGAGGCTTAGACAGTTCTACAGTTGCCTCAATAGCTTCAAAACTTAGTACAGCTAATGAAAAATTTAATGCAATTCATGCTAAATCCCAAGATAAAGTTTCTGATGAAAGTAGTTTTGCGAAGTTAACAGCTAATCACTGTAATATAAACTTAAATATAATAGAGCCCAACTCAGAAGAGTTTATTAATAAAATTAATGAAGTAATTTATACCCAAGAAGAACCTTTTGGAGGTCCCTCTATTTTTATGCAGTATTTTGTAATGCAAAAAGCAAAAGAAAATGGATACAAAGTAATGTTAGATGGTCAAGGAGGAGACGAAACATTATTAGGATACAAGAGGCATTATCCCTCTGTTTTTTACTCAATAGCTAAAAAAGAAGGTTTCATCAAAGGACTTAAAGCGCTAAGAAACTCTTCTAAACAAAATGCAGACATGAGTTTCAAAAACATTCTAAAATATACTTTAGGAACATTCTTACCATCAGCAAGACTAAAAATAAACATAAGAGCTGCAAGTTTTATAAAAAAAGAACACTTAAAACACAGCAACTTTGATTATCTAAAACAGTTTGCAAAAGCTTCTAAAAAAGTGTTTGAAATGCAAAAAATTGAATTAATGAAAACTAGTCTTCCTGCATTACTAAAATATGAAGACAAGAACTCAATGCGAAACTCAATTGAAGCCAGAGTTCCATTTATCGACTACAAAGTTGTTGAGCAAGCTTTGGCATTACCGGAACAAAGTAAAATAAAAGAGGGATGGTCTAAGTATGTTTTAAGAGATTTAGCAAAAGAATACTTGCCTAGCGATGTCGTTTGGAGAAAAAATAAATTTGGGTTTGAATCACCTGACAAATCTTGGCTCTCTTCTAATGAAAATGAAATGTATAATGTAGTTAAGAACTCTAAGATTTTACAAGAGATTTGTATTGCTAATTTTTCCGATGAATATAAAAATTTACTACTTAGAAAACAATGGCAATTATACAATGTCGCAAAATGGGAAGAAATATTTAAAGTTCAAATTAATTCATAATTAAATAATCAATAGTATTACTGAATAATTTTTGTATAGACTCTTTCTGTTGACTGTCTTTCAAGCATAGGTCACTCGTTCCAATAACAATTGCTTTACCTCCATTGATCTTTTGATATTCAAATACACCGCCTATGTTATTATTGCGACCTAACACCTTACAATCTGTTTGTGCTAATATAGAAATTTGAGCCATTTTCCGACTTAAATACCCCACAGACCCTTTCTCAACACTTGGAACACCTAAGTAATTCCCCCCAACATCTAGAGCTTTACTGACCGCTACAAGATTGATACCTTTAAAAACAAGATGTTCTGGTTCTTTAATATTGACGCTAGTTCTATTCACGTTTTCTCCCCCATAGTTTGAATGAAAGAAATACCTCATCGTTTCATAAGTACTGTCTACTGAATTATCATTCCACCCTTGAAGCTTACTTTCCGGAAAGGCTTCAAAACTTTTGCAAGCTTTTACTTCTAAACGTTTATTAATCTTATCATAACAAAACTTAGCATAAAAGATATCTGATGATACAATCATCAAGTGACCTCCATTTGAAATAAACTTTTCCACATTACTAATCATTTCAGCACTCCAAAAAACTAGCCTACCATACAATACAAGTATTTTGGTTTTACTAAAAGTAGAATAGTTCTCAAGATCTAAATCTGTAATATAATTTGTAATGTACTTCTCTTTCACCTGCTGAAAAAAATGAATCATTCCTTTTGTCCATAAATCCAACTTAATTGGTCTATTAATACTAAAATACGAACTATCTGTATCAAAGATTCTTTTTTCATTTTCTGCTTTATAAAATAAATTATTTGCTGTAGGAAAAACAATTGTAACTTCAGATTTTTTACGATCAGATACTACAAAAGGATTCAGGTTATTTATTGAGTAAATTCCGGAAGATAATTTAACACCTCCTATTTTCATGGAATTTACTGGATACCCATTTGTTAAAAAATTGTTTTGATTAAAGTAATCATAAGATTTATTAAGAGATAAAGAAGAATCAAATATTACTTGATTAGAAATAATATTTTCTAATTTAAATTCATAGTTATTTCTAGAACTATTTGAAGTAACTAAAAAAGATAAAGTATCTTGAGATTTATATGACAATGGGTTAAAAATAAATTCTGTATTTTTATGCTCATTAATTTGATTCATAACAATAACGACTGCTAAAATCAAAAACAAGATAATTTTTACAAACTTTAAGTCTTTAAACATAAAAATGCCCATTAATTGGAACAACATCAAAGATAAAGTAAATTATTATCTAATTATATTAATCGCTTTTTTTCTCCCACTTAACAAAGAGGTTATACCACCATTAATAACTCTTTTCTTTCTCTCTTCGATCATCAACAAGAAAAAAAAACCATTAAGCTCATTTACAAATCACTCTTATTTTATAATTATAGGATTTTACTTATTAGGCCTATTTAGCTTACTCTATGGGAAGGACATCAACAACACCCTATTTAATAGTGAAATCAAACTCTCTCTTATCGTTTTACCTCTTTCTTTTATCATTAGCAATCATGATTTCAAAAGCTCCTTCAGGGCTATATTTAAAGGTTTTATTGAAGGTTGCTTAATTGCCATAACCTTAAATTTATTAAATGCATCCATTAGTTATTATTACGAAGTAAAATTAGAAGCTTTTTTTTACGATCACTTATCCTACTTTTCTCATGCTAGCTACTTTAGTATGTATCTTAATTTTGCAATAGCCCTTTTGTATTATTTTTGGTTTTCTCCTTCTAAAAAAGACTATATAAATCCAATAATTAACTTTTCCTTATCTACTATTTTTAGTATTTTTATTTTAATGCTGTCATCTAAAACAGGGATTTTCACTTTAATTTTAATCCATTTTATAGCCGGAATTTATTGGTTCATACAATATAAAAAGATCAAACAAGGATTGATTCTAGTTATTTCTATGTTTTTCATTATTGGTGTTAGTTTATTCTATTCTCCGCGTTCATTAGAACGTATTAATTTAATGAGAGATTCTATTGAAAATTACGACGGAACCCCAAATACTTCAACAAAAATAAGGCTAGCCGTTTGGACTGAATCATTCTCCTTAATAAAAGAACGCCCCCTATTTGGTTATGGAACAGGAGATGTATCAAATGTGCTTACCGAAAGATATAACGAAAAAGGCTTTTATGACTTAGCTAAAAAACATTTAAATAGTCATAATCAGTTCATTCAAATATTAATTGGATCAGGAGTTGTTGGTTTACTCTATTTTGTAATTATGATTGGAGTCCCTTTCAAGAACAACCTATCCTCTCCACAATTATTAATTTATTTATTATTTTTAGTTTTAATAATATTAAACTTCATGACTGAATCTATGTTAGAAACTCAATCTGGCGTTATCTTTTTTTCTTTTTTTATAACTATTTTCTATACGATCTCGAACCCAAAAGAAACTAAAATTAGTAAAGTTTAATTAGCTTTGTCATTCATCTAAATCAATCAATTGAAAGTAGCTATAGTCATACCATGCAAAAATGAAGAAGATTACATTGAAAAATGTATCCTTTCTATATTGCATTCAAACTACCCTAAAGAACTGATTTCAATCTATGTTTGTGATGGGTTAAGTACTGATAAAACTCTTGAAATAGTTGAGCGTATCATAAGAGATCATTCGTGTGTTCACTTATTAATAAACAAAGCTCAAACCACCCCTCAAGGACTTAATTTAGGCCTAAAAGCAGCTAATAGTGATGTTAAAATCATCTTGGGAGCTCATTCTAAAGTTAACCCAAATTTCATTCAAGAAAACGTAAATATTCTTCAAAAACACCCTGAAGTTGGATGTGCTGGAGGAGTAATAAAAAATGTATTTGAAAATAAAACTTCAGAAATAATTGGAGCGGCAATGTCCTCTCCATTTGGAGTAGGAAATGCTCATTTTAGAACTGGAGTTAAAGATGGACTTGTAGATACTGTTGCTTTTGGAGCTTACAGAAAAGAAGTTTTTGAGGACATAGGTTACTTTGATGAAGAGCTGGTTAGAAACCAGGATGATGAATTCAATTTTCGTTTATCGAAAAATGGATATAAGATATTCTTATCACAAAAAATCATTTCATTATACTATGTAAGAGCTTCTTATAAAAAACTATTTAAACAGTATTATCAATATGGATATTGGAAAGTCTTTGTAAATAAAAAACATCAAACAGTCACTTCAATTCGACAACTGATTCCAATGTTCTTTGTTCTTTTTTTATCTCAAAGTCTATTTTCATCATTTTTACATGAATATTTATTCTTTTTAAATTTAATGACATTAGTAATTTACATTGTCTTAGCTTTTGTTTTTGCAAATAAAGTCAGTGAAAGTTTGAAAAATTTACCTCTAATTGTTGTCACTTTTTTAATCTTGCATTTAAGCTATGGGGCTGGATATTTAAAAGGAATTTACGACTTTATACTATTAAATAAAAAACCTGTTAAAAAGAGTATGGAACTCTCACGATAAAATAAATTTACACTTCCTAAAACTATTCAAATGAAAATCATTACCATAATCGGAGCAAGACCTCAAATAATTAAGGCAGCGGCATTGAGTAGAGCAATTGCAACTTATTTCCCAACTAAGATAAAGGAATTAATCGTTCATACAGGACAACATTATGACCAAAATATGTCTGCCGTTTTCTTTGATGAATTAGGAATTCCTAAGCCGACAATTAATTTAAATATAGGGTCTGGGAGCCATGGGAAACAAACAGCAGTAATGATAGAGCAACTAGAAGAAGTTCTAATAAAAGAAAAGCCAGATGCACTTGTTGTTTATGGAGATACGAACTCAACATTGGCAGCAACTATTGCAGCCTCAAAAATTCACATTCCAATTGTTCATATAGAAGCAGGCTTACGTTCTTTTAATAAAAAAATGCCAGAAGAAATCAATCGTATTATGTGCGATCATGCTTCTACCTTGTTATTCTCTCCCACTAAGACCGGATATCAAAACTTAATGAATGAGGGGTTTAGAGAAAACAAAGCAATGCTCTATTCAGCAGATAATCCTGGTGTATTTCATTGTGGAGATGTAATGTATGACAACAGCCTTTATTTTTCTAGGTTAAATGAGGAGAACTCTACCCTATTTAAAACTTTAGGACTTCAAAAAAATGATTTTATACTAGCAACTGTTCATCGTAATGACAATACTGACGATCCAAAACACCTTTCTACTATTTTTGAATCTTTTAGAAAAATCGCTGAGAAAAATAATGAAACGATAGTACTTCCATTACACCCAAGAACAAAAAAAATGTTAGAAAAATCACTTTCTAACGACCTGTATAATTCAATAATTATTAATAAAAATATTAAAATTATAGATCCAGTTTCTTTTCTAGATATGATAGCACTAGAAATGCATTGCAAACTAGTCGTTACTGATAGTGGAGGGGTACAAAAAGAAGCTTTTTTCTTTAAAAAACCCTGCATCATCCTTAGAAAAGAAACAGAGTGGGTCGAGCTAGTGGAATGCAAAGCCGCTATAATTACTGGAGCAAATGAAAATTTGATTCTCAATGCTTACAACACTTTCATAAATAAAGAAGACTACGATTTCCCTCCTTTATTTGGAGATGGAGCAGCAGCTATGTTTATCTGTGAAGAGATGATTAAAAACTTTAATTAATCAATGTAATTTTTAGTAAAAAAATCAACATATTTTTTTATGTCTTTATCTACATATAAAGAAGAAAAGTTGGTATCTGTTATAATAAAGAAGTCAAAACCGCTATTTAGATCTTTCACTTGATTTTTATTGACTTTAAAAGCTACATAGTAATCCATTGCCTCTTCTTTATCTTTAAATGACTTAGTAACAACAACTTGAGTTGTTTGATCTACAAAACTACTTTTAATTTCTAAGTTTTTGGTTGAAAAAGAAGCCTTATTAAAGTCTGACACATTTGCTTTTGCTTTATTAATACTTCCTTTATCGTTAGGAAAAACCAACACAAAAAAGTGAGTAGCATTAGAAGAATACACATAGGTACTTTTACCAGACTTGGCATCTGAAACAGACTGTACATTTCTCAACTTGTCTAACAATGCTTTAGCAGGTTCGTATACTTCATCTCCTTCACAATGTTTAACAACATCACTTAAGGCATTTTCTAACGGTTGTAAACTGTCAGCAGATGCAAACTTTTGACCTGTAGCTACTGATTTTAAGTAATAATATTTACACTTAAAAGGATTTTCGCTTTCAGAATTAACAACCTTATTACTCAATTCAATTGCTTTATCATAATTACCATCTCGATACGCATTAAATGCTAATTTATAATCATTAGAAGCTTTCTCATTTGCTAAACCTTCTTTCTGTTTGTAATCAGGTTCATTAATTATTTTAGCATATTCAGAATTAGGATATTCATTTAAAATAGTATTCTTGTACTTTTTCATTTCCTCTCCATTACTCATTAAGTATAGTTGATACAGTCCTGCTAAGGCTTTATCGTCTGGCAGATAACGATTTGTTAATTCAATAAAACTTTTTTTAGCTTCTGCTTTGTCGTCTAATTTTGATTTATAGACCTCCCCAGAACTATACAAGGCATTCATAACATCTTTATCTATTTGCGCTAACTTATTATTTTCACTACAAGGAAGACCTTTTAAATAATAAGCTACAGTAAACTCTTCTTCAACTTCTTTATTAACTTCTTCGACTTCGTCAAAACCTGACGAACTTTTATCAGACCTTCTCCAGTTATCTTCTAACTTTCTATCTCCCCAAATTGACTTAAAGTCTTTTATTCCTGCATTTCTTAAGTTTTCATCAAAAGCCCAGAACTTTCCTGAAGGATTAGAATTTGTGTTTCCAGTTGAAGAGTTCGCTAACTGTAGAGCTAATAATTTTTGATTTTCTTTTTCCGCTTCTTTTTCTCTCTTTTTTTGATCTATTATTTCATCTATTTTAGCCAGCAAGTCTTTTTCTGGTAGTTGACATAGAGCAATTAAACTATCACCTTCCTTAATCGTCCTAATATTATTAACTAGAGTAGTTAAGCTTTCATTTATCTCTGAAGTAGGATCGTATTCAGGATGATCTTTTGGTAAAACAGACATAGTACTATCATAGTACTGTTGAGCTTTAGCATAATTTCTTTCTAGATAATATAATTTACCTAACCTTAAAAAAGACTTACTTTTCTGAACTTTATTAGCTTTGCTCACCATGACTGATTTCTCTAAATAAGCTATCCCTTGTGGTCTATCTCCAGCCCTTAACTCTATATTTCCTAAAGCATAATATATTTGATCGTGATAATCAATGTTTTTATCATCCTTTAACATCTTAAGTAATTGAGACTTAATACTTCTACTATCCCCACCACTATAGGCTAAGGCTCTGTTAATTTTAGCTTGAAAAGCCATGTCATAATTTGGATTTCTCTTAACGACTTCGGCATATAACTTAGAAGCGCCATCACCTCCAGACTCTTGAAGAATTTGGGCTAAGATAAAAAGCTGGCGAGTTTTAAATTTTCTATTCTTAGTTACTTCTATTGAATTTCTTAATGCTAATTCTGCTTCAGCATACATTGCTTGTCTTAAATATAAATCTGCAATAACGGGTAGAAGTTCTCTATCAAACTTTTTAGGTAAAGGAGCAATATAGTCTTTATCATCCTTAGGGTCATCCTTTTTTCTTTTTCGTCTTGACCTACCTCGTCTTGACCTATTTTTTGCTTCTTCTTTAGCTTCTTCTTTAGCCTTTACAGCATCTTCCTTTTGTGTTTTAATTGCTTCTTCCACCTCTTGAAGCTCTTCAATAACCTCTAGAGCCTCTTCATATTCTTCCATCTCAATTAATGTCTTGGCCCTCCAAAGTTTAGATGTATGAGCTATTGACTCTTTTTTATAATGCTTTTCAACGAATGTGAACTTCTCAATCGCTCCATCAAAGTCTCTTTTATAAAACTGAGCCTTCCCTATTACCAAC
>JAGXIB010000030.1 GCA_024635865.1 Flavobacteriales bacterium
GCATACATTACTTTTAAATGGTAAGTTCCTGTATCTTTAAAACGCATGGAATAATTACCTTGATCATCTGTTAATATCGAATTCACCAAGTTATTGTTTCGATCAAAAGCTTGAACATTTCCGTATCTCACTTTTCTATTAGCAATACTTTCTGAGGCATCTACCTCTGCTTTTCCTCTAACACTTTGGCCAAAGAAACTGAAGTTAAATAGAGTAATGGTAGTTAAAAGGAAGATGAGTTTTTTCATGAGTTTAATTATTAATTCAAACTCATGTACAAGTAAATTTCATTTTGGTTCAAATAAAAAGCTTTTATTTTTGAACGAAGAAACTCTATCATTGTATTAGTAAACAATTAAACACTAAATAAAATGAAATTTAAAGCCACTATCAGCTTACTTTTAATTGCTTTACTTCTGTTAAAGTGCTCAGCTAACGAAGAAAATGAAAAAGTTACGACCACTAACTTATATAGCGACTCCATAAAACCTCCACTTATCATAAAACTAGAACGTGGGGCATTTCACTACGATACTTTTACGCTTACAGATTCTGTCTTAACTTATATTCCTGAAGACAATATAAAGCCTGAGCAAGAAAACATTTATTCAAACCCAATAGTTGTTATTATTACAAAAGAACAAAGAGAAGAGCTAGGAAATTTAATTAACAATGAAAATTTTTGGTCTTATGAAAATGAATACAAAGCCCAATCTAGTTGCACAAGTAGCATTTCTATCTCTATTTCACTGGGAAAGAAAAACAAAAACATAGTCTCAGACGATTATAAGAGAGACTGCCCAAAAGGTTTGTACTTATTAGAAAAAAAATTAATTGAACTCTCTGGAAAAGATTTAAAAAGAATTTACTTACCAGGATAAAAAAATATTTTATTTTTTTGAACCGTTTTGGTTTTGTGTTGTATTAGCTTAAAAATTAAACACACAGAATTATGAAAACCAAAACAATTTTATGCAGCTTATTTATAAGCATCTTAACCACTACTAGTTCATTTGCTCAATATAATGCAAACGCTTCTAAAAACATTGTTACAGAAGAAGTTCAAGAAGTCTATTTAGACGAGGTAACAGGCAATAGAAAAACACGAACCGTTGAAAAAGAAGTCGCTAGCGATACTTATGGTAATGCAAAAGGAAATCAATATGATTTGGCAATTGATGGAGCATTTGAAGGGCAAACAATCGCCGTTTTAGATTTTTGCGAAGACGGTTATTCTTTTGGCACAGCAAAAGACGCTTTAGCAGAAAAAGGGTTTTCGGTATATAGATGGAGTAAAGCAGCTCCTTCTCCTGATGATTTACAAAAAGGATTAGATAAATCTTGTCAACTTTGGATTATTTCTGGACGTAATAAGTACTTAAATGAAAAGCACCTTGCCATAATTAAAGATTTTTTTGAAAGCGGAAGAGGGGTTTACATTTGGGGAGATAATCAACCCTATTATGCTGACGCAAATTTCATTTCTAAAGCTTTAATTGGAATTGAAATGACAGGAAATACAATGGGAGATAAAACGGTTAACCTACAAATGGAAGAAAAGAAAGCTGGGGTAACACCAAACCATTTAATCACAACTGGTCTTCAAAACATATATGAAGGAATTACCATTGCCACTTTACCAGATCACAAAGACTTAACTCCAATCATTTATGGCTCTGCAGACAACTTGGTTACAGCAGTTTACGAAAAAGATGGCAAACGATTAATTTTAGATGGTGGCTTTACTCGTTTGTTTATAAAGTGGGATACGGCAGGAACAGGTCGTTATGTGAAAAATGCTGCTGCTTGGTTAGTAAACTTTGAACGATTTGGAGATGATGTTGTTGCTAATAAGGGAAATATAAACCTTAATAAAAAATAAATTTATTTTATTTGAACCATTTCTATTCACCACTGTACTAGTATAAAAATCAAACACATTATTATGAAAACTAAAACAATATTATGTAGCTTATTCATCAGTTTTTTAACGGTCTCAAGCTCATTTGCACAATACAATAGCTCTGCTGCAAAAAATGTAATTACAGAAGAGGTTCAAGAAGATTATTTTGATAAAGACTCTGGAGAAAAGAAAAAAAGAACTGTGCAACGAGAAGTGGCTAGTGACTCCTATGGAAATGCACAAGGCAATCAGTATGACTTAGCTGTTGATGGTGCTTTTAAAGGGCAAACCATTGCGGTATTACATTTTTATTCTGGTGGAGGTTTCAACTTTGATTTGCCAAAGAATGCCTTAGCAGAAAAAGGCTTCTCGGTATACAGGTGGATTAATAAGGCTCCAACAGTAAAGGAACTAAAAGAAGGATTAGCAAAATCTTGTCAATTATGGATTATATCAGATGCTCAACAACATTTAAATAGTGAACATTTAGCAGTAATTAAAGAATTTTTCGAAAGTGGAAAAGGAGTATACATTTGGGGAGACAATCAACCTTTTTATGCTGATGCCAACTATGTTTCTAAGGCATTAATTGGAGTCGAGATGGAAGGTAATCTTCCTGGCAATAGTGTCGTTAATCTTCAGATGGAAGAAAAAAAAGCAGGAGTGACTCCAAACCATTTAATCACAACTGGATTGCAAAACATATATGAAGGTGTTACAATTGCCACCTTATCTGAAAACGAAGATTTAACTCCTATTATTTATGGTTCTGCAGATAACTTAGTGACTGCTGTTTATGAAAAAGATGGAAAACGATTAATCTTAGACGGTGGATTTACTCGCTTATATGTTAATTGGGATACTGCAGGAACAGGCCGTTATGTAAAAAATGCTGCTGCTTGGTTAGTAAACTTCGAACGATTTGGGGATGATGTTGTAGCCAATAAAGGAAATGTAAACGACGAAATAGATTAATTATGAAAACACAATCAAAAATAATAAAGCTTATTCTTATTACTACTTGCTTTATACAAATAAGTTGTACTACTAAGTCAACTAATGAAGATGAAAAAGTAGAAGAAGTTAAAACAATTGAAGTAATAGGAAGCTCTGAAATGCTTGTTCAACCTGATCAAATTTCATTAGATGTAAACTTAAATTTACCTAGTAAAAGCAAAAAAGAAGAGGAGTTTATAAGTATACTTAAAAAACATGGAGTTACAGAGGATAAAATAAGCCTAAAAGGAATTGATAATTATAATTGGAGCTACTATTATTATAACAGAAGACAAGGCTTAAACTATAGTATTTTGGTAGATAGTTCTGTGAACTCAAAAAACTTGATGGATGATTTAAAACAAACATGGGTTACCAACATAAGAATAGCTCAAACTAAACACACAAAAATAGAAGAGCATCTAAAAAGAGTTAAAATTTCTGCAATAAAATCTGCTAAAGAAAAAGCGACCTATCTTTTGGAAGCGGTTGGTGAAGAGTTAGGAAGTGTTATTTCTATAACTGAAATTCTACCTACTAAAGACGACAACACTAACAGCTATATTGGTTATTGGGGAAGAAACCAAACAAAAGATTACGAATACAGTAATAGTACACTTACCTCAAGTGAAAAAGAAGTTTCTAACATCTCAAAAGAAAAATTAAGATATGAGATCAAAGTTATTTTTAAAATCAAATAACTTTTAAGAAAAAATTAAACCACATTATTATGAAAACTAAAATAATATTAATCAGCTTATTTATAGGATTATTTTCTATCTCAAATTCTTTTGCTCAATACAATAGAGCTGCTGCAATGAATATCATCACAGAAGGTGTAGAAGAAGTATATATAGAACAATCATCTGGGCAGAAGAAAAGCAGAACCGTTCAGAAAGAAGTAGCAAGCGATACTTATGGAAACGCGAAAGGAAACCAATATGATTTAGCTGTGGATGGCGCGTTTAAAGGACAAACAGTTGCCGTCTTGCATTTATATACTGGTGGAGGGTTTGATTTTGAACTTCCTAAAAGAGCGCTAGCAGAAAAAGGATTTTCTGTTTACAGGTGGAAAAATATACCTCCTTCTGCAAAAGAGTTAAAAGAAGCCTTAGATAAATCGTGTCAATTATGGATTATTTCTGGTTCCTCTCAACAGTTAAACGAAGAACATTTAGCAGTAATAAAAGAGTTTTTTGAAAGTGGAAAAGGCCTTTATATTTGGGGAGATAACACCCCTTACTATGGTGATGCTAATTTTATTTCTAAGGCTTTAATTGGAGTAGAAATGCTTGGAAATGTGAACGGACAACAAGTAGTGAACTTACAAATGGAGGAGAAAAAAGCAGGAGTGACTCCCAACCATTTAATCACAACAGGGATACAAAACATTTACGAAGGTCATACCATAGCTACTTTAACCGAAAGTAAAGAATTAACCCCTATAATTTATGGGTCTGCAAACAATTTAGTTACCGCTGTTTACGAAAAAGAAGGAAGGCGTTTAATTTTAGATGGAGGGTTTACTCGACTATACATTAATTGGGATGCAGCAGGAACTGGTAGGTATGTGAAAAATGCTGCTGCTTGGTTGGTAAATTATGAACGATTTGGAGAAGATGTCGTAGCTAATAAAGAATAGCCATGAAAACCATTATAACTTTATTAATTTTAGCTTCGACTTACGCATACGGTCAAACCCTAAGAAGCGACAAAGAGCTAAACAAAGATCAACCTAGTCATTGCCTAAGTGGTCAAATAACTTTTATTGACTCTTTAGGGAATAAAATCGATTCTACTTATAACCATCTAGATATTATTTTAAATAATGGTAAGGACATCCTTAAGTTAGAACAATTATATAACCCTAATCTAACAGTTCAAGTAAAAAAAAATCCTTACGGTATTGTTTCAAGAGCTGAGTATTGTTTGAAATGTTTGAAAAAAAGCATTAAAATTATTGACTCTGTTGATGTTAATCAGGACGGTACTAAAGAAGTTATTATCTTTCGTGAATGGCACTGTTCAGCTTCGCCTCCTGAGTTCCATCCTTATGGTGTAGGAACTGAAACAGAAAGTTCTAGTCAATACGAAGTTTGGGATATTAAATCTAAAAAACAGTTATTTAAAGTTAAAAACTGGTTAAGTACTAGCATCACAGTATCTACAAATGTGGGGTACTATGATGGTTACCGTTTTGATGTAAAGGTTAGTAAAAATGGAGATTTTTATCTTTCAAATCTAACTAAGGAGAATTGTGGATTCGAAATGGGAAAGTATAAGTATAACAGTGAAAAAGAAGAATATATTAAAGAGTAATTTTTCTAATTGAAAGAGTCATTCATTTATCTAGGTGAGCTCCAAAGAGCTAAGTTCAAACGAAAAGATTAGTTTCTTCTTGGGAAAACAATTTGTAATCTCCTATCTTCGAAAAAAAACAATTGAAATGAGTGAAGTAAAAAACAATGTAATCACTGTAGATTACAAATTATTTAAAGATACTGCAGAAGGAGAAATGATTGAATCTACTGAAGGAAATCAACCTTTAGCATTTTTATCTGGACTAGGACAAATGATCCCAGAATTTGAAGATAAAGTAGTTAATTTAACTGCTGGAGATAATTTTTCTTTTGGAATAAAAGCTGAAAACGCTTATGGTCTTACTACTGAAGAAGCAATTATAGAATTACCTCAAGATATGTTTAAAGAAGAAGGTAAATTAGTAGAGCAAGTTATTGTTGGAAAAGTTTTACCGTTAGAAGATCAAAATGGGCATGTACACCCAGCAAAAGTTATTTCTATTAACGAAGAAACAATTACTATGGATGTTAACCACCCATTAGCTGATCAGGATTTACATTTTACAGGTTCTGTTGTAGAAGTAAGACCAGCTACTGAAGAAGAGTTACAACATGGACACGTTCATGGTGCAGGTGGAGTAGAACATTAATATAAATCTCACCCAAAATATTAAAAACGCTGTCTAATTTAGATGGCGTTTTTTGTTTATAATATCACCTCTTCCCAAAATCGACATGATAATGTTCGTCATGTAATGCGTTAATCAGTTTAGACAACCTTTTTACTAGATAAATACCGCTCGCCTTTAGTTTCTTTCCATATTCTGTAGCAAAAAGTTCGTCTTTATACTCTGTTTTAATAATTACCTTTTTAATTTTTAACCCTACTTTTTCAGCTTCTTTATTTAAAATTAAAATATGTTGTGCCATTAGGTTAAAATCTACTTTTACACTTTTGTTATAACCATACTCTCCATTATTATTAAATGCCAATAAATAGTGCCCTGTTCCTAAACTATCCAACTGAGAATAAGGCTTGTTTCCTTGCGTCAAAGGCATCATAAAATCTACACTTAACCCATTTTGGTGAGTTCTATGGGGGTAAAGTTTACCTCCTTCTTTGTTCGCAGATTCCATGATATAAAAATGACGATTAGGAACTAACGTTTCTAGCTGTTTATATGACTCTAATAAAGTTACTAGGACTTTATCATTTACATAACCCCTTCCGCTTAAATAACTCCCTTTGTCAAAATAAGAAAAGTTTTTTCCGTAAAAAGGAATTAGCTTTCCATTCTCTAGTTTTCCATTGGAAACAACTCCAAAAGAATTGCTTCGCTTATCATCTCCTTTATTTTTATTATAAAATGCTAAAATAGCGGTATCCTTCTCTGGTTTCTGTCTTTCTTTCTTAAGCGTGACAACCCCTTCCTTTTCCTGTTCTTCACAAGAATAGAAAAAGATAACCGACATCAAAAATAATAAGACTTTCATAAAGTAATAGCTTTGAGTTTTCAAAATACGATTATCTTTATGGTATTGTTACAGTAACCCTTGTTAACAAAGGTTAAAGTTAAAGTTTATGCTATTTACATTCAAAAAATACCAAGGAAC
Organism: Flavobacteriales bacterium; assembly: GCA_024635865.1. Classification (GTDB taxonomy): domain Bacteria; phylum Bacteroidota; class Bacteroidia; order Flavobacteriales_D; family Parvicellaceae; genus S010-51. Next base: position 6,814 of record JAGXIB010000030.1, read on the forward strand.
AGGTAACGATTTTGTTATCATAGATAACAGAAACGACTTGTTCGATAAGTCGAATTTAAAAACGATACAGTTCATTTGTAACCGTAAGTATGGCATTGGTTCTGATGGATTAATTCTAATAGAAAACCACTCTGAATACGATTTTAACATGGTGTTTTTTAATCCTGATGGTTCTCAGAGTTTTTGTGGAAATGGAAGTCGTTGTGCTGTTCAATTTGCGTTCGACTTAGGAATTATAAAAAAAGAACATACCGAATTTATTTCTACCGATGGTTGGCACGAGGCCTATGTCTTAGGAGATAACATTGTAAAACTAAAAATGAATGATGTTTCAGCTATCAATAGCCAAAAAGATTTCGATTTTATGAATACCGGATCTCCTCATTATGTAGCTTTTAAATCGAATTTAAATGATTTAGACCTTATGACTGAAGGAAGTAAAGTTCGGTATGCCAAAGCGTATGAGGCAATAGGAGGAACGAATGTGAATTTTATTGAACAAAAAGAAATCACTTACCAAGTAAGAACATACGAACGTGGTGTAGAAAATGAAACCCTCTCTTGTGGGACAGGTGTAACGGCTTGTGCCTTAAGTATTGCATTAAAAAACAACACCCCTTCGGGTGAAGTAGCGATCGAAACGAAAGGAGGAAAGTTAACTGTTGCCTTTAAAAAAGTAAGCGAAACTAGTTTTGAAGACATTTGGTTACAAGGAGCAGCAACTTTTGTGTTTGATGGAGTCATTAATATTTAAGCGCACTAAAAAAGAAATAATTTCGTTAATCAAAGAATAAACCACCTATGTTAGCAGGCGAAAACATTATTTTTAGAACAATTGAACCAAAAGATATTGATTGTTTATTGGCTTGGGAAAACGATACGAAAAACTGGAAAGTGAGTAATACTTTTGTCCCTTTTTCGCGCAAGATAATGGAAGAATATATTTACAGTGCTCAAGATATTTTTTCAACAAAACAAATTCGTTTTATCATCCAAGATAAATTAACTAACGTTCAATTAGGGTGTGTAGATTTGTTTGAATACGACCCTTTTCATTTACGAGCAGGTGTTGGTATTTTAATTGATAAAGATCATCGTAATAAGGGGATTGCTAAAGAAGCCATAGAGTTACTAAAAGAATATAGCTTTAAGCACTTAAAACTAAAACAGCTTTATTGTTCTGTTGGAGCTTCGAATAATGTTAGCATACAACTATTTTTGCAGTCAGGTTTTATACAAACTGGAATAAAAAAAGCTTGGTTAAATTATGGTGAAAGTTGGGAAGATGAATTGTTTTTTCAGTGTTTAACTAAAAATGATTAATTTTATTGAATATGAAAAAAGTAATTGCAACTATTTTATTTATTGTGGGATTAAGTATATTCCAATCTTCTTGTAATAAGAATAATCAGAACATTCCTTATGTTGCTATTGATTCATACTTAAACTTAAACCTTCCTGCCTATATCAACTTAAATGGTATTGGAGGTTGGACCTATGTTTCTGGAGGAAATGAAGGCTTAATTGTTTATCGACAGACTCAAGACAACTTTATGGTTTACGATCGGTATTGTACTTATAATGTTGATGGATCTTGTGGTGCAGTCACTGTTGACTCTTCTAACATTGGTATTACTTGCAACTGTGATGGAAGTAAATATCAACTCTTTGACGGTGCAGTAATTCAAGGCCCTGCTACAACAAACTTACAGCAATACCGCTTTGACTACGATGAAGTGAACAATCAATTACACATTTACAATTAACAGTTATCGAAGTGCATAAAATAGTATTCATCCTTCTTCTTTTTTATAGCTTTACAAGTGCTTCTGCTCAAGCAGATTTAAAAGCAGATTCAACACTTTCAAATTACTACTATGAAGTTGGTGGTGGGTTCTCTAATGTCGGAGAATTAATTCTTCGAGGGGTGGATGACCAACAACTATTTCCAGTACACGATCAGTTTTCTATTGCTTTTTCACAACATACAAAATCTGACAAATACATCCGTTTTGGAATGGTTATGGGCTTTTACAGAGAAGTTATCGCAGGCGGAGCAAATAATTTTATCAATCCTTTTATTATAACTATTGGTCTTGAGAAGAAAAAAACAAAAAAACGTTGGGCGCTATCTTATGGTTCTGACCTCTACTTTTTAACAACTTTAAAAGGGACCAATATTGGAGGGCAAATTTGGCAATCGGAAAACCCAGGGTTTGGTATCTCTGGACTAATAGGGCTTTCTTACTTTATTAGCCCTCGTTTATCATTGAGAACTGAAACAGAAATAGGTTTTGGAGTTCGACAGAACTTTAAAAATGCTGGCTTTGTTTCTCAAAGAGTGCTATCTCCTTCTATTGTTCCGATAAAGACATTGAGTTTAGAGTTAAAGTATCACTTTTAATTACTCTATAAGAGCTTTAGAAACTAACTCTTCTTTTAGCTCATTAATTTTCCTCCCTGAAGTATCATAATCATAAATAATGTTTGGTATTCCTAATTCTAAAACATCAGACATATTATCTAATTGAACACCATATACGATTCTATTAAAAAGCAGGTTATTCTTTTTTAGAAATGCAACATGGCTACTATCCACTTCTGAGATATGACTTGAGTAATAATCTGGTTTAAAGTTTTTAGGAATAATGTAATGCGTCCATTCCTTTCCTTTATTATATCCCTCCAAAGCAACATTAATGTTAGGGTTTTTATACTTTAGATAACTTAGAAAAACAATGTCTTCATCTGCAATAATTAACCTGTTACTTTGGTTACTTTTTTTTGTTAATGCTAGCAAATGATCTGCCAATTCGAAACTAGAGACTTTTACATCTATGTAAATGACTATTGAATCAGGGATCTTTTTTATTAAGTCTTCTAATAACATTACCTTCTGTAAGGTCTTTTTATTATTAAAAACTAATGTTTCAGAAGCTATCTCTTTCCAGTTTAATTCATTTATCTTTTTATCAATCCCTAATAGTCGTAAGCAAGATTCATCATGAAAAAGAACTATTTCCTTATCTTTTGTTAGCCTAATGTCCGTTTCAATTCCGTTAAAACCTATACTTATTCCTTTGTTAAAAGCTTCCATACTATTTTCAACAAACTGATCATTAACACCTCCCCTATGTCCAAAAACAATTGGGTTATCACCATTCATTTTAGGGTAATTAGTTTTAACTCCTATACCTCCTCCCAAAAAAAGAATAAGCGCTAGTAGAGATAGAAGAATAAATAAAGAATAAATAATTATTTTTTTCATAGTAAAACTACATTCTAAAACTTAATGCTTTGTCGAAATATCTGTTAATCTATTCTTTTGTAAATATTGTGCTGTTTGTATAAACGATTTTCCATAATCACTCATTTCTTTTGTTAACCCTGGAAGAGAATCTTTATAGTCAACCAAACTCTTCTCTTTAAACTTATAAAGCGACTCTATTCCTGACTGTCGCCATATATAGTAATAGTCATTGTTAATGACTCCAAACTTATTGTCTCCATTAAAATACATAAAAGGTCTTTTTTCTTTTAATAAATCTATACCAAATGTAGTATTGGTATAGCTATAGTTTAATAGCCCCATTATTGTTGGAAATAAATCTATTTGGCCACCAATTTTATTAACCAATTTATAATCAGCCTCTAATCCTTTAGCAAAAATAAATAAAGGAACATGATTATAGTTAATGGGCATATCATAAGTTACGTCCATGGCTTGCCCATGATCTGCCACAAAAACAAAAACAGTGCTATCATACCAGCTTTGATTTTTAGCTGCGTTTAAAAACTGACCAATAGACCAATCTGCATAGTTTACAGCTTTTTCTTTAACGTCTGTAAAAGTACTCTTGAATTCAGGCGGAACGTAGTATGGTCCATGATCACTAGAAGTCATAAATGTAGCCAAAAACTTTCCGTTGTTTGCCACTTTATTAATTTTCTGAATTCCATTTTGGAATAAATAATCATCCGTAACCCCTAAAGTACTCATGAGTTGATCTTCTGGGTAATCTTTCGCTGAAATAATCTCATCAAAATCATTCGCCAACAAAAAGCCTCCAACATTATCAAACTGCTCATCGTGAGTTGTAAAATACATGTTATGATAACCATTCTTTTTCAAGACTGATGGCAGTCCATAATAACGATCTATTGGCACTGTGTTTAGAGGTTGTTTTCTAAACACGGCTGGAAAGCTATATAAAGTACTATGAATTCCATTGAAAGTATGTATTCCACTAGAGTATATATTATTAAAAAAGTAAGAGTGATGAGCTAAACTGTCTAATGTTGGAGTTAAGTTTTTCTTCTTATTAAAAAAGTTCATCTTAGCTGCGGTCATGCTTTCCATAATCACCAACACCACATTATAATTTAACGTTAACAAACTATCACATTTTGTTAGCTCTCGCTCTAATGTATTAGACGCTCCATTTTCAATATTTAAATACTTTTTTGAATTAGTTAATGCTAGAGTATCTCCCATTAACTTTATGTCTTTGTATTCGGGTTTTAATGAATTAAGATAGCTTTTTAACAATGTAAAAACTGGGTTTAAAGCTAGTTTGTTTGGGAAAGGATAACTAGAGAAATAAGCTGTTCCTATTCTTATTGGAGACTTCGTTTCAAAACGACCTCTTATTCCATAAAATATTGCTACCCCAAAAAGAAGGTTAAGGCTAATTATTGTGAACAAATTGGAACGTAGAGGACCTTCTTCATCATACGTTTTCAAAAATATTTTTTTTAAAAGTTTAGCAAATAAAAAGACAAAAAAGATTAATGGTATTAACGGCCATATGTATTTCCATTCTTGAAAAACCATGGTAATTGCAAAATCAATATTTTCAATCCATAAAAAAACTGAGACATTCATCCGATCAAAAAAATAATCAAAAAAAGGAATATCAAAAGCACTAATTAAGAATGCAATACTGTATAAAACTAAAATAAAATACTTAACAGTAACTGAAACTATTTGTTTTTTAAATAAATACTCATTCAGTAAAAGGATTAAAAAAGGAAGAGCTAATAGGTAACCAGAAATAACTGTATCAAACCTTAATCCCATTAAAAAAGACTGAGAAATAATACTCATGAACTCATCATCAGGAATAAGAGCTACCTTTGAGTACTGTAGCACAAAATTAATTATTCTGAAAAATGTAAAAAAAGCAAGTCCTAAAAGGTAAACACTAAAAACAGTTCTTATAGGAGTAGGAATAAAGCTTAGCTTCATATTAACGGCTTAGTACAAGAACAATGTAAGAGAAGTAGGTTACTAGCAATAAAACACCTTTAAGGCGGCCGATACGCTTTCCTATAAATAATATTGGCAACATTGCTAAAGCTATTCCAATTACCCAATACATATCAAAAGTAAGAACAGAGTCTTCAACTGCAATAGGAGTAACCATACTTGTTATCCCCAATACAGCCATAATGTTAAAAATATTTGACCCAATTAAATTACCTACAGAAATATCTGTTTGTTGCCTATATGCTGCAACGGTAGAAGCAACTAACTCTGGTGCTGAAGTTCCAAAAGCTACAACTGTGACTCCTATTACTCGGTCACTTAGGTTAAAATCTTTTGCTATAGAAACTGCTCCTTCAACAAACCATCCAGAACCAAAATAAAGTCCGATTAGACCTCCAAGTAACAGTGACAACCCAATTAAAGTTGAGGCTTTATCTTCTTCAAGATCTTCTACTTCGGATTTTTTGTTTGTTTTTATTGAGTTTCTAACCAATAGAAAAGTAAATACGATTATTATTCCTAATAATGTTGCCCCTTCCCAAAACACAATTTCATTGTCTAAAGAGAAGACATAAAATAATACCGTAGCCAACATCATCATTGGCCAGTCTATTATCTTAGTTTGACGTTCAGCAACTATGGGGAAGATCAAGACAGTAATGGCTAACACTAGGGCTAAATTAGCAATATTAGACCCAACAACATTTCCTATTGAAATGGCAGGATTCCCATCTAATGCAGCTTGTAAACTAACTAATAATTCAGGGGCAGAAGTTCCAAATGAAACAATTGTCATTCCTATAACTAAAGGAGAGATTTTAAAATTATTTGCAATGGTAACAGAGCCTTTAACCAAAAGCTCTCCTCCTATTACTAAAATAACTAAACCTAGAACCAGTAACCCTACTCCCATAATTAGTCTTCTAGTTTAATATCTTTAAGTGGTTTTTCTATTTCAGATAAGTTAGAGGAAACCGATTTCTTTGTATCATCAAATGTTTTCTTCACGGATTGTTCTATTCCTTTAAAGTCATCACCAACGCTATCCTTCATAGAGTCTTTAATGTCTCTTTGTATGTCTTGAGTTGCGTCTTTTACTTGCCTAATTGTTCTTCCAAACGTTCTTGCAATTTTTGGAATACTCTCAGCACCAAAAAATAATAATATAACAAGTAGTATAACAACTACTTCTCCTGTACTTATGCTATCTAAAAATAATAACCTCATTGAAACACAAAGGTATAAAAAAAGCCTTTTCAGAGAACTGAAAAGGCTTTTTAAGTATAAAGTATTTGATTATTTTAATTTTCTTCTTTTTTAATCGGCATTAAATCTCCTTCTTTTGTTAAATCAATAACGGCTGGAGTAGCTATGTATATTGAAGAATAGGTTCCAACAACAACACCAATCATTAGTGCAAAAGAGAATCCTCTAATTGACTCTCCACCAAAAATAAAGATCACTAATAACACCAAGAATGTTGTTAAAGAAGTATTTAACGTTCTACTCAAAGTACTATTTAATGCTTTATTAATCACTAAGTTTTGCTCTTCTCTTTTATGTAAAGTAACATACTCACGTATTCTATCAAATACAACCACCGTATCATTTATAGAGTAACCTACAACGGTCAATATTGCAGCAATAAACGCTTGATCTATTTGCATAGAAAAAGGCATAATGTTGTATAACAATGAGAATAAACCTAACACAACTAAAACATCATGGAACATAGCAATTAACGCTCCGATACCAAATGTCATTTTATTAAATCTAAACGCGATGTAGGCAAAAATTACAATTAACGAGAAAATAATAGCCATAAATGAACCTAAGATTAATTCATCTGATATCTGTGCATTTACAGAACGTTGTTCGATAACCACATAAGTATTCGCAACATCACTTCCTGCATCTGCTTTAGATACATAACCTGCATCTACAAATCCTAAATTCATAACAGAATCAACTTTCTTCGTTGCGTCTTTAGACACATCTGTATACAAGTACTTTGTAGTAAACTCTATTGTAAATGCATTATTTACTGTTTTTACTTCAGGTCTTATCGTTGAACCAGCTTCTGTAGAAAATTTCTCAACAGATTCAGCAATATTATCTTGAACTGGAACAGTTCCATTAAACTCTACTCTATAAACTCTACCTCCAGTAAATTCAACTCCTTTATCTAACCCTACTGTAAATAAAGAAACAATAGAAACTAAGACAATAACAATAGACACTAAGTAAAACTTCTTTCTTCTTCCTACGAAATCAATATTTGAATTTACAAATAAGTTTTCTGAGAAACTTCTAGAGAAAGAAACGTCTTTGTTTTTATCTGTCATGTAAGAGAAAATTAATCTCGTCACTAGAATAGAAGTAAACAATGATGTGAAAATACCAACAATTAATGTTGTAGCAAACCCTTGAATTGGTCCTGTACCAAAGTAAGCTAAAACAACTGCTGTTAATAACGATGTAATGTTTGCATCAATAATTGCAGAGTAAGCATGTTTGTAACCATCTATAATTGCAAGTTTTACACTTTTTCCTTCTCTTAATTCTTCACGAATACGTTCAAATATAAGTACGTTTGCATCGACAGACATCCCTAATGTTAGAACTAAACCAGCAATACCAGGCAATGTTAATTGCGCCCCTAGAGATGCTAAAGCTCCTAACAAGAAGAAGATATTTGCAACTAATGCTATACTTGCAACAACTCCGGCTTTACCGTAGTAAGCAACCATATATAATAATACTAAAATAAGTGCCGCAATAAACGACCACATACCAGCTTGAATGTTCGCCGCTCCTAAAGTAGGACCAACAACAGCTTCATCAACAATTTTTGCAGGAGTATCATAAGACCCCGCAACTAAAACTGTCGCTAAATCTTGTGCTTCTGGAATAGTAAAGTCTCCCGAAATTCTAGTACTTCCGTTAGGAATTGCACCATTAATAACTGGTGCAGAATAAACTTGATTATCTAAAACGATAGCAGTCATTCTTCCCACGTTATTTGTCGTAATGTTTTTCCACTTTAAAGCTCCCTCTCCATTCATTTGAACGTTTACAACAACCTCTTTCGCTTGTTGGTCGTAATCTTGAGAAGCCTCACTAATGTCATCACCTGTAATAAACTCTTCTTTATTTTCTGGTAATTGTAATGCGTATAAAGTATGCCCTTTCCCATCTGCATTAGAGTTAGACCATCTAAATACAACGTCTAGAGGCAATATACCTCCCGCTAACTCTCCATTCAAAATCAAGTTGATTTTAGCCGTATCATTAGCGTTAGCAAATCCAAGATATGGACCCTGAATTCCTTGACCAACATCTAGCAAGTCGAATAATGGACCAGTAAACAAAGTTGGCTGATTTAAATCAGCTGCAGTTGTATCTTCTGCTATATCTTCATCTAAATCTAATCCTTCTAAAGCTGCAGCTGCAGAGTCAATAATGTTTGAGTCTAAAACAGAGGCAACAACTGTAGAATCAAAATCAACGGCTGCACTAATACTATCTACTACGTCAGAAACCTCAGCCATATCTAGCTCTTCTGTTTCAGTTGACTCTATTCCTTTTAAAGATTCGTTCAATTGAAAAAGAGGATCGTTTAAAGACCCATTGTAACCTAACCAAAAACCTAACTCTGCTCTAGATTGTAATAACTTACGTACACGTTCTTTATCTTTAGCTCCTGGTAATTCAATATGTAAACGACCTGAGATAGGTTGCTTCTGTATACTTGGCTGCGAAACACCAAAACGGTTAATTCTAGTTTCAATAATTTTCTCAGTATTATTAATCGCCTCAATTGCTAACTTTCTCAACGTAGCAATCATTTTAGGATTAGAGTCTTCTAAGGAAAAGTGATCTTTATCCCCAACATTAAAGAAGGTCATTGGATCATTCTTATACTCACTTTTATTGTATGCATCTTGAAACAGCCCTATAAAATCATCACTTTCACCAGCTCCAAAAGCAGCTAAAGCCTCTTCGTAAGGTTTTCTAAATGCCGGTTTTGGTGAATTTCCAGCCTTGTTTAATACTAAATCTTCAATAGATATTTCAAGGGTTACGCTCATACCTCCTTGTAAATCTAACCCCGTTCCTAATTTTTGATCGTTACATTGTCTGTAAGTTAATCCAAAAACGGGATAAATTGGGTCATCAGCATGTTCAGAAATATATCCTGTTTCGAAATACGACTCTGCTGTTTGCTTAGTTTTTAAATCAACCTGACCA
>JAGXIB010000031.1 GCA_024635865.1 Flavobacteriales bacterium
GTATGGAGCAATCTCTTTCACTTAGATGGCAGACCGTTCCATAACGGTCACCTGCAACCTGAATTTCTATGTGGCGAGGCTCTTCTACAAACTTCTCCATATACATTCCATCATTGCCAAATGCAGCAGCAGATTCTTGTCTAGCAGAATGCCAATTAACTTCTAATTCTTCGTCATTCCAACAGACACGCATTCCTTTTCCACCACCACCAGCAGTAGCTTTAATCATTACTGGGTAGCCGACTTTAACAGCAGACTTTATTGCGTCATCCAAATCTTTTAACAAACCTTTAGACCCAGGTACTGTAGGAACTTTAGCTTTTATCATTGTAGCTTTAGCAGATGCTTTATCACCCATTCCCTCAATTTGTTCTGGTAAAGCTCCAATAAACTTAATATTGTGCTCTTGGCAAACTCTTGAAAAAGATGCGTTCTCTGAAAGAAAACCATACCCTGGGTGTATTGCATCTGCATTAGTAATTTCCGCTGCAGCAATAATATTTGGTATTTTTAAATAGGATTCAGAACTGGACGCAGGTCCAACACACACAGCCTCATCGGCAAAACGTACATGTAAGCTTTCTTTGTCGGCAGTTGAGTAAACTGCTACCGTTTTTATGCCCATCTCTTTACATGTTCTTATAACACGTAAAGCAATCTCACCTCTGTTGGCAATTAATATTTTTTTAAACATAATATTTTGCTATTTTAAACAAGGTTTAACTCGTTTAATGAATCAAAAATCTAAAATTATTTAATAAAGTTTAGCTAAAAATGTTCTTTATGAAGGATCAACTAAAAATAAAGGTTGATCAAATTCAACAGGTGTAGCATCTTCAACTAATACTTTGACAACTTTACCTGAAACTTCAGATTCAATTTCGTTAAATAATTTCATTGCTTCAATGATACAAATTGGGTCCCCTTCCTTTATTGTGTCTCCAACTGAAACAAAAGAAGGTTTGTCTGGAGAAGAAGAACGATAGAAAGTTCCGATCATTTGTGATTTAACAGTTATGTAATTTGATTCAGAGTTATCTACTGCAACAGCAGGAGCTTCTTTAACTTCAGTTGTTACTACTGGCGCTTGTACTGCTTGTACCGGTTGTGGTATTGGCGCAGGTATTTGCTGTTGTATAATTTGTGGTTCTTCTTTAAAGTTAGATTTTTTCTTTGCTAAGTAATCAGATTTGATTAAGATTTTGAAATCTTTTTGTTCTATTTCTACCTCGTTAACTCCAGCACGAGCTACAAATTTGATTAAGTCTTGTATTTCACTAAGTTTCATGTATGTTAAATTTTAGTTTTTTCAATTATTAGAATTGAAATTTTAAATTTTATTTTTAGTGTAGCTAAGGTAATGATTTCTTAATTACACACTTTATATTTTTGTTATTTATATGTTTTTTATCTTAATCGATAGCCCACTTTAGGTAAATTGCTCCCCAAGTAAAACCTCCACCAAAAGCAGCCAAAACAACATTGTCTCCTTTCTTTAGTTTTTCTTCCCATTCCCACAAGCATAAAGGTATGGTTCCAGAAGTTGTATTTCCATATTTTTCAATATTTATCATTACTTTTTCTTTAGGAAGACCCATTCTTCTTGCTGTAGCATCTATAATTCTTAGGTTAGCTTGATGGGGTACTAACCAGTCTACGTCATCAGCATTTAAATTGTTTTTCTCCATGATTTCAGCACTAACATCTGCCATGTTTGTGACAGCAAATTTAAAGACTGATTTTCCTTCTTGGTGAACAAACATAGCAGGAGTTCCTACATTTTCCTTAGTAATAGGCTCTAATGACCCTCCAGCTTCTTGTAGTAAGAACTTTCTTCCAGAACCGTCTGCTTTTAAAATTGAGTCTTGAATTCCAAGACCTTCTTCGTTTGGCTCTAGTAAGACTCCTCCTGCTCCATCTCCAAAAATGATACAAGTAGCTCTATCGGTATAATCTAGAATACTAGACATGATGTCACCTCCAATTACAATAACTTTTTTAGCTGTACCATTCTCTATAAATTGTTGACCAGTTGTTAAAGTATATAAGAAACCAGAACAGGCTGCACTTAGGTCAAACCCCCATGCATTTGTTGCTCCTACTTTATCGCATATGACATTAGAGGTACTAGGAAATTTATAGTCTCCAGTAATTGTTCCAACAATAATCATATCGATGTCTAAAGGAGATATTCCTCTTTTTTTACAAATTCCTTCTACTACTTCTACCCCTAAATCAGATAAAGCTTTCCCTTTTTCTATAATTCTTCGCTCTTTTATTCCAGTTCTAGATACGATCCACTCGTCATTAGTGTCGACCATTTTTTCTAAATCTGCATTCGTCAATTTTTTTGGAGGAACTGCTCCATGAACTGCCGTAATTGCTGCTGTAATTTTTTTCATTCTCCCAGTTATTATTTAAAGGCTTTTTTGATTTTTTGAGGTAACTTAGCTTCTACTAAATCTTGCGATAACAAAAGCATATTTTTAATTGCTTTTGAACTAGAAATACCATGTCCTAATAAAACATTTCCGTTTACACCTAAAACAGGAGTAGCTCCGTAGTTTTCATAATTAAAACGTTTAAAATAATCATCTAAAATACCTCTAGTAGCCATAAGTTTATAAAATGCTTCTGCTTGTTTTAGGACTACATTTCCTGTAAACCCATCACATACAATAACATCTGCATTAACTCCACCACCATAGATGTCTCTACCTTCCACATTCCCTACAAAGTTAAAATCTGTAGTTCCGTCCATTAATTGGTAAGAAGCTTGCGTCAATAAATTTCCTTTTTCTTTTTCTGCTCCGATATTCAATAGTCCAACTCTAGGGTTTTTTATTCCGAATACAAATTCGGCGTAAATTGCTCCTAAAACAGCAAACTGATACAATACATCTGGTTTACAATCGGCAACAACTCCTACGTCTAATATAATAGCTTGTTTACCATCAGGCTTCGGAACAATAGAAGCGATACAAGGTCTGTATACTCCTAGTACTGGACGTATTGAAAACATAGCGCCAACTAAAATAGCTCCAGAATTACCTGCACTACCAAAAGAGTTTATTTCTCCTTTTTGAAGTAATTGAAACCCTATTGCAATGCTGGAGTCTGGTTTTTGTTTTAAGGCTCTAGTAGGATGTTCTCCCATTTCAACCACCTGAGTAGTATTTACAAAATCAAATAAAGATTCATCTATATTATGTTCGGACAAAATTTCTTTGGCTTTTTCAGCGTCTCCAATTAACACAATCCGAGTAGATTCGGGCAACTCAGCAAGTGCCTTAATAGCTCCCTCGACATTTGTTCTTGGGGCAAAATCGCCTCCCATTATATCTATTCCTAATTTCACGTCCGAAAAGTACTAAGAAATTTTCTATTCAGGAGATTATTAGACAAAAACTAACTATTTTTGTATCAAACTTTGTTAAAAACCAACGAAAATTAATCGTTTTATAATATTGGATGTATGAAAACAACTTTAATCAAAAACATAACAATTGTTAATGAAAACAAGACCTTTAAAGGACATGTTTTAATAGAAGGAGAGCGGATTAAAAAAGTATCTTCTGTGCCAATAGCAGAACAAGGGGTTAATATTGTAATTGACGGAGAGGGACGCTTTCTAATACCTGGATTAATTGATGACCAAGTTCACTTTAGAGAACCTGGTTTAACACATAAAGCTAATTTAAAAACAGAATCTAGAGCTGCCGTTGCAGGTGGGATAACCTCATTTATGGAAATGCCTAATACAGTTCCAAATACTGTAACACAAGAGCTGTTACAAGATAAATATGATTTAGCTGCAGAAGATTCAATAGCAAATTACTCTTTCTTTTTTGGAGCTACTAACGATAACTTAGGAGAGGTTTTAAAAACGGATCCTTCCACTGTTTGTGGTGTAAAGGTCTTTATGGGGTCTTCTACAGGCAATATGTTGGTTGATAATCGTAATACTTTAGAAGGGCTTTTTTCAGAATGCAAGTTATTAATTGCTACGCATTGCGAAGATGAAGAAACAATACAAAAGAATCTTGCATTTTATAAAGAGAAGTATCATAATAATATACCTATGTCTGCTCATCCTTTAATAAGGAATACAGAAGCTTGTTATAGGTCTTCTTCTATGGCTGTTGAATTAGCTACAAAGTACAATGCGAAATTACACGTGCTACATATTTCTACAGAAAAAGAGTTGTCTTTGTTTGATAATAAAAAGGCACTTTCAGATAAAAGAATAACAGCAGAAGCCTGTGTTCACCATGCTTGGTTTTCCGATAAGGATTATGAAGAAAAAGGGTCGTTTATTAAATGGAACCCTGCTGTTAAAACAGCAAAAGATCGAGAGGCAATAAGAGAGGCAATAAATAATAACACCATTGATGTTTTAGCTTCAGATCATGCACCTCATACCATAGAAGAGAAAAACAATAGTTATTTAAAAGCTCCTTCGGGAGGACCTTTAGTTCAACATGCGCTTTTAGCATGGCTAGAATTAGTGAAGCAGGGAGTGTTTACATTAGAACACATTGTTCAAAAAGCAAGTCACGATGTAGCTACATTATTCAATATAACCAAAAGAGGGTATATTCGTGAAGGTTATTATGCTGATTTAGTCATTGTTGATTTTGATAATGATTGGGTGGTGAAAAAAGATAACCTTTTGTATAAATGTGGTTGGTCTCCATTTGAAGGACAAAGATTTACAACTAAAGTAGAGAAAACATTTGTAAACGGAAATCTAGTTTATGATAATGGAGCTGTTTTAGAAGGAACGAAGGGAAAGAGATTATTGTTCGAAAGATAAAAAGATGAAATGTTAAGATACCTTATAGTTATAGTACCTGTTTTTTTGTTTTTTTCATGTGGAATTTCTGCAATAGAAAAGGAAAATGAAGAAAGCAATCAAATTCTATCGCAAAAGAAGTTTAGTGACTTAATGGTAGATGTTCAATTGCTTGAAGGACACCTAAACGTAAATAGGGTAAATCAGGTTTTTGTTATGGATAGTTCTAAAAACTATTATAAAGAAGTTTTTAATAAATACGGTATTTCTTACGAAGTTTATAAAGAAAATTTAAAATATTATACTGCAAGACCCGATTTGCTAGAAGAGGTTTATAATAAAGTAGAAGAGAAGTTAGTGTTAAAAGAACGTTTGTATGCAAATGTATTAATTGATCAACCTGCGATTTCACCCATAAATAGAAATCAGTTAATAAAGATTCTGTTAGAAGATTTAACTGTAGTAAATTTGGTGTTGGATACAGCAATGACTTATCGAGCAATAAAAGATTCTGTTTTTGCTTACTATAGCGATTCGGTCTTAAATGGTAGGAATGTAAACAGGTTGTCTTTTCAACAAAGTTTCAATGTAATGACACATACAGATCCTATGTTTAGAGTGTTTAAAAGTGAATTAAACAATAAATTAGAAAAAATAAAAGAAGATTGATTAACTTAGCATCAAAATGAAAATGATTATGCGTTTTAAATTAGTTTATTTATTGGGGTTTTTATTAGGAATAACTTCTTGTGGGGAATGGACCAATCAAGATAAAGACACTTTTATAGAAGATTGCCAAAGAACTAAATTTAGTGATGCCTATTGTGACTGTGCGTTAGAAAAAGCATTAGACAAGTACAGCACTTTTGATGAGATGACAGCAGATGAAGAAAACATGGCTGAAATACTATTGAGCTGCATTGAAGAAGATAGAACGAAAGAAGATAAATAAGTTCTCAACTTATTTATTCATTATAATGGGTGCTTTTTTTCTTGCTAGTTGTAATGAAAATCATACTCCAGGTCAGATAGCTGAAGATTATTGCTATTGTGCTCAATTACACAAAACTAAAAAACGCTCTTGTGTAAGAGAGTGGTTAGTTAAATATAAGAGCACGTTGAAAACCAAAGAAGATTATAAAGAAGTTAATTACAGTATGATTGAGTGTAATGGCTTTGAAGGAGATAATGATTTTAATTTGAAATTGATGAAAAATTAAGCGTTAGATCTTTAAAAAAATCACTTCTTTATTTTAATAGATGCTGAGCTATAAACAAACGTCACTTGTTTCTAACAAAAAGAGAAAATTGATGTTGTATTAATATTCAAAAGGATAAAAAAAACTATTTTTGCACAAACCAAAAATAGTCTAAACTATGCCTAGGAATACTTCAATAAAATCAGTGTTAATAATAGGGAGTGGTCCTATTGTAATTGGTCAAGCTTGTGAATTTGATTACTCAGGATCTCAAGCAGCTCGATCACTTAGAGAAGAAGATATAGAAGTAACTTTAATTAACTCTAACCCTGCTACTATAATGACTGATAAGGTTGTAGCAGATAATGTTTATTTAGAGGCGTTAGAACCAGAGTCTATCATAAAGATTTTAGAAGAGCATCCAGATATAGATTCTGTATTGCCAACTGTGGGAGGACAGACCGCATTAAACCTATGTATTACTTGTCAAGAGATGGGGATATGGGAAGAGTTTAATGTCGAAATAATAGGAGTAAATATAGATGCGATAGAAATTACAGAAGATAGGGAGAAGTTCAGAAACTTAATGTCAGAGATCGATATTCCGATGGCTCCTCAAACTACTGTAAAATCTTTCCTAGAAGGAAAAGAAGTAGCACAAGAATTTGGTTTTCCATTATGTATTAGACCATCGTTTACCTTAGGAGGAAGTGGAGCAGCGTTTGTTCATACAGAAGAAGATTACGAAAAGTTATTGACTAGAGGTTTACATGCGTCGCCTATACATGAGGTGATGATTGATAAAGCTGTTTTAGGTTGGAAAGAATACGAGTTAGAATTATTGAGAGATAGTAATGACAATGTTGTTATTATTTGTTCTATCGAAAATATGGATCCAATGGGAATCCACACCGGAGATTCAATTACAGTAGCTCCAGCTATGACATTAAGCGATACAACTTATCAACGAATGCGAAATATGGCCATTAAAATGATGCGTTCTATTGGAGATTTTGCAGGAGGATGTAATGTTCAGTTCGCTGTTAGTGATGACGAGAATGAAGACATTATAGCGATAGAAATTAACCCTAGAGTTTCTCGTTCTTCTGCATTAGCATCTAAAGCAACTGGTTATCCCATTGCAAAAATAGCTGCGAAATTGGCTATTGGCTATTATTTAGATGAATTAAAAAATCAAATTACTAAAACAACTTCTGCTTTCTTTGAGCCGACATTAGATTATGTTATTGTAAAAATACCTCGTTGGAATTTCGATAAATTTAAAGGTTCTGATCGTAGATTAGGATTACAAATGAAATCGGTAGGTGAGGTCATGGGAATTGGACGTTCGTTTCAAGAAGCACTACAAAAAGCTTGTCAGTCTTTAGAGGTTGGAAGAAATGGATTAGGAGCAGATGGAAAGGAATTGACGAATCAAAACGAAATATTAGAGAGTTTAGCTAATCCAAGCTGGAATCGTTTGTTTCATATTTATGATGCAATTAAATTAGGAATCCCTTTTAAAACAATAAGAGAAAAAACAAGAATAGACTCTTGGTTCTTGCGTCAAATTGAAGACTTAATTCACTTAGAGGGTAGAATAGAACAATATAGAGTTAGTGATATTCCTAAAGACTTATTGTTTGAAGCAAAACAAAAAGGGTATGCAGATAGACAGGTTGCTCATTTATTAAGGTGTCTAGAAAGCGAAGTTTTTAATAAACGTCATGAGTTAGGAATCAATAGAGTTTATAAAGTCGTAGATACTTGTGCCGCAGAATTTCCAGCGCTAACCCCTTATTATTATTCTACATTTGAGCAAGAAAATGAGTCTGTAGTCTCGGATAAGAAAAAAGTAATTGTCTTGGGTTCTGGTCCAAATAGAATCGGTCAGGGGATAGAGTTTGATTATTGTTGTGTGCATGGAGTCTTAGCTGCAAAAGAGTGTGGTTATGAAACCATCATGATTAACTGTAATCCAGAAACAGTTTCTACCGATTTTGACACAGCAGATAAATTATATTTTGAGCCTGTTTTTTGGGAACATATTTACGATATTATACTGCATGAAAAACCAGAAGGAGTTATTGTTCAGTTAGGAGGTCAAACGGCACTTAAGTTAGCAGAGAAATTAGAACGTTACGGAATTAAGATTTTAGGAACTAGCTTTGATGCATTAGATTTAGCAGAAGATAGAGGTCGCTTTTCTAATTTATTGAAGGATCTAGACATTCCATACCCAGAATTTGGAGTGGTAGAAAGTGCTGAACAAGCATTAGAGTTATCTAAAGAGTTAGGTTTTCCATTATTAGTTCGTCCTTCTTATGTTTTAGGAGGACAGAAAATGAAAATTGTGATTAATGAAGAAGATCTGGAACATCATGTGGTAGACATTTTAAGAGATATGCCAGATAACCAGATTTTATTAGATCACTTCTTGGGAGGAGCAATCGAAGCTGAGGCTGATGCTATTTGCGATGGTGAAAATGTTCATATTTTAGGAATCATGCAACACATCGAGCCTGCAGGGATTCACTCAGGAGATTCTTACGCTATGTTGCCTACATACAACCTTGGAGCGCTAATCATAGAACAAATAGAAGAGTACACGAAGAGGATTGCATTGGCTTTAAAAACGGTAGGGTTAATGAATATCCATTTTGCAATAAAAGATGATACGGTTTATATTATAGAAGCGAATCCTAGAGCATCACGTACAGTTCCTTTTATAGCGAAAGCTTATCAAGAACCTTATGTAAATTATGCAACTAAAATAATGATAGGAGAAAAGAAAGTTACCGATTTTACTTTTAATCCAGTAAAAGAAGGTTATGCCATGAAAATTCCTGTTTTCTCTTTCGATAAGTTTCCAGATGTAAATAAAGAATTAGGACCAGAAATGAAATCTACAGGAGAAGCCATTCGTTTTATAAAGGACTTAAAAGATCCTTTTTTTAGAAAAGTATACTCAGAACGTAATTTATATCTGAGTAAGTAGGTTGGCATGTTTTTACTAGATTTACCTAAAGACTTAAATATGGATCATTTATACCAATGAAATGAAAGACTTTGTTATTTTGATTAAAGTAAATTATATTCAAAAGATCAATTAGAAACTTCTATTTGTTTAAAGCTTCTAAATAAGTTTTCTGAATGATTTTAGAGTCTGTACCAGCTCGATATAATTTAAAGGCATTGTAGTTCGCTTTATTTACTTTTAACCAACTTCTATTTTCGTATTTACGAGCACTAATAGTAATGGCTTTAGGAATGATGTGTAATTTTTTTTCATCCATTAATTTCTGAATTAGTGGATATTCCTCCATTATAGCTAAGCTTTCATCAAACCCTCCTAAATCAAAGAATGTTTTTTTATTAATCAATAAAGATTGATCTCCTCCTCGACAAACTAAAAAGTTAAATCGAGTAAAAAAAGCATTTACTTTCATTAGTACAGAAGAAGTATCGAAAGAGCTTCGATAACAGGCTGCTTCAATGTTATTATCAATACATTTTTTCAAGTCTTTTTCAACAGATTTTGGAGGTAGTGTGTCCGAATGAACAAAATAAAGGTGTTCATATTTAGCAGCTTTGGCCCCTGTGTTCTGCTGAATTGCTCTTGATGGTTTGGAGGTTAAGAGTTGAATAGGTAATTGGTTACAAATTTCTATCGTTTGATCAGAACTACCACCATCTACCACTATTATCTCAAATGTTTCATCTAAATTTGTAAGGAAGTGATTTACAAGCTGTCTAATCGTTGATGCTTCGTTTAAAACTGGTATGATGATAGAGACTTTCAAATAAAGCTAAATAATATTAAAATGAGAATAGTACAAATTTCAATAATTTTAAGCTTAATAACTACACTTTCGCTTAATCTTTTTGCGCAAGAAAATAAAACTCATAAAACATGGAACGAATTATTGGCTAAAAATGTAGACGATAAAGGACATGTCAATTATAAAGGGTTTATAAAAGACAAAGAAAAATTTGAAAGCTATTTATCTGCATTAGAAAAAGAAGCTCCAAAAGAGAATTGGACAAAAGACGAAAAACTAGCCTACTGGATAAATGTTTATAATGCTTACACAGTAAAGTTAATTATAGATAATTATCCTGTTAAATCAATTAAGGATATAGGAGGAAACTTATATAAAATAAATACTGCATGGGATATAAAGTTTATTAATATAGAGGGAGAGGAGTATGACTTAAATAATATAGAACATGGTATAATTAGAAAAGATTTTAATGAGCCAAGAATTCACTTTGCAGCTAACTGTGCTTCAGCTTCTTGTCCTATTTTAAGAAATGAAGCTTATGTAGCGTCTAAATTAGATGCTCAATTGACAGATCAAGCCAGAACGTTTATAAATGATGGTATTCGTAACTGTGTTACAAAAGATAAAGCAAAACTATCTAAGTTATTTAAATGGTATAGTGGAGACTTCACTAAGGACCAAACTTTAATAGAGTTTATTAATCAATTTGCTGAGACTAAAATAAAAGAAACAACACCAATCGATTATTTAGATTATGGTTGGACTCTTAACGAATAATTTATCAATGAAAAAGATGCTCATCTCATTCTCGACATTCTTTAGTCTTTTAGGTTTTGGTCAGCAGGTAGAAAATTCTGCCTACGAAAAAATGTTAAATAGGTTATTAATTCATAAGGTTCCCACTACAGAAGTTGCTAAAATAGACACTGCAAATAAGCAGGTCCTATACCTAGATGCTAGGGAGGAAGAAGAGTTTAACGTTTCTCATGTTGCTAATGCTAAATGGGTGGGGTATAAAAAATTCTCTATTGATTCTATGAGCGCTATTCCTAAAGATACAGAAATAATTGTATACTGTTCTGTGGGCTTTAGAAGTGGAAGTGTGACTAAAAAACTAATTAAAAGTGGCTTTACCAATGTTTTAAACCTTTATGGAGGTTTATTCGAATGGAGTAATCAAGAACTTCCTCTAGTAGACTCGATCGGAAACCCCACTCCTAAGATTCATCCCTACAATAAAAAATGGGGTAAATGGATTACAAAAGGAGAGAAGGCTTATGAGTGAGATTTAAAGTTATAGCTTTTTTCTTAGAGCTAAATAAGCTAAAGTCACTATATTCGTTATTACTCATTAAATCAAAAGAGGCTGAATAATGAAAAAAGTTTTTCTAACTTTTCTATTTTTATTTTATCTAGTTCATTCCTTTTCTCAAGTGAATGCCTTTGTCAATTCTTCTTTTGAAAATTTCGATGGTTGTGTTGCAGACATGTCTCCTAGGCATTCTCAATTTGGGAATGTTGTTTTTGGTTGGGAAAATGCCTTTGCTTCAAATGTGTCTACTGCAGACTTTTTTACAAACAAAGACTCCTGCAGTTTTACTGGGTTTAGTTCTTTAACGAATACTGTGTCTTTAGCTTCAAATGCTGCATCTATAGGTTGTTCATGGGCTGGAATTTATTTAAATTATTACGATACTTCTTCCATAAATGCAAAGTATAGAGAATATATAGCTCAAAATATCTCATTAATAAGTGGAATAACCTACACTGTTGAATTAGATTTAGCGCGTTCAAATCATCCTACTTCCAATACATTAGAAGTCGATTTAGCCATTTATGGATATAATGGACCAATCCCAGCAGGACAATTAGATTATTGTTTAATAAATGCAAATGGAACACCTGCAACTGTTTTAGGCACGATAAGTAGAGGTGGGATAGGATCAGCTTTTCAAACATTTTCTACATCTTTTACGCCATCAGATAATTTCGATTATTTAGTTATAGGAGGAGCAAATTGCGGAACAGAAGCAACAGCAATAGGCTACGTTTTTATTGATAATGTGCAACTTACCGCAAATAATAGCTCCATTCTAAATCCAGTTATAGAATCTTGCTCTGGAAATGGATTGTGCGGACTAAAATGTTTTAAGCAAAGCTTTGACTTAGTGGGTAATGCTTCTCAAAACGGAATTATTAGTACTTGGTCTCAAAGCTCAAGCAACCCTGAGCAAATTACATTTACAAACCCTAATTCTTCTACAACTAATATTGTTGAGACAGGAAGTTTCATTACAGGAAATTATGAGTTTTATTATACGTTTTCTAATGGAGTAACTTCAGTAACTGATACAGTTTCAATCGATATTTTTGAATTTAAGACAGTCAATGTTTTTGATGTTGGCGCAGATATTAATAACTGTAACGGAAATGCAGATGGAACTGGAATGGCTAGAGGAGTTCAAGTCTTTTCAGCCCTACCCGAAAGTTTAGACATCGTTTTAGATGGAGCTATTGTTTGGTGGAGCATGATTCGGCAAGACGGAACAGAATGGACATTTCCAAATGGGTGCAACCCTGGGGATGGATCAGATGAAGGCGATGTATATACCACTAATGGATTTGGAATGCAATGCGGTACAATATCAGATTATACTACGAATTCAAATGAACCAATTTTTGCTTTTAGGAATGCACAAGATACTATTCAGTTTATTTTTCATTTAGAGGTTACTGATGATTGCAATTATACAATAGTATTATCAGATACCATGACTGTTTTTAACAACGATGTTGATTTTCAGTCTTCAACTACAACTTTTCCCTATGCTTCTGTTTGTGAAGGGGTACCAATTCTCATAACGCAAAATCAAATCGATACAAATATATATGTTTTGCCAAATAGTCCTAATTTAACGTTCAATTGGAGTTATACTCCTGCAAATGGAGGGCTTACAATTTTGAATAATGGAGTTTCCGATAGTTGTCAATTTATAGGGAATTCTGTTGGTGATTACATTGTTCGTGTAGATGTTACTGATGCCAACACAGGTTGTTCTTGGTATGATATTGTAGATGTCAGCGTCTCTGAATGTACAGTGAATGCAGGTGTAGATATTACAGTGGGTTGCGATCCTATCGTTTATACAAATGATTTGTTAGGGACTAATACAACTAGGAAAGCATCGAGATTTACTAAAAGAAGAGTTTTTATGGATGCTGAACCAACAGATGCTACTATAGAAGATAATAACATGGGAAGTTATTGGAGTATGATTAGATCGGACGGGACAGAATGGGTTTTTCCAAATAACTGTGTACCTTATGATGGTTTTGATGAAGGGGATGTTTTTTCTGTCAATTCAGTTAGCCCATGTGGTGACAACGGTTATAGTTTTCCTGCTTCTAGTAATGCTCTTTTTAACTTTAAAAATGCAATAGATACAGTAACTTTTGCGTGGCATGTTATTCAATACGATTCTATAAATGGTACAAGTGATACTTTAGTAGATACAGTTGTTGTCAAGATGCAAGATGTAGACTTTGCTTATTCATCATATATTTTACCTGAAGTTCCTTGGCGTACTTTCTGCGAAGACACATTGCTTATTCATCAACTTAATGCCCCAAATTTTCGTCCGTTAGGACAAGAAGCAAATTTAAAATTTAAATGGGATATTATAGAGCCAGCAGGATTGTTATTTAATACTGTAACTCCTATTGATGGATATATTATAGACGATAGTGTAAGTGATTCTGCTTTAATTGTGACAGCTTCTGGTCGAAAATATCGAGTACAATTAGAAGTCACTGATACAGTTACTGGATGTTCTTGGTTAGATTATGTGGTCATAAAAAGAATTATGCCATTAGGAATAGAAGCAGGAATAGATACTTTTGCTTGTGTACCTTTAACTGGTGATTATATTTATCAGGCCGAAGCCGACATTTGGTACGAAGGAATTAATAGTGACACTATTACAAACATGTCTACTTGGTGGAGTACGATAAGAGACGATGGGTCGGAATGGATTTTCCCTAATAACTGTGTGCCTTATAATGGTTCAAACGAAGGAAATGTTTATACGTTGACTTCAGCAACTAGTAGTTGTAATACAGAACCAAATTCTGGGCAATCTAATGCACAGGACTGCATTTTTGGAATTGCTTTTCCAGGAACTAGGATGTTAATTTGGAATGCTTACGATGATTGTACAGGAGAAGTATTAAGAGATACCATATTGGTTGGTTTTGGAGTATTGGATGAGTCAAATGCAGGTTTAGATGAAACAGTAGACTGTAATGTGGTCACTTTAGAAGGAAATCTATCTTCGTTATCTTCGGCTAATTCTGGTTATTATTTATGGGAACAACTTTCTGGACCAGATTCAGTCACTATTCTAAGTGCTAATGCTAACATTGGATATTTCTCTACTGCGAATTTAGCTTCTGGTAGTTATTACTTTAAATATACGTTAGGCTTGATTCCCTGTCAGACAAAGGATACTGTTGAAATAACTGTTGTCCCTAATGCTCCTCTTTTAGTGACGATGAGTTCAGATTATGACGTTAGTAATAATTATTGCCAAACAGATACAATTAACTTTCAAGCAAATGGAGGGCAACAATATGCTTTTCTAGTTGATGGGGTAATTATACAACCTTTTTCTCCCATAAGTACTTTCTCTTACTCCAACTTTACAGGCGAAAATGAAGTTACTGTTTTAGGTACAACTGGAGTAAATGGTTGTATAGAAACGTTAGATTCAGCTCATGTAATTTCTGTTGAGTTTTTGCCTCCACCAGATTTATCTTTACTACCTAGTAGTTTATGTGAGGGAGAACAGTTAGTTGCTAACTTACCTTATCGCCCTTTAGGTCAGTACTCTTGGTATGGGCCCAATGGGCCTATGAATAATGATTCTTTATTTGAAATTGCTTATGTTACAGAAGCTAACGAAGGAGAATATTTAATTTCTTATTCGGAGAATGGATGTTATAGTGATACTTCTAATTTTATCATAGAGGTTTCTTCATCTTTTTCTGAAGATAACATCCTTTATGCTTGTGCAAATGATAGTGCTTTTTATAAAGGAATTTACTACTTACAGTCCACAAGCTTTATAGATTCTTTTCAAACTTCCTCAGGCTGTGATAGTATTATGACTACTCAAATTGTAATAGGAGATACAATTGTGAGAAATTTTACTCTTTGTAATGGAGATAGTATCTTTTTATCAGGGAATTATCAAACAACAAGTGGAACCTATATTGATTCCTATGCTGTTTCAAGTAGTTGTGATAGTATTGTTAAAACTACACTAACAGTATTTCCAATCGATTTTATTTTTTTAGATTCAACCATTTGTTATGGAGATAGTCTCTTTTTTGCTAACTCATTCATCAAGAATTCAGGTCTTTACACTGACACTTTGTTCTCTTCTTTTGGATGCGACAGTATTACTCAATTAAACTTAACCGTACTACCTTTAAATTTAACTGTTTTGGAAGCTACTATTTGTACAGGAGATAGTTTGATGATTTTTAATCAATATGAAAATCAAGGAGGAGTATATACACAACTGCTAAGCTCTGGAGAAGGGTGTGATAGTATTATTGAATTTTATTTAACGCTTGAAGATGAGCAGTTAATTGAAGAAGAAATTCATCTTTGTGAAGGGGATAGTATTTTATTGGAAAATAGTTTTCAGTTAACTTCTGGAGTCTATTACGATACGCTGGCTTCTTTTTATGGATGTGACAGCGTAATAAAGTCAACACTTTTTGTCCATAATAATTATGTTTTCTTCGATACTGTTAATGCTTGTGGGACTTATTTCTGGAATACTACTTCTAGTTTCTATAATGAAACTGGTAATTATATAGCGTCTTTAACCTCTATATTTGGTTGTGACTCTATTATAAACCTCCATTTACAAATAAAACCAATAGAGTCCTCTGTTCTAACTTTGCCTTTTTTCTGTGATAGTGCTTTTGTCAACGAGACTTGGTATTATCACTCACAAGTTGTCATCGATACTTTAACAGCAACTACAGGTTGCGATAGTTTAGTTTATACTGAGCTAGAGATTAGAGACTGTTCAACTACAGCTAACTTTTCAGAGCTATACATTCCAAATGTGTTTACTCCCAATGGAGATGGAATAAATGATTCATTTATCATAACTTCTTTAGGTACTATTATAAATGAAGGAGCAGAATTAATTATTTACAATAGGTGGGGAACAAAGCTATTTCAATCAACCACTCTAATGGAGTGGACAGGAAAGAATCATTCTGAAGGGACTTATTATTACATTTTCTTTTATGAAGGAGTAGATTATACGGGTTACATTAATTTAATAAGAAATAACTAATTAAAAAAGTGATGAAAAAACATAACATAGTAATAGTAGTTGTTGTAGGCTTTTTACTAACGATTAGTTGTGTCAACACTCAGAAAAAGTCGGAAGATCAAAAAATAGAAGAAGAGTCTGTCAGTCATAAAGACTCAACTCAAATTGCTTTAGGGAAAAATGGATTAACAGAAGTCGAAACAGTTTTTAATAGCTTAGGTAAAGAGATTTTTATTGACAAAACTACCCCTGAAGAATTAGCTGAGCTATACTCGATTAAGGAGTCGCTCTATAAAAATCAATACCTTATAGATACTCCTTATCAAAAATATGGATATAAGACAATGTTGATTTTCACATTTGAAGCAGGTCTTTTGAACTCAATAACTAGTTCTTCTGCGGTGATTTCTCAAGGAGATTCAATAGGTTTCAATCATAAGGCTGAAGTTTTAGACTTTTTAAAAAATAAATTAGGCGTTTCTACTGTTCGAAATAATTACCTAAAAGAATATTACTGGTCTAAAGCAAACTATAGGGTCTGTTTTAGAGATTATGAAGATGGAAATTGGAGCGTATGGATTCAATCTAAGTTAGATTATTTTTCATGGTCAGAATATTTCTCAGACATTAAAGAATCATTTTAAAATGATTTGTATTTGCTTGAATTAAAGTTGATAATTTCTTTTTATCTTGGCATCAAATTAATAAAAATGGGTAAGGATAAGTTAAAACGATTCGCGGAGATGGAACATTTCGATAATGTGTTTCAACCTTCAATGGAAGAAGTGAAAGAGGGTTTTAGAATGAAAGGAAAGTGGCATGCTGACTTTTTTAAGAATAACAACCCTATTGTTTTAGAGTTAGGTTGTGGGAGGGGTGAATATACCGTTGGAATGGCTCAGAAGTATCCAAATAAAAACTTTATAGGAATAGATATTAAAGGTTCTCGTATCTGGAGAGGAGCCAAGACAGGAGATGAAGATAAAATGCCTAATATGGGTTTTGTTCGTTCTAAAATAGATTTCATAGAATACCTTTTTGCAGAAAGTGAAGTTTCAGAAATATGGTTAACTTTCTCAGACCCTCAACCCAAAAGACCTCGTAAGCGTTTAACTTCAAAGCTGTTTATTGACCGTTATCGTAAAATAATGAGAAATGATGGAGTTGTAAATATAAAAACAGATAGTGATTTGCTATTTGAGTCTACTTTAGAGCAAATAGAAGAACATAATTATAATTGTTCTCTTTCTTCTTGGGACGTTTATGGCGATATGGTTTTAACAGCTCCGGATGAACTAAAAGAATTAATGGAGATAAAGACTTATTATGAACAAAAATGGTTGACGGAAGGAAAGAAAATTAAGTTTGCAAAGTTTACTATAAATTAACTTTTAATTATGCTTTTTGTATAAGTAGGAGAGGAGTCCTCGTTTTCATAATATTCAATTAGATATGCTCCGCTATGAAGCAAAAAGTATAAGTCACACTTATCCCCCTTATTGACTGAAGTAAATGTTTGTGTTCCATTATATGAAGATATTGTCCAGTTATTTTCAGACCCAACAGCATAAAACCAAATACCATTAGAAGTACTTATTATTTTAATTTTTAAATTAGCTCTTCTACCTAAGTTTGCAGCTAAGCTATATTCTTCTGAACTAAAATCAGTATTGCCTTTATTTAAAATATTTATACCATATGCTCCATTTTCAGGGTAGGTTATTATTTTACTTTTTTTACAAGAAAAGAAGGATAAAATGATAAGAAAGGGAATAATAATTTGCTTCATTTTATCTAACTATTATCTAGTTTTTAATTAATTTTTGAACACTAGTTTCTTTATCGTAATTTATTTGTAATAAATAAGTCCCTTTAGCTATTTGTGAAGTGTTTATTTTTAATTCACTCTCTGTAGCTGTGTTATGACTTGTACTCCAAATTAATTTACCTTGAATGTCAGTTAAATTGATAGCGACTGTTTTGTCGTTTGTTTTTTCTAATTCAAAGTTTATAACTAGTTCATTTTTAAATGGGTTAGGATAAGCTAAACACTTGTTGTTGTTTGTAAACTCCTTGGTTAGTGTATTGTTTAAAGAGTTTCCATCCGTTCCATTATTCGGATTAGTAAGTGTAATTGAGATGGCATTATTTCCTTGGATAAGGCCTCCAATTGAAGGTAATCTAATTGATGAAGTGTCACCAGTAATTAATGATCCTGTCCAATCGTAATTTGCTGTAATATTTCCATTTGTTTCATAATTAATAGTTAGAGAAGTTAAGGGCTCTTGTCCATCATTTCTTATTAATAGTTCAGGAGAAATATTGCTTCCACAATTGATAGAGTCTGGATATAAAATAGCAATTAAATTAGCATCATGTAGCACTACATTTGGGTCAAACCCCACTAAATAACTAACTCCTGTACCTTGAGGGTCTAGCCAGTCTTTTAAACGACTGGTTGAACTGTTTCCGTCCCAAGATTCAGAAAACTTACCATAATAGTCATTTATACTATTGGCGCAGTTTGCTTGCCCTCCGTGTAACTGCCCTATTATTAAATGATTTTCATCCCAAAGTCCAGAACCGGATGAGCCACCTTCTGTAGTGGTATTTCTGTCCCATTGAAAAATCCTCCATTCTGCGTTAATACTTGCAGATAAAATGTTGCCAGATCCTGGAGAATCTTCATCAAATGATATTTTCTTAACATCTCCACTTGGATGATGAATTCCAACTGTTTTCAATGGAATGTCCCCAGAATTATTCCAACCAGAGTAAAAAACGTTATAATTAGCAGGTGGAATAGAGTTTAACTCTACCAACCCAAAGTCAGACCCACTGTCTCTAGCTTTGAAAGAAGATCCATTTATTGTTTGGTTTGTAAGTGCATTCTGACTGTCAGAAGAGATTTGACTTCCGCATGTTGGACTATCGTAATTAAATCTAAATACTGCTGCTCCCATACTTTGAGGGCCGCAGTGGTTTGCCGTTAGAAAATAAGCTTTTCCGTCATTTTCAGTATTGTTGACTAAAGAGCCTGAACAAAGTCCTCCTCCAATTGTTATTCTTGCAACTGATCTGATTTCATTATTCCACGGATATCCGTCAGAACAAATAACATCCAAGTTACAGCCTCCAGATTCATTTACTTTTAATTGGCTATACCAATTATTGATATCCTCAAAACCATGAACCACTGTACCAATACTTAACCTGCTTTTTCCTAATACTTCTTTAGGTTCGTAGTATTCAATAATCATTTCATCTCCTTTGATTAGGTCTGTTCCTAGTTGATTATTATCATTGTTATTGTCTGAAGTATAAGCTCCCACTATGGTCGTCTTTTCTGTGTTGTAGACATGAATACGTGCTCCTTCTGGAAGATAAAAGTCATTAAAAATGAGATTGATAGATAGGGCGTTTTTACTTTTTACCTTTAAAAGGTATAATGTAGCTTTACCTGGTAAATTATGTTTAGAGCTTTCTAAGAAGAAATCAAAATTAGTTTGATGTTCATATCCGAACATGTATCTTCCTGTTTTGTTTTGTCTATTAAGTTGCTCTTCTTCAATAAGGTTTTGATTATCTAATACAGGAAGTAGAATTTTTTTTATTTCTAAATCTTCTATATTTTTAAGATTACTGGTGTAAGGTTTTAGTAAGGCATTAGTTTGACTAAAAGTAATTACAAAGGAGCTTATCATTAAAATGAAAAGAAGAGTTCGCATAATAGATAGTTAGATAAAGTATTGAATCTATAAATATAACTATTGTTGTTTAAAATAGTTGCCTAGTTCTAAATGATTAAAAGTAATTTGCTCTTAGTCGGTAACTCTAAAAAATAAGCTTTTTAATAAAGTTAAAGATCACTTCATCCATTGATACTGAAAGCGACCGTTGACATATTCGTCGTCAATCTTAACAAAAACGTCAGCAATTTTAGAGTTAACCCACTTTTTTACTGATTTTGATTTTTTAGTTTGTAAAGCGAAGTTTTGAATTAGTTGGTAGTCGTCTTTTAAACTTGCCTTATGTGGGGCTGTTTGAGTGTTCAGTTTTATCAAACGATAAGCTGAGCCTTCTCTAGTCTGTAATAGTTGAGGTGTAGAAATTTCTCCAACTTTCAACTGGTTCATAGCTGCATAAATTTGAGGGTCTAATTCTCTCATGTCCCAAAACATTGAACCAGTACCTTCATTGTATATAATTCCTTTACTTCCCTTTGTTTGATCATCATCACTGTATTTCAAAACAGCTTCTTCCCAAGTCATTTGATCAGTATCAATTAAGTTTTTAATAGAGTCTAACTTAAGTTTCGTTTGCGACAACTGGAGGTCACCAACTTTAAAAGCTAATAAAATATGTTTCCCTTTAAACTGTTCTCCTCTTCTTTCTTCTATGATTGTAATGTGATAACCAAATTGAGTTTCAAAGACTTCCGATACTTGATTCAATGGTATTTTAAATGCTACAGCATCAAACTCAGGCACAAATGTTCCTCTAGTAACCCATCCAAAATCACCTCCTAACTTTTTAGAGCCTGGATCTTCAGAATAGAATTCAGCTGCAATTTTAAATGTTAATTCTCCACTGATAATTTTAGCCCTTAAACCTTTTAGTTTCTGTTTGATTTCTTTTTTTTCCTCATAAGTCACTTCAGGTCTAATAAATAGTTGAGAAACTGCGACTTTACTTCCTATTTCAGGAATACTGTCAACAGGGATGTCGTTAAAGAAGCTTTTTATTTCTTTTGGAGAGACACTCACATCTGCTGTGATTTTTTGCTCCATTTGTTGTGTTTTTAAACGATTTTCAATTTGTTCATAAAACTCATCCTTAATTTCTTCGATCGATTTCTCATAAAACTTTTCTAATTCTGAAATTCCTCCAATTTGAGCAGCAGAATATTGAATTCTTTGATCAAGTTCTGCAGTTACCTGTGCTTCTCCCACCACTATACTGTCAATTTCTGCTTGGTGAAGTAATAGTTTTTGAAACATTAACTCTTCTAGCAAAAGAGCATCATCTTCTTTTGTTAGTTTCATTCCCTGTTGTTGAGCTTGTAATTTTTGACCCTCTATTTCTGAATAAAGAACAGCTTTATCTCCAACAACTGCCACAACTTTATCAATTAGTGTTTGTGCTGAAAGAGCATTAAAAAAAGAGCTTAAAAGAAGTAATATTATTAGGTGTTTCATTCGATGTTTTTAGTCGTAGTTATTAACGAATATTTCTATTTTTTATTGTAAATAATGATTTGTTGCTTTTTTAATGCATCATTATATAGGTTATCATTTAATTGTTTTCTTAATTGTTGGGTGCGTTGATTTAAAATAATGGTTTTTATTTTTTCTGTTTCAAATACTAAAGGAGATAACTCATCCTCTAGCTTAACATCCGTTATGTTTAAGAAATAGTTGATGTTCTCCTCTTTAAAGTTGATTTTTTTCTTGTACTTAATAAAGGAGCTTTTATGAATGTTATCTTCTAGAGGAATCTCCTCTAAAACTTTATCGAAATAGATCCAATTAGTAGTATCTAAATGATAATCTAGTGCATTGAGTTGAGAAAAACTATTCAAATTGACATAATCTTCTTCGGCTTTCAATTGATACCACTCTTTTACATTTTCTACATCAATGGAGTCTGAGAACTGCGCAAAGTATCCTTTTATAATATAACCTTTTAATGTAAATTCTTTTTGATGGTCATTATAATAGGCTTCAATTTCTTTTTCAGAAATAACAGTGTCTAAACGGTCTTCTAGGTATGCTTGTTCGTAAGAGTAGATTAATAAAGATTTTCTGTAGTTTTCCAAACGTTGCGCAACATCCTTACTCTTCTCAGATAAGATTTCTTCTGCTTTTTGTAAAACAACTTGTTCTCTAGTCCAGTTCTCTATAAATTGATTAACAAACGATAGACTGTCTATACCAGTTAATCCTTCTGGGATAGAATTTTCTAGAACATCTTCATAAAGAACAATACCATTAACGCTAGCAATTTGTTTTGACTTATTCTTGTTCTTAGTCTCAGAGCAACTAGTTACTATGGCAGACAATAAAAGAAAAAGGAAAAATTGCTTCACTTTATTTTTGTTTTATTGAATACAAAACAGCATCATTAACTACTATTTTATGTTTCTTCTCTAATTCAGATAACCACTCTTTTTCTAAAAATTCTTGGTAGGCTGCAGTAATTAATCCTCTTGCTTCTGATAGCATTTTTGGTTGACTTGGAAGTTGTTTTTTTATGTTGCAAAAGACATATTTTCCATCAATCATTTGAGCTTTGTTCAATCCGCTTTTCCAATCTTTATTTTTAAGGTATTCATGATCCTCGGTTTCAAACACTCCGCTTTCTAATTTTATATTTAATTGGGAAGATTTATTCAAAAAGTTGACTATTGAATCACTTTTAATTTTACCTTTCTTTGCTAATTTATAAGCACTTTTAATGATTTTTTTATCATTAGAAGAAAAAATATCAGCCTCAACTCTATCAGGCCAAATGTAATTTTGCTTGTTGTTTTCATAGAACTCTTTCAACCCAACAGAGTCTTTAACTGCTTTGCTCCAAACTTTCTGATCAGTAATATCAAACAAAAGTATACCGTCTCTGTACTCTTTTAATAGTGCTTTAAATTCTGGATACTTTCGTTGCAATTGAGTTTTTTCATATTCAACGAGTTCATTTGACACATAACGATCATAGATTGTTTCTATTTCATCTAAAAATAAAGTCTTCGTTTTTCTATTTTGCTGTAAGTACTTCTCAAAGTCAATAGTGTTATATGATTTATTAGCAAAAGAAAATAACTGAACTTAAGTTGGCTTTTTACTTTGTTTAATAGATTCGTCAAATTGATTAAGTAATTGCTTGTCTTCTATAAAACCATATTCTTTCTTTAAGTTAGAAATAAATTGAGCTCTAGTTTTTTGAGATCGTACATCTCTTTGTATTTTATTTTTTAATTCTGAACGCATTTCCTCTAAACTTCCAACAGGTTTATAGTCCAAACGTTTTATAATGTGCCACCCAACTGGAGTTCTAACTGGAATAGTAAATTCATCGTTTGCTGCTAGTCCATATGCAGCATCATCAAATTCTGTAAAGGTTTCACCTGTATTAATCCATCCTATTTCTCCTTTTTTTCTTGCAGAGTTTCTATCCTCAGAAAATTCTTGTGCTAACTTTCCAAAATCTTCTCCGTTTTTAATTTTTGAATAAATTTCTTGAGCCTTTTTCTCTAAATTCTCTTTTTCAGTGGCAGGCATTTCATCAGTAACTCTGATCATAATGTGAGCAACTTTTATTTTTCCTCTTCCTTTTCTAACGTCGTCAGTTCTTACAATATGGTAACCAAATTGAGTTCTAAAAGGCATAGAAATCTCTCCTTTTTTATTATTAAATGCTGCATTTTCAAAAGGGTATACCATTCTAAAGGCACTAAAGTATCCTAAATTTCCTTTGTTCTGTTTTGCAGAAGGATCTGTAGAGTATTTTACAGCAGCATCATCAAAAGTTATTTCTTTATCTAAGATTTTTTTTCTGATATCTAAGATTTTATTGTAAGCTAGAAGTGTATCTTTAGCAGAAGCATTTTTCTTTACCTCAATTAAAAGGTGACTTGCTTTTACTTCATTTACTATTCTATTGTATGCTTCTTTTATTAAAGCTTCATTTAAAGTGGTGTCTACTAAATAAGGACGTTCTAACTGAGCTTTATATCCTGCCAACTCATTCTTAAACTTTTTAGTAGTATCTAATCCTTTGTCTTCAGCTGCGGCTACTTTTAGCTTGAATTTCTTAAACAAAATCATATACTCGTCTAATTCAGCTTTGGTTGTGGTTGTTTCTTTCTTGTTTTTCCAAAAAATTTGTTCAAACTCAGATTTTGTAACTCCCTTATTATCTATTGTAAGTAGTACAGGGTCTGATGATTCTTGTCCAAATAAGATACTATTAGATATGAAAATAAGGAATAAGCTAAAGATTAAATGTTTCATTTTTTTTTAGTTTAATAACAAATTTATAAATTATTTAATGTTATAGTTAGGTGCTTCTCTAGTAATGGTAACGTCATGAGGATGGCTTTCTTTTATTCCGGCATTTGTAATTCTCACAAACTGAGCCAATTTTAATTGATCAGTAGTTCCAGCTCCACAATATCCCATTCCAGCTCTTAAACCTCCAACTAACTGGTGCATTACTTCTTGTAATTTTCCTTTGTAAGGAACCCTGCCAGAGATCCCTTCTGGAACTAATTTTGATATATCGTCTTCGGTATCTTGAAAATAACGGTCCTTAGAGCCTTTTTGCATAGCCTCTAATGATCCCATCCCTCTGTAAGATTTGAATTTTCTGCCTTCAAGTATAATTGTTTCTCCAGGCGACTCATCAGTTCCTGCAAATAGAGATCCCATCATTATAGAGTCTGCTCCAGCTGCAATTGCTTTTACTAAGTCTCCGGTAAAGCGAACTCCTCCATCTGCAATAATTGGCACATTTGTTCCTGCTAGCCCTTCTGCAACATTCATAACTGCTGTTAATTGTGGAACTCCAACCCCTGCTATAATTCTGGTAGTACAAATAGAACCAGGTCCTATTCCAACTTTTACAGCATCTGCTCCAGCATCTGCTAAAGCTTTAGCAGCCGATGCTGTAGCTATGTTTCCAACAACTACATCTAAATTTGGAAACTTAGACTTTACCTCTTTTAATACCTCTACAACGCCTTTTGTGTGACCGTGTGCTGTGTCAATGATTATAGCATCTACCCCAGATTTTTCTAAGGCAGTAACCCTTTCTATCGTGTCGTTAGTTACCCCAACTGCTGCAGCAACTCTTAAACGTCCAAATTGATCTTTGCAAGCATTAGGATATTCTTTTACTTTCACAATGTCTCTAAAGGTAATTAAACCTATCAGTACATTGTTATCGTCAATTACTGGCAGCTTTTCTATTTTATGTTCTTGCAATATTTGTTCTGCGTCATTCAAACTTACTTTGCCTTTAGCAGTAATTAAGGGGTGTTTAGTCATTACTTGACCAACTTTTTTTGTGAAATCTTTTACAAAACGTAAATCTCTATTCGTAATTATTCCAACTAATTTTTTTTCATCATCTACAACAGGAATTCCTCCAATTTTATTCTCAGCCATTAACTGAAGAATATGACCAACCGTTTTTTCTTCTGTTACGGTAATAGGATCTAATATTAATCCACTTTCAGAACGTTTTACTTTTCTGACTTCATTTGCCTGAGCTTCAATCGACATGTTTTTATGTACAACTCCGATTCCTCCTTGCTGAGCCATAGAAATTGCCAACGCACTTTCAGTTACGGTATCCATAGCCGCAGAAATGATAGGAGTGTTTAGCCTAATATTCTTAGTAAACTGAGATGATAAGTTTACATCTCTAGGTAATACTTCAGAATAAGCAGGGACTAACAGGACATCGTCATAAGTAAGACCTTCCTGAATGAATTTTGATGAGTTTAACGACATGTAGTATTTTATTTAAAGCGAAACAATTTAAAATTCGTGCAAATTTAAGAAAATCATTGGTTTATAGCAAGATATCGTCTTTTAAAACTGCAATAGAGTCAAGAGTATAAAAAATGATTAAATACAATTGATATTATATTACCTTTGTTTACTTAAAATTATGAAAGAATTTTTTAAAATATTAACCCTAGTAAAAGGTTATCGTTTCTATGCTATAGTCAATGTGTTGTTGAATATATTGGCTACATTTTTTTCTTTGTTCTCTTTAATGATGTTGATTCCTGTGACTGAAGTTTTATTTAGTCAGGGAGGACGCCTTAAAGAGATTTTAGAAAATCCTCCTGTGCTAGATTTTTCTTCTTTAGATTTTTCTATGAAAGATTACCTCTTTTATAAACTAGCAGAACAAGTCGATTTAGTTGGTCAGGAGCAAGTATTACTTTTTGTTTGTGTATTCCTTGTAATAGCGATTCTACTTAAAAATTTAGCCACTTATTTTGCCTTGTACTATATAGCAGTAATTAGAAATGGAGTGGTTAGAGATTTTAGAAATACAATTTATGATAAAATAGTTGAGTTACCTTTAGCATATTATTCAGATGAAAAAAAAGGAGATATCATCTCTAGAATGACAAATGATTTGAAAGAAGTTGAATGGTCT
The DNA here is from genome assembly GCA_024635865.1 of Flavobacteriales bacterium. Lineage (GTDB taxonomy): Bacteria > Bacteroidota > Bacteroidia > Flavobacteriales_D > Parvicellaceae > S010-51. The sequence goes on from JAGXIB010000031.1 coordinate 26,309, forward strand.
GTTCTTAGGTCTTTAGAAGCGGTTTTCAGGGATCCAATAAATATAGTTGTGTTTTTCATTACTTTAGTTTGGATGAGCCCATCTTTAACTTTGTTTTTGATTTTTTTCTTCCCGCTTTCAGGGTTTTTAATCGGTTTAATTGGTAAAAGTTTACGTAGAAGTGCTTCTAAAGGGCAAGAAAAGTTAGGAGGTTTAGTTGCTCACCTCGAGGAAACATTGGGAGGTTTAAGAATTATTAAAGCATTTAATGCAAAAGAAGCATCAAAAGAAAAGTTTAGAAATTTTAATGAAGATTACAATAATGTAATGATTAAGATGTATCGAAAAGGAGATTTGGCTTCTCCTGTGAGTGAGTTTTTAGGAATAGCTCTAATTGCTACAGTTTTATTGTATGGAGGACGACTAGTTTTTGATGGGGAGATTAGAAGTTCAATGTTTATTACTTATATTGGTTTACTTTCTCAGTTAATTTCTCCTTTCAAATCGATTACTTCGGCTTATTCAAATGCTCAAAGAGGACTTTCTGCAATGGATAGAATTAAAGAAATAATAAATGCTGATGCAACGATTAAGGACCCTGTAGATCCTATTGAAAAAGAGCATTTTGACACCCAAATAGAATATAAAAATGTGTCATTTAATTATGGTAAAGAAGCAGTACTTAAAAATATAAACCTTATTGTTCCGAAAGGAAAAATGATTGCCTTAGTGGGACAGTCTGGAGCAGGGAAGTCAACCTTAGCCGATTTATTGCCAAGATTTTATGATGTAACTGACGGAGAATTATTATTAGACGGTATAGATATAAAAAAACTATCTTTAAGGAGCTTAAGGTCTCATTTAGGTGTGGTAACACAAACTCCTATTTTATTCAATGATACAATACATAATAACATTGCTTTTGGTTTGAGCAACGTTTCAGAAGAGGAGGTTATTACTGCAGCTAAGATTGCAAATGCGCATGAGTTTATCGAAAAGCTAGAAAATGGATACCTAACAACTGTTGGAGATGGAGGAGGGAGTTTATCAGGTGGTCAGCGACAAAGAATCAGTATTGCTAGAGCCGTCTTAAAAAATCCTGCTATATTAATTTTAGATGAGGCTACTTCTTCCTTAGATACAGAAAGTGAAAGGTTAGTTCAAGACGCATTAAATAAATTAATGCAGAATAGAACGTCAATTGTTATTGCTCATCGACTATCTACAGTGCAGCATGCAGATGAAATTATCGTAATGCATAATGGCGAAATTGAAGAAAGAGGAACCCATCAATATTTAGTAGCTCTTAACGGAAAGTACAAAAAGTTGACAGAAATGCAATCTTTTCAGTAATTAAATAGGGATATACCTCAATATTTCATTAATCTTCTGCTGATCTTTTTAGGGAGCGTACAAAATTATCATTATATTTATTGTGCTATAAATAATTTTAGCACTAAATATTACTTGAAAATGGAACTAATGCAAACAGCTGAATTATCTCTAAAGGAAGGGTTGCAAAAATATTTTGGGTTTGATACCTTTAAAGGTGAGCAAGAAGCTATTATTAAAGGGCTACTAGAAGGAAAACATACTTTTGTTATTATGCCAACTGGTGGAGGAAAATCGATGTGTTATCAGTTGCCAGCTTTAATGTCTGAAGGTGTTGCGATTGTCGTTTCTCCTTTGATTGCTTTGATGAAAAATCAAGTTGATGCTATTAGACAAGTAAGTGAAGATGATAGTGTTGCTCATTTTTTAAATTCTTCATTGAACAAAACAGAAATAGCAAAAGTAAAACAAGATGTTATTGATGGCAAAACAAAATTGCTATATGTTGCTCCTGAGTCATTAACAAAACAAGATAATATTGATTTTTTAAAACAAGTTAAAATTTCATTTTTTGCAATAGATGAAGCTCATTGTATTTCAGAATGGGGACATGATTTTAGACCTGAGTATAGAAGGTTAAGACCCATCATAGAAAGTATTGAGAAAGTGCCAATTATAGCATTAACGGCTACCGCTACCACAAAAGTTCAATATGACATTCAAAAGAATTTAGGAATGTTAAATGCTAATGTTTTTCAAGACTCGTTCAATCGTAAGAATTTATACTATGAAATAAAATCAAAGAAAAATGTTGAGAAAGAAGTTGTAAAGTTTATTAAACAACGTTCTGGTAAATCAGGTATTATCTACTGCTTGAGTAGAAAGAAAGTGGAAGAACTTTCGGAATTGTTAGTTGTAAATGGAATTAATGCGTTGCCATACCATGCTGGACTAGATGCAACTACTAGAGCAAAGCACCAGGACATGTTTTTGATGGAAGACGTAGAGGTGATTGTTGCAACCATAGCCTTTGGAATGGGGATAGATAAGCCAGATGTTCGTTTTGTAATCCATCACGATATTCCTA
>JAGXIB010000032.1 GCA_024635865.1 Flavobacteriales bacterium
GGTGAATCTCCTAAGTCAAAGATTCCACCTAAATCAACAAAAAAGGGATCGTCAGCAGGACCACAAAAAACAGTTTCACCAGAAGATGCTGTTGTAATAGCTGCAGTCATTAAATCAGAATAAGAGTTTGCTCCTAAACCAACGGAAGTAGTGATAGACCTATCTCCAATATTATTTGGAGGAACTACTCCATTAGAAACTACAGTAATAAAAGTGGCCCCACCATCAGTGCTTTTTTCTAATGTATATGTCGTTTTTAAGTTCTCAGCACCTAAGCGGATATTGAAAAACGTGGTAGGATCTTCATTTGTTTTGTTAAATGTAAACCTATAGGTAATTTCATCTCCCGAAACAGAAGCGTCATTGTCGACATGTATTTCATACCTGATACCTTCTCCAAAACTATAGTAGTTGGGTCCTCCTCCTGGAAATTCTGTAGGAATATAGTTGGCAATAATAGTTATTGTATTTGGGTTGTCTGGACTTCTAAAAGCATACAAATCTGTATTGTCTGCTAGTGGGTCATTTGCAATTAGTGGAGCTTCTCTATGACTTGATGCATAAAGAGATGTTCCAAAAATTGATGCTGTAATAAACGTAAAGAATATTTTCTTCATAATTTTAGTTTTAAATTGTAATGTTTAGGTCTTCTTGATCTAAACTTTTATGTTTTTAATGGTGATTAATTCTTCTAAGAATTTAGTGTCTTAGATTTTTGCTTCATAGGCATCTGTTCTTTTTAAGGTGACGGAACAAATAAACATACGCTGGATAATCGTTTTTGGATTTTTCGAACACCTATTTAATCCAAAAGAATAATTTTATCGTACATATAATTGTATACTTGAAGATGTAACTTATATATTTGTCGCATTAGAGTCAGGGACAATAATTGAAAGTGGACAAGAAAGAAGCAGAAAATATTATTTTAGATATTAAAGAAGGAAACCCTAAAGGGTTTGACGCTCTCTATGATTGTTTTTCGCCTGCCTTATATGGGATATGCTTAAAGATCTTAAGAGATCCTAGAATAGCAGAAGATGTTTTGCAAGAATCTTTTTCTAAAGTTTGGAAGAATATTGATAGCTATGATGTAAATAAAGGGTCTTTATTTACATGGTTGTTAAACATTACAAGGAACTCTGCTATTGACCAATTGCGTTTATTAAAAAAGACTCCAAGCTTTGAAGCAGAGCACGAAACAAGTTTTTTAAAAAAAGAAGAAGGAAGTGCCTCTAAAATTAAGATCAATCATATAGGGTTGGATGATATAGTTGATACATTACCGAAAAATGAGAAGTTAATAATAGATTATTTGTTTTATAAGGGCTATACTCAACAAGAAGTTGCTGAAGAGTTAGATATACCTTTAGGTACAGTTAAGTCTAGATCAAGAAAAGCACTTGGATCTTTAAAGAAAATGTTCTCAATACTTATCACATGGATATAAAAGATTACATATCGTCAGGGATTATAGAGAGTTATGTCTTAGGTTCCGTTTCTCCGCAAGAGAGAAAGGAGGTAGAATGTATGTCTCATATTTACCCAGAAATAGATGAGGTTGTAAAAAAGCAGCAAAAAATAATTGAAGATTTTGCGATGGCAAATTCAGTAAAGCCACCTAATTCTTTAAAAGCTAAAATATTTGAACATATAAAAGAAATAAATAATTTAGAGAATAAAGCAACTGTAGTTCCTATATCAGAGAGTAAATTAAATATTTTTAGACCAATTTCTATTGCTGCTAGTATTTTACTGTTAATTTTTGGATATGGGTATTATCAACTAAATAAAGAGAATAAAGTTTTAGCTACTAGTTTAACGGAGTTAGTCCTCGTAAAAGAAGAGGTAAGTGCGCTAAATAAGGCTAATAAAGAATTTGAGAATAAAATCTCTTTTTACAAGGATGAATTAACAACTAAAGTTGAATTACTAGGTACTGAAAATCACTCTGACTTAGCTTTAAGTTTATTTTGGAATAAATCTTCTAACCAAGTAGTGGTTTATGGTAATAGTCTTCCTAAGTTAAGTAAGGAAAAGGAATATCAACTTTGGGCAATTATAGACAGTGTTCCAGTAAGTCTAGGAAAGTTGGACTCTGTAGAAGAGACAATAGCTTTTATAGCGTTGGATAATAATGGAAAAATAGAAGCTTTTGCTGTAACGATAGAACCAGTTGGAGGTAGTGAGTTTCCAACAATGGAAGAGATGCAAGTAGTCGGAAATGCTTAATTGTTTTTTAACCAAAAACTTTACTGCCTTCAGTACAATTTTGACAGATGTCTATGGAGTTTCTATCTGTTAGAATTTTACTTCTAAAATCATTATAGACCTGACTTTTCCAAACAGAGTCAAATGTTTGAAAAGCAATGTTGCCTAATTGGTGTTTAGCATCTTTATCGAAACAGCAGGGAACAACACTTCCATCCCAAGTTACCACCGCACTGCTCCACATTCTCCAACATTGGTTAAGTAATTCATTTTTGATTCGATAGGTGCCGTCTTTTTGCTTTTTGTAACGAGAATAATACTCGTTTTGAGGAATTAAAGGGTTTCCATTTTTAAAATCATAAACTTGAGCTGTTTTAAACTTTATTTCATTAACCCCCATTTCTTTTGCTAAGTCTTTTGCATCTTCTATTTGATGTTCATTAGGCTTTACAACTAAAAACTGAAAAATAATATGTGGGGTAGAAGAGTTTAATTTTTTCTTCCATTTAACAATGTTTTTAGTTCCTTCTAATACTTTTTCTAAGCTACCTCTTACTCTATATTGCTCGTAAGTTTCTTGTGTTGTTCCGTCGATCGAAATAATTAATCGGTCTAAATTAGACTCTACGGTTTTCTTGGCCATTTCATCAGAGAGAAAATGAGCATTGGTTGAGGTAGCAGTATAGATGTTTTTGGCAGAGGCATAACTTACCATCTCTAAAAAGTCAGGATTAATAAAAGGCTCTCCTTGGAAGTAAAAATTGATGTAAGATAAATAAGGAGCTAGTTCATCAATAATTTTTTTATTTGTAACCTGTTTTAAGTTTCCGGTAGGTCTAGAAAATTGTTTTAATCCGCTAGGACATTCTGGACAACCTAAATTACAGGCGGTTGTTGGTTCTATGGATAAGGCAAATGGCTTACCTTTTAGTTTGCTTTTTTTTGAGATTCTAGAATGCCAAAAACTAAGTCTAAGTACTATTAAATTTAGGCTCTTCTTTAGCGTCATTTTTTTTAAAATAGCTAAGTTGTCATTTTTAACCATTTTATAATAGTTTTTTTACTGCTTCAAATACAACGTCTGATGCTCCTTTATGTCTGTATACAAATTCCTTAGATTTTTTCTTAGAGGAGTATAGTGTTTTCTTATCATTAAAAATTGCTTCAAATTTTGTTTTAAAATCAGTGTAAGAATTTAGGCTTATTGCTCCACCAAAATCAATTAATTCTTGACCCTCTGGGTATTTACTAAATTTATCTCCATAGAAAACAATATTTTCGAAAGCAGCAGGCTCTAAAATATTATGTAAGTCATTTGTGAAGCCTCCCCCAATAAAAGCATAGTCAGAATATTGATAAAGACTTGCTAGCATTCCAATATTATCGATGAGAAGAATGTCATTAGTTAATGCATTTTCTTCATTTAAATTCGAGTAACGAATTAAAGGAGGATCAATTATTTTCTCTATTTCTTTCAAGTGCTTTTCTGAGATATCATGAGGAGCAATAATGATTTTTAATTCTTTTTGTTTTTCTTTTAGGTATTGAGCGATTATTTTTTCTTCAGGCTGCCAAGAACTCCCTAAGATTAATAAAGGTAAGTTATTCTTAAAGCTTTTGACATTAGGAAATGATTTTTTTCTTTCAGCATTTTGAATTACTTTATCATAGCGTGTATCACCACAAACTTCAACATCTAAAAAGTTATATTTATCTAATACATCTTTACTTTCCTGATTAAGCGTAAAGATCTTATCAATGTGTTCTAAGATAGATAATTGCCATTTAGAATATGATTTAAAATAGATTTGATCTGGTCTAAAATTACAAGAAAAGTAGATGGTCGGAACCTGATACTCTTGAAGCGTATTTAGAATGTTAAACCAAAAATCATACTTTACAAATATTGCCAAATCTGGCTGTAGTGTTTCTATAAAAAAACTAGCATTAGACTGTGTATCTAGCGGTAAATAAAAATGTTTGTCAGCTATTTTATAATTTAAAGAGTTTTCATATCCAGATGGACTAAAGAAAGTTACAAAAAGGATGTAGTCTTCATAAATTTTCTCTTTTTTTATTCTCTCTATTAGCGGTTTAACTTGTTCAAATTCTCCTAATGAAGATGCATGGAACCAAACTAAAGGTTTTTCAATGTTTTTAGAACGAAATTTGACTAGTTTCTTCCTCCAGTTTTTTCTTCCCGAAATCCATTTTTTAGCTTTTTCATTGCCAAATAATTTAGCGATAGAAATACCTAGACGGTAGGCTCTAATACTGGTATAGTAGGTGATGTTTAACATTAGTCTAGATAGAATTCTTCAGGTGTTTTTCTGTAAATAGGAAATATCCAGCCAGCTCTCACCCCAATTAGAAACTCCTTTCTATTTTCTCTGTAGGATCCATATCCAAATTGGTAATCTCTCATTCCTTGAGTAAAGCCTTGTGTTAACTCTATCCCAATATTAAAATTAATAAGTTTTCGACTACTTAAATGTTGGTAGCCTATGTATTGTTTTAAAGAGAGTCCCATTGTTAACCTGTCTACATAAACTAAGTTAGCTTTTGTTAAAGCAGGGACATTATCATCTTGGTTTTCTATTCTAATCTTATGATGCATAAAACCTGCCCCAAGCTTAACCATAATCCCTGAATTTTTATTTGGTCCAATCACTGGAAATAATTTTCCAATAAGTATAGATTCTGTAAAACCTCTTTGATAGAGTAATATGTTAACAGCATCTCCATATTGATCAATAATATAACCTTCGTCTGTCTTTAAAAAATCTAACAAGCTATCCTCTTTTATGTTGTTCCCAAATAAAAAGGTGCCCTCTACTTCAAACTGCCAATTGGATGCCGTTTTTATTCCGAAGTTTAACCCAACACTATTTGTGATTCCAAACCGTTTAGCAAAGTCTCCTCCCGGTACCTGAGGGGAGTAGCTTAAATTAATGAAAGGAATAGAAATGATGGTGTCTTTTAAGTTCTGACTGCTTACAGTTAATGCGCTGAAGAAAAATAGAGTAACATAGAACAGTCTTTTCATAGTAGCATTAACGTAAAATTTAGTTACATATTATCCGATGCAAACCACTCGGCATAACTAGTTGCAGTTTCTCTTAGGAAAGCAGAGTGTAGCTTTACCTCTCCTTCTAAGTGTTTTTGAATTGTAGTAACAATATCAATCAACATGTTTTCGCAAGTTGGTTGGTAGTTTACATATCTAGTTCTACTGTTTGAAACTTCTAATCCTCTAAACCTAGAGTCTTCTCTAAGAATTAAACGGTGGTCAAATTCTTCGTAGACATGACTTCTTACAATCTTTTTAATGTCACCAAAGTCAATGACCATTCCACAATCAGAAAGGCTTAGATTTATTGAAGGCTCTCCAATTAATGTAACTTTTAAGTGATAAGAATGCCCATGAATATCTTTACATTTGCCTTCATACCCATCTAAAGCATGAGCAGTTTCAAAGTCAAACTCTTTTGTAATTCTGATTTTCATTCTTGATCTAAAATTTCGATTACAAAGTTAAACATAATTAAGTGAAAAGTTAAATAAAATAAAAATTCCATTATCTTTAGCTAGTAAATAAAATTCAATTCATTGAAAACACCATTACTAACATTACTTTTAATTATTACTTCATTTGTCTTAGGACAGAATGGGATTATTTTAACGGACAAAAACCTTGGGGAGTCTTTTACAAAGAAGGCTAGTTTATTAGAAGATAAAGGCCATCTGTTATACGTTAATGATATTCTTCTAATGGAGAGTGAATTTAAACCGTGTGAAAATGATGTAGAAAAAATACAATTTACATCCTCTACTTTTTGGGTAAAATTTAAAGTAACAAATAGCTCTTCTTATAACCATTTTATATTGGAGACAGCAAGACCTATTACTGACAAGGTTATTTTGTATGAGGTTAAAAATAGAGAAGTCGTAAGTGTTCAAAAAAATGGAGACTACATACCTTTTAGGTTAAAGCCAATACTACATCGAAAAAGTCTTTTCCCGATAGATTTAGAGATTAACGAAACAAAGGAATATTTAATACGCCTAGATAGTGATGGTGAAAATATTCGACTGCCTCTTATAATTAATCATAATATTGCATTTTATGAAAATGATAATACTGATTTGTTTTTCAATGGATTTTATTATGGCTTTTTACTTTTAGTCTCTTTTCTTTACTTTTTCTTTTATATTGGAAGTAGAGATCGTTCGCTGCTGTACTACTCAATTTATGTGTTGTCTATTTTTCTTCTTCAATTTACTTTAGATGGTTTTGCTGCCCAATTTATATTTACTGAAAGCCTATTCTTAAAAGAAGTGTCTATTGTTATTCATACAGGACTAAGCCCCATTTTTTTCTTGCTTTATGTGCGAGAGTATGTTAAGGTAATAAAGCAGATTAAAATATGGAATAGAGCTTATCTTTCTGGAATAATTATCTTGTGTTTTATTATTTTACTCACCTTTATAAGAGGTAGAGTTCATGAAATAGCTTATCCTCTTATAAATATTGCAACCTTTATAACTTTGCTCGTCGTTGCTTTTTCAATGGTTTTAACCTTTTCAAAAAGAAGAAAAGTGTCTATCTTCTTTGTCATTGCAATCATAACACTTTTAGTTGGAGCGATACTTTATATTCTATCTAATTTAAATATAATCAAAAACCAATTTATAGAACTCTATGCATTGAAAATTGGGTCTGCGCTTGAAGTTTTATTTTTAAGCCTTGCAATGGGTAATAAGTTAAGAGACTTACAGTTAGATAAAGAAAAAGCTCAGTTAGAGTCATTAGAATCTTTAGAGGAGAAAAACAAGTTAATCGATAACCAAAACGAAATGCTTGAAACTCAAGTAAAAGAAAGAACTGAGGAATTAGAGTTTCAAAAAGAACAAGTTTTAGAGAAGAATAAGGAAATTATTGACAGTATTAATTATGCTAAACGTTTGCAGAATGCCCTTATTCCTCCATTAGAAGCAGTTAAGAAGATTAAGGAAGAATTATTTGTTTTGTTTCAACCTAAAGACATTGTAAGCGGTGATTTTTATTGGATTACCGAAACAACAACTTCTTATGAAGATAGGCCTAATTCTAAAAGGCTATTGTTTACTGCTGCTGACTGCACTGGCCATGGAGTTCCAGGGGCTTTTATTAGTATTATTGGATTAAATATTTTTAATCAAACTTTAAAAGAAAAAACGGTTAATGATCCTGCTCAGGCATTAGATTTTTTGAACAAAGAGGTCTACAATACTGTGAATAAACACAAAGATAGATTCAATGAAGGTGTTATAAAAGATGGAATGGATCTAGCAATATGTTCAATCAATATGGAAACACTGGAGTTAGAATTTTCAGGTGCTAAAAACCCATTATACATTATAAGAGACAAAGAGTTAATAGAGCTTAAAGGAGATAAACAACCTATAGGATATTCAGATAAAGTTACTCCATTTTCCTTACAGAAATTCACGTTAAAAAAAGGAGACATGGTCTATTCATCTACTGATGGGTATCCAGATCATTTTGGGGGCCCTAAAGGGAAGAAGTTTAAGTATAAACCCTTTAAAGATTTGTTAATTTCTATTTCTAACGAGTCAACTGAAAAACAAAAGGAACTTTTAGCTCAAAAATTTGAGGATTGGAAAGGGAACTTAGAGCAATTAGATGATGTTTGTGTTGTAGGGGTTAGAATTTAATAAACTATTCTATCATTATAAAAAACACATATAAAGTTCCTAAGCTGCCGACTATTTTTCGTTTTAATACTTATTGTGAGCAGTATGTTTCAGAAATTCCTAGTAGAAAAGGAGTTAAGAAAGCAATACTTAGAGGAGAATTAAGATTGAATGGAGAGATTACCGAAGGAGGAAGGTGGCTGAAAGAAAATGATATCATTACTATTATTGATTTAAATTTAAAACCACCCAAAGAATATCGACTAGAAATTGAAATTATATATGAAGATAATTATCTAGCAATAATAAATAAGCCAGCGGGAATTAGTGTTAGTGGGAATAAATTTAAAACGATACAAAATACTTTATCTTATAACTTAAAAGAGTCAAGTGAAAAAGGTAAGCTTAATTGGCCTTTACCAGTGCACCGATTAGATAGTCCGACTTGCGGGTTATTAATTATTGCTAAAACAAAAACAGCGAGAGTAAAGTTAGGTCAAGCTTTTGAAAACAAGGAAGTAAAAAAGACATATCATGCTTTAGTGATAGGGAAAGTTGAAGGAGAAGGGGAGATTAATTTAGAGGTTGAAAGTAAAAAGGCAATATCATTATACCAAGCAATAAGGATGGGTCGATCTTTAAAAAACAACTTCCTAACTTTGTTAGAGTTAAAACCTGAAACAGGGCGAACACATCAACTGAGAATTCATTGTCAGTCCATAGGTTGTCCAATTTTAGGAGATAAAATCTATGGCAAGGAAGGAGAAGTATTAAAGCATAAAGGACTCTTTTTATCGGCTGTAGGACTTCGGTTTTTTCACCCAATAACTAATCTAGAGTTGTTAGTCTCTATTCCAACACCAAAAAAATTCCTGAAGCGCCTAGAAAGTGAAGAAAGAAGGTTTAAACACTACAATAAAGAATAAGATGATAAATACTACCCACCAAAACAATAACTTTTATTTAATAGCGCTCCTAGAAGTCTCAGGAATTGGTTCTTCTATAGCGAGGAAACTAATAGAAGAGTATGGATCTGCTAGCGCTGTTTTTTCACTTTCTTTAGAAAAGTATAAGGAACTAGGAACTGTAGGTCGAAATATAATAGAAGCAATAGAAAAGGAGTTAGTTTTTAATATAGCAAAAGATCAAGTTGATTATTGCGAGAAAAATGGAATTGAAGTTTTAGGCTTTAAAGACGCGAATTATCCTCAAAGATTAAGTCATTGTTCTGATGCACCATTGCTTCTTTATTACAAAGGGAATTGTGACTTAAATAGCCGTAAAATTGTTGGCATAGTTGGGACTAGAAATGCAACCAGCTACGGAAAAAGTATGTGCAAAAATGTAGTGGAGGAGCTAGCAGATCAAAACGTGCTAATCGTAAGTGGATTAGCTTATGGAATCGATGTAAATGCTCATCAAGAAGCAATAAATTTTAATGCTTCAACAGTTGGAGTTCTTGCTCATGGGTTAGATACTATTTATCCAAAAGCACATTCTTCAGTTGCTAACAAAATGCTAAATAATGGGGGCTTACTGACCGAGTATAAAACTAAAACGAGTCCTAATAGAGAAAACTTTCCTAAAAGAAATAGAATTGTAGCTGGAATGTGCGATGCGATTATTGTCATTGAATCTGCTATTTCTGGAGGTTCTATGATTACGGCAAAACTAGGGAATGATTATAGCCGTGATGTGTTTGCAATTCCCGGTCGATTAGGAGATAAATACTCTGAAGGGTGCAATCATTTGATTAAAACGAATCAAGCTCACTTGTTACAAGCTTCAAAAGACATTTCATATATTTTAGGATGGGATGCGGTAAAAAGTAAGTCTAAGGTTGTTCAAAAAGAACTATTTGTAGAGTTAAATAAAGAAGAAAGAAAGATAATGGAGTTTATCTCAGAACAAAAAAGCATCTCAATAGACGAAATCGCTTATGCTGCTCAACTTCCCATTAGTCAAGTTTCTACACAGTTATTAATGTTAGAGTTTAAAGGGCTAACAAAGCAGCTGCCAGGGAAGAAGTACGAAAAAGTTTAGAGCATAAAAAAAAGGGGATAGGAATTAAATTCCTCCCCCCTTTTTTATTAAAATCTGTTAAGCTAAAAGATTATTCATCTCCCTTAATCTTTTCTTCTAGGTTGTCCCATCTTTCTTTTGTTTTTTCTGAGAAGTTATTCCAGTTATCACTAAAAGATTCTTTTGTGCTTGCCCATTTCGCTTTAAATTTTTCGTTCAATTCCTTAAGTTCTTCTTCGGTTTTATCAGATCTTTCATCTAGCCAACCTTCAAACTCATCCATTTTTTTATTTATTTCAGCTTCGTCTTCGCTCCATTTTTCAGCTATAGTGTTTTTTATTTCTTTAACTTCTTCTTTGGTATCATGATACTCGTCATTCACCTCATCAGAAAGTTTGTTGAGCTCTTTTGAAACAGTATTTTCTTTTTCACTACTGTTACAAGAAAATAGAAGTCCTGCTACTGATAATATTATAACTATTTTTTTCATGCTTCGTTTTTTTATGATTAGTACTATTTTTCTAGGCTACCTTTTCAATTTCTCGTAACTGATTAATAGCTCCCTTCACCAAATCTAGTTGGTTATTTAATTTTTCTTTCAAGTTTAAAGGTATTGCTTCTTCTTTTAAAGCTTTAGCATAAACTTCAACTACCTTTTCTTCTCCTGTAATACTTGTGTCGATAACAGCTTCTACTGTATCAAAGCTAAATAAAGCCTTAGTCGACAACCATGTTCTATGGAAAAAACCAGTGTAACTACTTGTAGGTTCAACAGAGACTCCATAATCTCTTAAGTCTTGTTTTATTTCTTCTATAAATAGTTTGCGTTGTTGTGCTAGCCTGTTAAACATAGTTTGAAGATCTGTATCGTTTAAGTTTTTGGCAGCGACTTCATATCCTTTATAACTATCGGTATTTATATTTACTATTTCTGTTAATTGTGTTTTTAATTCTGACATTGATTTTTTTTATGATTAATGATTTTTATTAGTGACTGTTCAGGCTAATTATTATCACGCTGTGACGGTCTATCCTTTTTTCAAACTCAGGTTAAACTAACTTTTCAATCTTATTCAATTGGTGAATGGCTCCTTTGATTAAGTATAACTGATTGTTAAGTTTCATTTTTAAGTTTCCAGGGATATCTTCATCTTTTAGAACACTTGTGTAAACTTCAACTGCTTTCTGTTCTCCAATAATAGTTGTATCTATAACAGATTCTATCACGTCAAAACTAAAGAGTGCTTTAGTAGATAACCATGTTCTATTGAAAAATCCAGTGTAACTACTCTTCGGATCTACTACAATATTATAGTCTCTTATTTCTTGTTTTAAATCTTCAATAAAGAGTTTGCGTTGTTGTGCTAGCCTGTTAAACATGGCTTGATAATCCGTTTCGTTTAAGTTTTTAGCTGCTACTTCATATCCTTTATAGCTATCTGTATTTATATTTACTATTTCTGTTAGTTGTGATTTTAATTCTTTCATTTTTTATGAGTCTTTAATTAGGTGTGCTATTGAGGTAACGGCATTGGTAGAGTGCTCAATGTTAGTAATCATGGACTCCACTTTGTTTAAAACCTCAGTCTCGTGGTACTTAATTTTTAAGTCTTCGATTTTTTTTACAGCTTCAAATTTTTGATTACTGTTTATTTTCTTGTCGATCACATTTTGGTACACCTTATTGGTTAATGATTGTTTTATTTTGTCTTTTAGAAAAACGTAGCATAATCCTAATGATACAGTGAATATTGAAAAGGTAATAGCTGACCCTATAATATAACTATCAAAATAAACTGATAAGCTAGTTAGTATTACTATTGAAAGTAAAACTGTAATTAAGAATAACCCTAAACCTGACATCAACGAGAAGATTAAGTTTGAAGAGAACTTCGCCCCATCATCTGTTAGTTCCAACTTTATGACTTTAGTCTTAGCTTCAGCGATAGCTTTAATATGGTCAATTATTTCTTTCATTATTCTTTTTATGCAGTTTTAATGATTTCTTCTAGTTCTTTGATTTTTGACTCTAACTCCTCTTTTGTTAAGTTTTTAGTGTCTTTGAATAGCGTTTTCATTTTGCCTTGTAGCCCTATGATGTTCTCAGCTATTTCATCTTTTTTTTCAAGTAGCGTATCTTTTGCATCGTGAGCTTTACTTGCAATTTTCTCTCTTGTTTCTTCTCCGCTAGACGGGGCAAATAAAACACCTAGGATTGCTCCTACAGCTATACCTGATCCTGCAGCGATTAATATGTTTTTAGTGCTATCTTCCATTTTGTATTATATTTTTAAGGTTATTAATTGTATTTGTTGAGGCGTTTAGAATTTTACCATATTCTTTTTCCCCTTGCAATGCCGTTTTTGATTCACTTCTTGAGCTGGCCATCAAGGACAGTAGGTGAAATTGTTTTTTCAGCTTTGATAATTCATTACTCATCAGGACTTGTTTTTCATGACTTTCCTGATGAGCCATTTTTTTTGAGTTTTTCTTAATCTGATAATTAACGACGTACATTAACTTTTTATAATTAAGCTTAGTCTTTGTACTCATGTTTTTACTTATATTTTTTGTTTGTCCATGAACTTAACTTCCAATGATAGGTTTCAAACTCTTGTATCAATTTGTTCATCATGTGTGCAGTGCCTAAATCTCCTTTAGAATTTGCAGTGTGACTAGTTTCTATAATAAAAGAGGTTAATGTTCCTATGTCAGAAATTAAGTTTAATGTCATGTATTCTGAGCTTAAATCATGAGACGTTTCTTCTATTTCAGATTTCTTAAGATATTCAGACATTCTGTATTCTGGTACTTTCCCAAATACTCTTATACGTTCCGCAATTTCATCAATGTTTACTAATCCCTTTTCATACATCTCTTGTGTGATATCATGTAAATCAAAGAACTCTCCTCCAACTACATTCCAGTGATAGTTTTGTAATTTGTGGAAGAAAATTTGATAATTGCATAAAAGTGTGTCTAATCTGTTTACAATTTCTACAGCTTCTAAATGTTCGAATCCTAATTTTGTAAATACTTTTTGGTCTATTAAATTGTCCATTTTTTTTGTTTTTAATTGTTAAATTTGTTTTACTTAGTAAAGATGATGGATAATTAGTCCTTTATTATAATATAGTTTTAGTATTAATTTATATAATTCACATGTTTACAGTCGTTTATATTAATTAGCAATTTCAAATGCATTTGCTATGCTTTTTATTGCTTTACTATCCATTTCCAATGTCCTAATTGGAAATGGTATAGAAATGTCATTCTCATCAAAGTGTTTCTTTAATGATTTGATTGCCTCACTTTTGTACTTTAAATAATTCTTTTGTTCTGCCATGTCTAACCAAAACCTTAATTCGAAATTGATTGAACTAGAACCAAACTCTTCAAAGTATAATTCGACGGGGTAAGATTTATCGTGGGGTATTTCTTTTTCTATTGCTTGAATTGCAATTTTTTCTACTTTTTCTAAATCATCACTATAACGAACTCCACAACTTATTGCTACTCTTCTAACTTGTGTCTTGGTGTAATTTTCAATGGGGTTTTGAATTACCATTTTGTTAGGAATAATTACATCTTCACCGCTAAATGCTTTAAGACTTGTAGTCCGGAGTGTTATTTTTTCAATTGTTCCAAAGTAATCGTTGGTCTTTATTATGTCTCCAATTTTAAAGGGCTCCCTCACTGACATTACTATCCCTGAAAAAACATTTAATATTGGCTCTTGAAAAGCTAACCCTATTGCTAAACCTACAACTCCAGCGCCTGCTAAAAGAGAGGTAACTGCTTTATCTAACTCTAATACTGATAAGGCAACAAAGAATCCTATAACAAAAGTGATAATTGTTAAGGAGCTTGAAAATAGCTTATTAACTGCAGTGTTTTTTGAAAATTTTTCTATAATTTTAGAAAATACCTTTCTTAGCCCTTTTGAGATAAAGATTGTTGCAACTATAACTATGATTGCAACTATTAAATTCGGGATCATTAATATAAACCCATCAACCCAGCTCCACAGTTTAGAAATTAGTTTATTATAAGCTTCGTTCATCTCTATTTTGTTTTATTTAACCTCTAGTTTTAAGGTTTTTACAAGTAACTTTGTCGTTGTTTTCTGTTCGTAACAAACAGCCTAAAGGCGTATGCAAAGCAATAATTATTAAAAGCGCTTTTTTTATTTACTTTAAATTAACTTGTTCATTTTGTGATGTTTTATTTATTTGCTTAATCTATCGAGAAGATTAAGCCATAATAATAACTATCAGTATATCAGCGGTTTAAGATTTTAAGTTGATTTTAATATGTGTATATTTTCTACATGTTGTAGAAAAGAAAGAAACTACTATTTTATTTTATGACTCATCAAAATAGAAAAGTGTTTATATTTACTTGAGTGATCTAAAGCTATTTTAATACTAGCAAGACTAGGAATGCAAACGATCATTCCTATTACCCCTCCTAAAGCTCCAAAAATTATCATACCCATTATAATAATCAAAGGGTTTAAGTTAATTGACTCTCCAACTATTTTTGGAGTAATAAAGTTTCCCTCAATAGATTGTATCACTACGTATGATATTAAAACTCCAATTGGGTAAAATAAACTGTCTTTAGTCACTAAAGCTAGAGTAATTGGTATTAACGCGCCAAAAAATATTCCTATGTAAGGAATTACTGTCATTAATGCTGTAATGAATCCAATAAAAATAGCATAATCTATACTAAAAGAAAGAAGACTAATTGAATTTAGGATAGACACAACTAAGATGACAATTAAGAGTCCCTGTAAATACTTTTGTGTCATTTTTTTTATTTTCCTGATTACACTTAACTTTGTTTTGTTCGTGTCAGTTGTAGGAATAGACTTTATAAAATCGATCAAATTAGAACGATAATAAAGCATAAAGAATACATATATTGGCATAATTGCTAGAAAAGCTAAAGTATCTTTTAAACTATTTAAAAGATAAATAACTACGCCTTTAGAAGAAGCTAAAACAGTCTTAATTGCGGACTTAACTTGGTCGTTACTTACATTTAAGTTGTTACTTATTCTTTCTGTTGAATTGTCAATAATGTCTATGACTTGAGTATCTCCTTTCAACTCTTTATCTGTAAAACGTTCAACTAATTGATAGCTTTCTGCTCCAGCTAAGTAGGTTAGAGCCAAAAAGACTGAAGTAATAGATAATACCACAATTAAAATACTAAAGAGCTTGTTAGCTCCCCATCGTTCAAATAAGTTAACGACTGGTAGGAGAACTAGGGAGATGAAAAAAGAAAAAATAAAAGGAAAGATGATATTTGATCCAAACGAAAGTAATAAAAGGATGCTCCATAAGCTTACCATAAAATACATCGTTTTTTTTAATCTATTGTCCATAATGAATCGTTATTTGTAAAATGCTTTTTAATACAATATATTTTGAGTAGAGTTAGTTTAAAGCTTTGATGTTATTTATAACTTTTCTGTACTTCTAATTTCATTCCTTAAAACAAAAAAGTATTAAAGAGCTAACCTACAGTGTTTTAATGATGTAATGTAGTGATTTTTATTGTTTAATTGAGGTTAGTGTGTGTAAATATACCACGTTTTGAGAATAAAAGAACTTAATTTGTTATCGGGTTTAATTTTAAAAACTTAAATTTATCTACTAAGAAAAAATAGAAATGGAAAAGATTCTTATTATAGATGATAACGTCGATACCTGTGAACTTTTAAATGCATTCTTATCTAGAAATAATTATGAAGTAGCAACTGCAACATCGGGTAGTGAAGGGTTAAAGAAAATAGAAAAAGGGGGGTATGATTTAGTTTTGTGTGATTTCCGTTTGCCAGATTATGATGGATTAGCAATGATTGAGCAAATTAAAGCTATTTCTGCTCAAACAAAAATTGTTATTATCACAGGGTATTCTGATGTTGGATTAGCAGTTAAGTCTATAAAGAAAGGTGCTTTCGAGTATGTGACTAAACCAATTATTCCAGACGAAATTCTACTTACTATTTCTAGTGCTCTCTCAGCTAAAACTAGTCAGACAAAGACACAAGAGTCTAAAAACCTTCAATCAGATGTTA
>JAGXIB010000033.1 GCA_024635865.1 Flavobacteriales bacterium
AGGTGGTAAGGTAGCTGGTTATTCTTTTCTCGTAGAATTAGAATTCTTGAAAGGAACAGAAAAATTAAAAAAGTATTCTGATAAAATAACTAGCTTGGTGAGTTACTAGTATCGGGTAAAATCCGTATTTTTACAAAAAATAAATTGTCACTGTATCTAAAACGCAGTACAATATAAAAGATACACACGATATGAATTTTGATATTTCAGAAAACGAAAGCATGATTCAGCAAATGGTAAAAGATTTTGCTGAAAAGGAAATCCGTCCTAACATTATGAAATGGGATGAGTCTCAAGAGTTCCCAGTAGAATTATTTAAAAAAGCTGGAGCGTTAGGATTAATGGGGATTTTAGTTCCAACCGAATACGGAGGAGCAGGAATGGGGTATAATGAATACATTATGACCATTAGAGAAATAGCAAAGGTATGTGGATCAATAGGTCTATCTATTGCGGCTCATAATTCTTTATGTACCAATCATATTCTAAAGTTTGGAAATGAAGAACAAAAGAAAAAATGGATACCAAAGTTAGCAACAGCAGAATGGATTGGTGCTTGGGGATTAACTGAGGCAAACACAGGTTCAGATGCAGGAAGAATGCAATGTACTGCCAAACAAGATGGAGATCATTGGGTAATTAACGGTTCTAAAAACTTTATTACACATGGTAAATCAGGAGACTGTATTGTTGTTATTGTTAGAACTGGAGAATTGTTAGACTCTCATGGAATGACTGCTTTTGTAGTAGAAAAAGGAACAGAAGGTTTTAAAGCTGGTAAGAAAGAAGATAAGTTAGGAATGAGAGCTTCAGAAACAGCTGAGGTTATTTTTGACAACTGTAGAGTTCATAAAGACAATATACTTGGGAAAGTAGGAGAAGGGTTTATTCAGTCTATGAAAGTTTTGGATGGAGGTCGTATTTCAATCGGTTCTTTAGGTTTAGGAATAGCAGAAGGAGCATTAGAAGCTGCAATTAACTATTCTAAGGAAAGAGAACAATTTGGTAAGCCAATTTCAAGCTTTCAAGGAATTTCTTTTAAGTTAGCAGATATGGCAACAGAAATAGAAGGAGCTAAATTATTATTATATCAAGCTGCCGATAAGCTAATGAAGGGAGAGAAAGTAAATAAACTTTCAGCAATGGCTAAATACAAAGCCTCAGAAGTTGGTGTTATGGTAGCTACAGAAGCAGTTCAAATTTTTGGAGGATATGGTTACATTAAAGATTATCCAGTAGAAAAATTCTTTAGAGATTCTAAATTATGTACGATTGGAGAAGGAACTTCTGAAATTCAAAAACTAGTTATTGCAAGAGAACTGTTGAAATAATTAGAGACTAATTTTATTAAAGAAATAGAAAAAAGATTTACAGTAAACGGTAGGTCTTTTTTCGTTTTAAGAACATAATAGATAAATAAATGGAAAATATAGATTGGAAAATCGCTAAAGAATACGAAGATATCACTTACAAAAAATGTAATGGAGTTGCTCGAATTGCTTTTAATCGACCAAATGTAAGAAATGCATTTCGTCCCAAAACGACTAGTGAATTGTATGACGCATTTTACGATGCACAAGAAGATACGAGTATAGGAGTTGTTTTATTATCAGGTGAAGGACCATCGACTAAAGATGGCGTATACTCGTTTTGTAGTGGAGGAGATCAAAATGCGAGAGGACATAAAGGGTACGTTGGAGATGATGGAAACCACCGTTTAAATATTTTAGAAGTTCAGCGTTTAATTCGTTTTATGCCTAAAGTGGTCATTGCCGTTGTTCCTGGTTGGGCAGTTGGTGGTGGACATAGTTTACATGTGGTTTGTGACATGACTTTGGCAAGTAAAGAGCATGCTATCTTTAAGCAAACGGATGCAGACGTTACAAGTTTCGACGGTGGATATGGTTCAGCATATTTAGCTAAAATGGTTGGTCAGAAAAAAGCTAGAGAAATATTCTTTTTAGGAAGAAATTATTCTGCTCAAGACGCTTACGATATGGGGATGGTCAACGCAGTTGTTCCTCACGAAGAATTAGAGAGTACAGCTTATCAATGGGCGCAAGAAGTATTAGAAAAATCACCAATTTCTATCAAAATGTTAAAGTTCTCTATGAACCTAACAGACGATGGAATGGTAGGGCAACAAGTTTTTGCAGGAGAAGCAACTCGTCTAGCTTACATGACAGATGAAGCTAAGGAAGGAAGAAATGCATTCTTAGAAAAGCGTAAACCAAATTTTGGTAAGAATAATTGGATTCCTTGATAGAGGTTGTATAAAAAAATATAAAAAAAGACCAATGCTTAATTCAAGACATTGGTCTTTTTTTTAAAACTTAAAAGTTGAATATAAGGCATTTAAAACTTAATAAATTATCCTAACTATTACAAATAGTTATTCAACAGTACCAAAATCACCAACACATATAGCCCAATTTCAGCAAACATTCTTTTCTTGAAATAGACAAAGAAATAACTAGTAGTTATGGTAATAGGAATGAGGGTGATGAAAATGGTTTCAATAGCAAAAGTAAAAAAGTAGCTTATTCCAAAGTTGATTAACCCTATAATAAAAAATGCTAAAATCACATTTGTCATTTTTTTATACCTCATTGTGCTCGATTTCCTTTTTAAATGAATCTTGCGCATTCCCATTAAAACAAAAAGAAACAAAAAGAAAGCAAACAAATAAAAGAAAACACTATAGTCATTATGTTTATAGGTAGAAGATTCAAAAATGCTAGACAGTTTGTAGTACTGGGCGGCGTCAGTATATAAGAAACTACTAAAGTAATAAACAAGAAAAAGAGCAAGGGCTAAAAAAGGACTAGCCCATTCTTTCCACTGAAAAGGTCTGAAAATTAATAGTGTAATCCATACAATTGGTAAATACAATAGTGTAGGAGGATAAAATAAACTAGCAATTAATAATAATAAGCTGGCATCAAAAACCTCAGACTTGCAACTAACTTGACTGTGAATGTTAATTAATTGTCTAAAGACAAAAACAAGAAAAAGGTTACTAAAAAGTATAGGATGTAATGTGTTAGATAAGGGTAAACAACTAATTAGTAGAACGGAAATAAAAGAAGGGAGGTAGATGTTTTGCCTAAAGAACTCATTTTTATTGATCGTGTTATTCAGAGCTATAGCAGTAATTAGGAGTAGACTAATTGCAATTAACTGATTGGTAATGTGGCTCTCAGTTTTAAAAAAGCTAAAAACTGGAGTCGCATTAGCTACTTCAAAGTTACTCTCAATCCCAAAAGAAGGAAACCAAATAAAAAGAGCGATAACTGGGAGTAAACCCAATATCAAAGGTTGGTTTGTTTTGTATATTTTTACGAGCACTTAAAGATAGATCTTAATTAAGATACAAAAATATAAGATTAATAGAATTAACAATTTAAATAATTGGTAATATTGCAAGAAGTTATAAAATAGAGGAATAATGATAAATGTAGAGTCTTCAAAATTAGGGCAACTAGCAATCCATAGAGTAGGAAATAAACACAATGAAGAATCGGTCTTTGTTTCAGAAGAGCCAGCAGAATTAACCGAAGAGTTAAAAGAACTTCTAGAAGGTTATTTTCTAAAGCCTTTTGTAAAGTTGACAGAGAAACAAGAATTTGTTCACGAGGTAGAGTTGTCTTACAATGTTCTAAAAGGAATAGCAGAAAGTACTTTTGCTAACGAGGAACTGTTTTTCGAAGATTCAGCAAAAATCGTAAAACACTTATACGACCAGTCTAATCACCCACATATTAAGTCGGGAGATTTATTTGTTGCCTACTTCGACGAAATGTATTTAGACGGAGAGCTAATGAATGCCATTGGAGTTTTTAAGTCAGAACGTAAAGATTCTTTTTTACAAGTCTCAGAAAATGAGACAAAATTAAAACTGATTACAGAAGAAGGGATTAGCATTAAAAAACTAGATAAAGGAGCTCTAATTCTAAACTCGAGCGAAAAAGGATTAATTGTGCTTACGGTAGATAATAATAATTATGATGCAAGTTATTGGAAAAAAGATTTTTTAAGCATAGACATTGTAAAAGACGACAATTACGAAACGAAGGCCTATATGGATTTATGTAAATCTTTTGCCAAAGATGTAATAGGAAATAACGAAACCAAAAAAGAAGAAATAGATTTTGTTAA
This sequence comes from Flavobacteriales bacterium, assembly GCA_024635865.1. Lineage (GTDB taxonomy): Bacteria > Bacteroidota > Bacteroidia > Flavobacteriales_D > Parvicellaceae > S010-51. Next base: position 4,159 of record JAGXIB010000033.1, read on the forward strand.
TCAATCAGTAAAATACTTCGAAGAAAACGACCATGTAGAAACACAAGAGTTTAACGATGTCTTATTCGACGGGGTAGAGGAATTAAAAGAGGACTTTAAAGATTATAAAAAAGCTTACGAATCAGAATATGAGGTGCAAATAGCCGATTCATTTAATATTTCTGCACCAGTGTTACAGCGAGAGAAGAAAAATATAGCCAATACCATTAAGTTAGACACCAATATTCAGTTAAAAATGAATTTTAACGATGCGGACGCATTACACCAGTTTGTAGAGCAGGGCTATGATCAACAAAAAGGAATGCACTTTTATAAAGTGTTTTACAACAGAGAGTTAAAATAGGTTTAGGGTATTCCCTTTTTCAATGAAAGATAGAAAAAGGTCGAGCTATCACTACTCACTCTTTTTTTCTTTAAAAGATTATTTTGTCACTAAATTAACATGGAACTCTATAGGGGGCTGTAAGAGACGTTCAAAAAAAGGAGTTCAAACAAGACGTTCTATCCCTAATACAAAAGAAATAAAGATAAAGAATATAGAATAAAGAGAAGAGATAAGAGATAAAAGAATAGAAAGAAGAAATTAATATTAGTCAGTTAGTCAGTTAGTCAGTTAGTCAGTTAGTCAGTTAGTCAGTCAGTTCGAGTGATTTTATTTTTTGAGAAAAAAGTAAAATAGTATCGAGAACGATAATGTTACTAAACAAAGCTTTACTATTGTTTTAGTAATGACCAAGTAAAAGCATGATACTTCTAAATGATTATATAATACATTTAGAAGGGTTAGTCATTTTAAGTGATTTTATCTTTTTTTTATAAAACGGTTTCGAGAATTGATGATCGTTTGAGTAGACTTTACAAAGGATAAAAAAAATAAATAAACGCAATAATATCTCAAAAAAAAGAATTACGTTTGCAACCCCTTACGTTCAATTTTAATTGTTCGAGGGAATAAAAATTATAAAATAAATTAACTTATGTACGCAATTGTAGACATAGCAGGGCAACAATTTAAAGTAGAGAAAGATCAACGTTTGTTTGTTCATCAACTACAAGGAGAAGCAGGAGACAAAGTAGAGTTTTCTGAAGTATTCTTATTAGATGATAACGGAACAGTAACTGTTGGCGCCCCAGCTGTAGAAGGAGCTTTAGTAACAGCAAAAATCGAAGAGCACCTGAAAGGAGACAAGGTAATTGTCTTTAAAAAGAAAAGAAGAAAGGGTTACAAAAAGAAAAATGGTCACCGTCAACGTTTAACTAAAATTACAATCGAAAGTATTGTTGCTAGTGGAGCGAAAAAATCAACTAAAAAAGCTGAGCCTAAGAAAGCTGAGCCTAAGAAAGCTGAGCCTAAGAAAGCTGAGCCTAAGAAAGCTGTAGCTAAAGCTGCTGCACCGAAAACTGCAGCGCCTAAAGCAGCTGTTGCTAAAAAAGCTGCACCGAAAGCTGTTGCTAAAAAAGCTGCGCCGAAAGCCGCTGCTAAAAAAGACGATAAAGCTTAATTAAAAAAGAATAACAAATTTAAAATTATAGAACCATGGCGCATAAGAAAGTAGCAGGTAGTTCAGATAACGGACGTGAATCGCAATCGAAACGTTTAGGAGTAAAAATATTTGGAGGACAAGCAGCAATCTCTGGGAACATTATCGTTCGTCAGAGAGGAACTACTCACAATCCAGGAACAAATGTTGGAATGGGAAAAGACCATACTTTGTTTGCATTAACTGATGGAGTAGTAAACTTCAAAAAGAAAAGAGGAAACAAGTCTTACGTTTCTGTAGAACCATTTGGAGAAGAAGCATAATTCTAAACCAAAAAAAAACTAAAAAGCCTTATTGATTCAGTTCAATAAGGCTTTTTTTTTGTTCTTATTAAGAGCTGTTTTATTTAATGACCTGCTTTTTTTCCGATGGTTTGCAAGAACACTTTTTTTAAAAGAAGAGTTTTCAAATCTAAAGTTATGTAAATCTGACCTTGATTTGTTATGTTGAGTCTAATAAATTACTCTTCAACCAAAGACAAAATATAATCCGCCAATTCTCTAGTTTCTTTGTTTATGCTATATTCTCCGTATCCAAATTCGCCTTTTCTTAACGCTCCATCTTGCCAAACTCCAAAAGTTGTTTGTTGCCCATTATCTACATGTGGAAGTGCCAATTTATTTTGAGTTAAAGCAATGGAATTTATTTTTTACCACCTGGTTTATCAAATGCCAGGCAACAACTCCAAAGCTTATCGATACGTTTAAGGAATGCTTCGTCCCAAATTGTGGAATTTCTATACAGCCATCACAAGCGTTAATCACTTTTTGTTCTACACCTTTAACTTCGTTTCCAAAAACTATAGCAATAGGTTCGTTGTTATAATCAAACTGTTCTAATGAAATCGTTTTTTCTGCTTGCTCTATGGCATAAACCTTATAGTTCTTTTTTTGTAAAACATCGACCACTTCCAAAGTATTTTCATTGTAATACCAGTCTACAGATTCTGTCGCTCCTAAAGCAGTTTTTTGAATGTCTCTATGAGGAGGAGTAGCGGTAATTCCACACAAGTAAATAGCCTCAATATTAAATGCGTCCGAAGTTCTGAAAAATGAACCAACATTATTTAAACTTCTAATGTTATCTAAAATCACAATGATTGGAGTTTTACTTTGTTCCTTGTATCCGTCCAATGAAACTCTATTTAATTCTGTAAGCTTTAGTTTTCTGTTCATAACTAATATAAAGTGTTGTTTTTTTATAAAAACAAAGTTAATCGTCTATCCTTATATTTGCTAGTTAATTGGATTATTTTAACGATTGTATGGCAACTAAAGCAGTAAAAAAAGAAGCAGACAAAACAAAGAAGGTAACTCCTTTAATGCAACAATACAATAAAATAAAAACAAAATACCCAGATGCATTATTGTTGTTTAGAGTTGGAGATTTTTACGAAACTTTTGGGACAGACGCAATCACAGCTTCTAAGATCTTAGGAATTGTATTAACAGCTAGAAACAATGGTGGTTCAAAATTAGAGTTAGCAGGTTTTCCTCATCATTCATTAGAGACTTATTAGCCAAAGTTAGTAAGAGCTGGGCAACGAGTTGCTATTTGTGATCAGTTAGAAGATCCAAAACAAACAAAAAAGATTGTAAAAAGAGGGGTTACAGAATTGGTAACACCTGGAGTCGCTTTTAATGAACAAGTATTAGAAAATAAAAAAAATAATTTTCTAGCAGCAGTACATTTCGATCGTAAGCAAGTTGGAGTCGCTTTTCTAGATGTTTCTACAGGAGAGTTCTTAGTAGCCCAAGGAGAAGCAAATTATATAGATAAATTATTACAGAGTTTTAACCCTTCTGAAGTCTTGTATCAGCGTAATAATGATAAAAAACTAATCGAAAATTTTGGAGATAAATTCTATACTTACAAGTTAGAAGATTGGGTTTTTACAGAAGATTACAGTACTGAAACATTATTAAAACATTTTGGAACGAAGTCTTTAAAAGGGTTTGGAGTTGAGAATCTAGATGCAGGAACAATAGCGGCCGGTGCTGCCATTCATTATCTAGCAGATACCCAACATAATAAAGTTAGTCACATCACTAATATCTCTCGTTTAGATGAAGATAAATATGTTTGGTTAGACCGTTTTACGATTCGTAATTTAGAGTTGGTTTATTCTCATAATGATGGAGCAACGACTCTTATTGATGTGTTGGATGCAACGGTTTCTCCAATGGGAGGTCGTCTGTTAAAACGTTGGGTAGTGCTACCTCTAAAAGATGAGCAAGCGATTAATGATCGTTTAGATGTAGTGAAATACTTTACAGAAAAAGAAGATTTTGTAGAGGACGTTACTTCACATTTAAAATTAATAGGAGATTTAGAACGTTTAATTTCTAAAGTTGCGGCAGCAAGAATTTCTCCAAGAGAAACAGTCCATTTAAAGTATTCTATTTTAGCCTTAGAGCCAATCAAAGCTTTGTGTGAACAATCAAAGAATAAAGCATTACAAAAAATAGCAGACCAAATTAATGTCTGCAAATTCATTAGTCAAAAAATAGAGGACGAGTTACAAGATGAGGCTCCAGTATTAGTTTCTAAAGGAAACGTCATAAAAGACGGAGTCAATCAAGAGTTAGATGACTTAAGAGCTATTGCTTATAAAGGAAAAGACTATTTGTTGCAAATGCAAGAGCGTTTGATGGAAGAAACAGGGATTGGAAAACTTAAAATTGCTTTTAATAATGTATTTGGCTATTACATAGAAGTGCGACATTCACATAAAGATAAAGTTCCCGAAACTTGGATAAGAAAACAAACCTTAACTCAAGCAGAACGTTACATTACCGAAGAGCTAAAAGAGTATGAAACAAAGATTTTAGGAGCAGAAGAAAAAATACTAGCCATAGAAACTAAATTGTACGAAGAGTTAGTTTTTGCTATTTCGGACTACATTCAGCCGATTCAGTATAATGCTGCTTTAATCGCTCGTTTAGACTGTTTATTGTCGTTTGCTAAAGTTGCCATAAAACAAAACTATGTACGTCCATCAATCAACCAAACCAAGGCGTTAAACATAAAAGACGGTCGTCATCCTGTGATCGAGCAAAATTTACCGTTAGGAGAATCGTATGTTAGTAATGACGTTTATTTGGATGATCAGACACAACAGATTATTATGATTACTGGACCTAATATGAGTGGTAAGTCAGCTTTATTAAGACAAACTGCCTTGATTACTTTAATGGCTCAGATGGGGAGTTTTGTGCCTGCTAAAAGTGCCGAAATAGGTATTGTAGATAAAGTGTTTACTAGAGTAGGAGCAAGCGATAACATTTCGAGTGGGGAATCTACTTTTATGGTAGAAATGAATGAAACAGCAAGTATTCTAAATAACTTTACCGATAGAAGCTTAGTCTTATTAGATGAAATTGGGCGTGGGACGAGTACATACGATGGGATTTCTATCGCTTGGGCGATAGCGGAGTTCATTCATCAAAATCCAAAAGCAAGAGCGAAGACATTATTTGCTACCCATTATCATGAGTTAAATGATATGGAAACTGCATTTGACCGAATAAAAAACTACAATGTTTCGGTAAAAGAAATGAATAAAAAGATTATTTTCTTACGTAAGTTAGTTAGAGGAGGAAGCGAACATAGTTTTGGTATTCATGTGGCAAAAGTAGCTGGTATGCCTAAACAAGTGTTAGATAGAGCGACTCAAATCATGTTGAAGCTAGAAAAGTCTCATGGTGCTGAAGAACTCAATCAGAAGACCAAAGAATTAGCTGAAGAAGAAGGAATGCAGTTGAGTTTCTTTAAGCTAGATGATCCTATCTTAGAACAGATTAAAGAAGAAATTATAAGTTTAGATATCAATACTTTAACCCCAGTTGAAGCGTTGATGAAGTTGAATGAAATTAAAAAATTGGTTGGGGGAAGCTAGTTGTTTCAACCCAATAGCTTGTAACTTTAGACGTCTTTATAACTAGGAATTCCCTTTTAAATAAGCAAAACTGTTTTTAATTAAGTCTATCTTACCACAGTAAGTTTGTAAACCATTGGTTAAGAATATATAAGGTGCTCCAATTTTATTGCTATGCGCTGTGTCTAGTTCGTTATTGTTTTTAGTTGTAAGGGCTATACGGAAAATACTTAATAATGTTTTCTACACGAAAGTATAATTAAAGTATCATTTTCGACTCTGTATACTAAGCGATGTTCCAAATCTAATCTTCTAGACCACCAGTTAGATAGGTTGTGTTTTAGAGGTTCTGGTTTGCCTATTCCTTCAAATGGAGATCTCATTACTTCTTTAATGAGGTTGTTAACTTTTTTAAGCATTCTTTTATCTGTTTTCTGCCAATAAGTATAATCCTCCCAACCTTCTTCTATCCAAAGTAGTTTCATTCTTCTATCAATGGCTTTTCTATAAATTCTCCAGCTTTATATTTCTCTATCCCTTTTAATAAGCGTTCTGCGTTTTTAGGGGAGCTTAATAAATGTAAAGTCTCTTGCAAGCTTTCATAATCGGACTTAGCTAAAACCACTACATCTTCGTGGTTTCTTCTTTTTACATATAATGGAGCATGTGAATTAAAAACACCATCTAATAGCATTTTTAAATTTTGTCTGAAATTAGAATATGTTGTTACTGTCATAGTGATTATTTTAATACAAAAATAGTTTATTTATTTTACTTGTACGTGAAGTTGTACAATAAAGTTTCAAGCTTTTCCAATGTCAAAATAAGCTATAGTCGTTAATACGTCTACAGAATTTTTTTATTTTTTCAATTCAACAGTTCCTCAACTTCACAATTCACTATAACTAGGAATTCCTTTTAAATAAGCAAAACTGTTTTTAATTAAGTCTATCTTACCACAGTAAGTTTGTAAACCATTGGTTAAGACGATATAAGGTGCTCCAATTTGTGCGTTATATCTCAAAGCTTGATGAAAAGCCTCTTGTGTTATTTTTACAGAGAAAGCTTTACATTCGATGATGGCTATCGGTCTGGCGTTATTATTAAATAAAACAGCATCAAAACGTTGATTTAACCCATTTACTTTTACTAGTTTTTCTACAGCGATTAAAGATTTGGGGTAGCCTTTGTCTTTAAAAACATACATTAAAACATGTTGCCTCACCCATTCTTCAGGGGTTAAGACCATCCATTTTTTTCTAAATTCATCAAAAATTAAAACAGTGTCTTTCTGTCTTTTAATTGAGAACTCGTATTTAGGAAAGTTTAATTCTTGCATTATTGGTTTAAATCTTCTTTAAAATAGCAAATATGTAGTATTTTAGCGGAAAATTGACTATCCACACTAAATAAATCTATACTATGAAGACAAAAGAAGATATTGTGAATAACTGGCTGCCTAGATATACTGGAGTAGCATTGGAAGATTTTGGGCAAACGATATTATTGACAAATTTTAGTAATTATGTAGAGATTTTTGCTAAAAAATATAATGTAAAAATAGAGGGTGAAAATAAGGCGATGCCAAATGCCACTGCAGATGGGATTACAATTATAAATTTTGGAATGGGAGCTTCAAACGCAGCTACGATTATGGATTTACTATCTGCAATAAAGCCCAAAGGAGTTTTGTTTTTAGGTAAATGTGGAGGACTGAAAAAGAAAAATAAAATTGGAGACATGATTCTTCCAATTGCTGCTATAAAAGGGGAGGGAGCATCAAGTAACTATTTTCCAGTAGAAGTTCCTGCTTTACCTGCTTTTAATTTACAAAGAGCTGTTTCTCATTCTGTAAGAGAGCATGAATTAGATTACTGGACAGGAACTGTTTATACGACCAGTAGAAGAGTTTGGGAGCACGATCTTAAATTTAAAAAATACTTACGTAAAATTAGAGCAATGGCCATAGACATGGAAACTTCTGCTATTTTTACAGGCGGTTTTGCCAATAAAATTCCAGCTGGAGCTTTGTTGTTAGTTTCTGATCAGCCTATGATTCCAGATGGAGTAAAAACAGATAAGAGTGATACAAGTGTTACGGCTAACTTTGTAGATAAGCACATTCAAATAGGGATTGATTCTCTTAAAGAAATCATGAACAAAGGAGAAACGGTGAAACATTTACGTTTTATGTAACTCATAGAAAAAACTGACAAGGAACTTCATACACTGTTTCTAATACACCATAATGACTTACGAAGAGGTAATAAAAGAACTAAAGCAAAAAATATATAAACCCATTTATTTTTTACAAGGGGAAGAGTCTTATTTTATAGATAAAATCTCTAATTATATTGCTAAAAATGTCTTAGAAGAGTCTGAACGAGATTTTAATCAGACTGTTGTGTATGGCAGAGATACCACAGTTCAGGATATCGTCAATATGGCTAAGCGATACCCAATGATGAGTGAGTATCAAGTAGTTATTATAAAAGAAGCACAAGACCTTTCGCGTTCAATAGAAAGTTTAATCGATTATATGGGGCAAATCATGCCTACAACGATTTTAGTCTTTAATTATAAATATAAGAAGCTAGACGGTCGAAAGGCCTTAGGAAAAGAATTAAAAAAGAAAGGTTATTTATTTAGCTCAGATAAAGTCAAAGATTATAAGCTTCCAGATTGGATTATTGGTTATTGTAAGTCAGAGCACTTATCAATAAATCCTCGTACAGCTCATGTTCTAAGTGAATATCTAGGCAATGACCTAAATAAGATCGCCAATACGTTAGAGAAGCTTAAAGTCGTAATGGATGGCGATACAGAAGTTACAGAAGAGTTGATTCAAAAAAATGTAGGCATCTCGAAAGAGTACAATACCTTTGAATTAAATAATGCTTTAGGAGAAAAAGACGTTTATAAGGCCAATTTAATCGCAAATCACTTTGGTCAGAATTCTAAAAACTATCCTTTGGTAGTTACATTAGGGGTTATTTATGGTTATTTTACGAAGTTAATTAAATACCATCAGTATGTTGGTCAAGTAGATGATAGAGCCCTTGCTCAAAAAATGGGAGTCCACCCTTTTATTCTTAAAGAATATCAAAAGTCAGCAAGAAACTATAACATGAATAAAATAGCTAGGGTGTTTGGTTATTTACGTCAATATGATTTAGCTTCTAAAGGGGTAGATAATGCCTCTACTGATGATGGAGAGCTGCTAAAGGAATTAGTATATAAAATATTACATTAATTTCTGAAAATTAAAAGGAGCTATAAAAATAATTATAGCTCCTTTTTAATATAAATTTATTTAGAAAGAATTACATTCCTCCTCCGCCCATTGCAGCTTTAAACTCTTCCATTGTCATTTTCGTGAATCCTTCAGGAATTTCAAACTCAGAATCTTCAATTTTTTCTTTAGAAACTGATTTTGCAGTAACGATCATTGTTAACCCTTGAGGTCTAATCGTATATTCTAAAGGGAAACCTTTTAATCCTTTTAATTTATCGTTGGCTGAAGCAGGAATTTCTTCCGTATAATAAACATCCATTTCAGACTGTTCACCATTTTTATCTTCGATAGTCATAATGGCATGTTTACATTTATAACCAGCTATTTTTTTTGTTTTATTATCATAAGTATATTTCGGTTGAACTTGCTTAGCTTTTTCTTCTTCAGTAGGAGCAGGCATATTAATTGCCATTTTTTGTTCCATCATGTCGATTAATAATACACTAGTATTATTCTTAGTGTCTGAAATAACAGTTTGAGCACCCATCATAGTGTTCTGAACAACTTTCGTTTTATTTTCACTAATCAGCATGTCCATTTGAGACGGCAACATCGCTCGTTGAGATTCCATTGCCTCAGGCAATTCATATTCTAAACCAAATACAACTTTTCCTTCAAATTGAGCAAAAGTACTTCCTACAAAAATTGCCATTACAGACAATAGAGATAACATTTTCTTTTTCATTTTTGATGATTTTTAGTCAAATTAACGACGTGTTTTAACTTTTAAATTATTACTAGGTTATTACAAAGTTTGAAATAACTGTTCTACCTCATACAACATTCGTTCCAAAGGTACTTTTTTGTAATTTTGAGGGATATTAAAGATAGAGTCATTGATTAAAGTATCTTTAACTTGATTACCTCTAAAACGCATTTGAAGTCCAAACTGATCAATTTCATAGCCCATTAGGACTCCATCAATATCTCTGTAAGGATTACACCAATTACTATTTTTTATGTTGATGTCATGTGTCTCGAATATTTCAGCATCATAACCGTCTTTAAGATTATCAAAGACTCCCATGTGTTTTTTACATAAAACACCTGCTATAGAATCTGTTGAGTTTAATTCTACAACATCTGGAACTCCATTCTTCTGAATCATAGTCTCTGTTAGTTGAGCATCTAATACAGTGTAAAATTTCTTTTTACCAAAGTGAAAAGTCATGATTAAAGTACTGTCCAAACAGTTAGAAATTAAAGAAGTTCCAAACATAGAAATTTCTACAGTACTTTTATAGATGTTATTTTTAAACTCTAGGTTCATTTTTTTTGGTAACAAACCGATCATAAACTCATCTTTGAAATAAGGATATGTGATGTCATATTCTATAATTCCTTCCGAAATTTTATCTTCACCAGCACCTTTACAACCAACTAAAGTTAGTATAGCCATAGCTATGGTAAAGTATAATTTATTTGTTAGGTGTAATAAGCTCATTAATTTCATGTCAAATATGACTTACAAATATAAATGAATTTTTCAGATAATTAGTTAAAATTTATATTCAGATGATAATAATAGTCTTTTAACTTACGAATTTGATGATTTAAAGGTTATGAAGCATACTTACTTTTCTTTAGAATTAATTTTAAAGAAATAAACCTCTTTTAGACATGGGGTAAATATTAAAGGTTCCCATTCCTAGAGAAACTAATTCTTTACTACTTTTCTTAATGATTCTTCCGGTCGTTATAATTAAGCTTTTACCCTCAAATTCTATTTCTCCCGTTGCCAACAAAGACTCCCCTATAAAAATAGGTTTAAAATAGTTAATTTTAAACTCTACCGTAGAAACTAGGTTTCCTTGATCGCATACTTTAGATAAAGCAGTAGTTCCTAATATAGCATCCATCATAGAAGCAATAACCGCCCCATGTCCAACTTTTGGTGAACTTAAATGTTGTTCTTTTACCTCTAATTCATAGGTTACAACGCCTGGAGCTGTCTCTGTCATTATAAGCCCCATTTCTTTGTCAAAGTTGTTGTAAAGTTCGTATAGTTTTTGTGCTTTCATGGTTGTTTTTAATCACTTTATTAGAGTAACAAAAGTAATAATAATCATTGGATAGTACTTCCTCTTGTTTAATTAGGTTTAGTTCTTCTTTATTAGCTATTGCAATTATTATTTGACTTTCATTAAAAATTGTTGCGCTATTTTTTAGTGTTTTACCATAAATATTATGTCCAATTTTTTTTTGAGTTCCACAAAACCATTCAAAATCGACCTTGTTTTCGATCAACAGTTTAGCAATTAATTTTCCTTTTTTTCCGGCTCCTAACAGGACCAATTGTTTTTCTTTTTGATAGTCAATTTCTATAAATGATTTCGTTTTTAAGGCTAAAAAGCGATTGTCTTTATAATTTTCATCTGTTCGAGATGTTCTCGATTCATAGTCTCTCCAATGATGAACAATAGTTGAAGTTGAAGTTACATTTAGGTGGTCTTTATACATCCTAAAGGCTAATTCATAGTCTTCAGGGTAACAAGAAGAGTCAAAAGCTCCAATTTTTTCAAATGTTGACTTGATCATCATCCAACTTGGGGAAGGGATGGGACATTCTTTATAAACTTCAGAAAAACTAGTTCCTTTTAAAGCTAGTTTGTTAATCCAGTTTTGGTAGCTAAGGTATCCGTTGCCTATTGTTTCTCCATTAGATTTAAAATAAAAGACTTGCCCTACCGCAACAGTATCTTGAACAGAACGGTCTAGAATAGCTTTTAATTTTTCCAATTTATGATTTAACATAATGTCATCTGCATCCATCCTAGTGATGTAGAAACCTTTTGATTTTTCATAGCCTGTTTTTAAAGCTTCTATAATTCCTTTTCCTTTATTTTTTATTGTTATTATTCTATGATCTTTTGAGGCATAGTTTGTCACAACTTCTTCTCCTTTATCAATAGAATGATCATTGATAGCAATTAGCTCCCAATGGCTATATGATTGACTAAGAATAGATTCTAATGTTTCTTTTAAAAACAAAGCGCAATCTTTATAGGGCATTATAATAGAGATGAGCTGATTCATAATGTTCGATTAGAAAAGTTAATTAGCTAAGATAATCATATAATAGCGTTAAAATAATTGAAACTTGACTTTTGAAATTAAACGAGTCTTTATTTAAATTGAAAACTGAAAATAAATTACCTTTAACCTTTTAAATCTAAAACAATGATATACGAGTTCAATGGTTTTAAACCAGTTATTCACGAAAGTGCTTTTATTCATCCTCAAGCAAACGTAACTGGTAATGTTTTTATCGGTAAGAATGTTTACATCGGTCCTAACTGTGTATTGAGAGGAGATTGGGGAAAGATTGTTATTGAGGACGGGTGTAATGTTCAAGAAAATTGTACTGTACACATGTTTCCTGGAACAACAACTACATTAAAAGAAGGAGCTCACATTGGGCACGGAGCAATAATTCATGGAGGAACGATAGGTAAGAACACCCTGATCGGTATGAATGCGGTTGTTATGGACGATGTTATCATTGGAGACGAGTCCATTGTAGGAGCATTATGCTTTGTTCCAAGTAAAATGGTGGTTCCAAGACGTAAGATTGTTGTAGGGAATCCTGCTAAAATAGTAAAAGAGGTCAGCGATAAAATGATAGAATGGAAAACAAAAGGGACTGAGTTATATCAGCAACTTCCTGAAGATTGTAGAAATACTTTAAAAGAGTGCGAACCTTTGCGTGAACCTGAGGCGAACAGACCTGAACAAGACGATTCATTAAAGATATGGAAGGATAGTTGATATGATGAAGGTTTTTATACTCTGTTTTTTAGTTTTCATTTCTTTTTCTTTAAAAGGGCAAAAGCTGTTTACTGGTTCTAGTGAGTTTGCTCTAAAAGATAAAAGCGTAATACTTTATAAGGACATTCGATATCATGCTGCTGATACCCTTGAGCGGCTGAATAGAATGTATGAGGTCTATTTAGTAGAAGTAGATTCATGTATTCCCAACTTCTGTAGAGTAAAGAGTTATCATACCTTACCTTACATGAAAAACAAGCAAGTATCTGATCGAAGCTATTGGGTAGAAAGTGAAAATTTAGAGTCTGCTTTACATGGTGCTTTTTCAGTGTTTCAAGAACCGTTTTCAATCAACAAAGAAAATTTAAAGTTAAGGGTGGAAGATTTTTCTGACATCTATTTTAAAGTAGACATTATAACTGTTAAGGGAGACTGGGTGAAAATTAAATTTAAAGTTAACGATCAGTCATTAATCGGGTGGGTAGATAATGTTAGTTTATGTCCATTAAAACATGCAGAGTGTGAACATATTGAAGAAGAAGTTAAATAAAAGTAGCAACGCTAATTCTATTATTATTTATTCTGCCAAACTCCCACGATTACTTTTAAAACGTATTGGTTAGCATGAAATTTATCAATTTACTATTTTGGACTATTACAAGCCTAACTTCTTTTTCTCAAAAGTTAGACAATACTGTTTCTTATAGAGATATGGGAGCTACGCAATATTTTAGAATCAACTACGATAATGATTATTTCTCTGCATCGGATTATAATTATACCCAAGGTTATAATTTAGAGTTAGTAACCCCCCATTTATCGAAAAACCCTTTAAATAAAATATTGATTCATAAAAAAGATTTAAGGACACAGTATGGACTATCGATGGAGCATATGGGATATACTCCATTTAGTATAGGAAATGAGAATGTAATAAAGACAGATCGACCATTTGCAGCTGCAATTGTACTTAAGAATTTCGTGACAAGCTCAGATACTGTTCATCATTATAGGATTGTTTCAGGCCTTAGTGTAGGTATGATTGGTCCAATTGCTTTTGGTAATGCTATGCAAACAGGTATTCACAAATTAATTGGTGATGTTCTTCCCCAAGGATGGCGTAACCAAATTAGAAATGATCTAGTCTTAAACTATGAAATAGGTTTTGAAAAGAAAATAGCAGCGATTAAAAATGTAGTTATGTTGTCTACTAATTCAACACTTAAAATAGGAACACTTTTTACCTCTGCTTCTTTGGGCTTTAATGCGAGTTTAGGTGTTTTTAATAATGTTTTCTCTAAGCACAAAAGGAGTCGAAAATTTCAGTTTTTCGTATACGGGCAGCCTTTAGTTAATTTTATTGGATATGACGCTACATTACAAGGAGGTTTGTTTAATAAAAACAGTGTGTATACCGTTAAAACTTCCGAAATACAAAGAGTTACAGCACAACTAAAATACGGAGCGATTATTAGAATTAAAACACTCTTTTTGGAGTACAGTCAAGTTATTCTTTCTAAAGAATATAGTTATGGAGAGTTAGCAAAGTGGGGAGGAATAAAAGTGGGTTGGTTGTTTTAAATGATTAATTATAGGGCTTGTTTAATTATTGCATTCTGTGACAATAATAATAAGTATTATAGTAACCCCTGTAATTAATTTAAAATTATTTGAGAAATCAATTAGTTGGTCAAGAATACTATTTTTTTTATTTTTCATTAACATCTAACCACCTTCCTATCTTTCATATACACCAAATACAAACTAGGAGAAGGGTAGCCCAATTCTTGTAATAGTTGACCATATTCCCTTAGTTGCTTTTGATGACTTTTACGTTCTTTTCCGGTTTTATAGTCTATTACAATGGCTTTTTTATCTGGAGTAAGAATAATTTTGTCCGGGCGATAAGATTGTCCTGTTTCGGTTACTATTGCACTTTCATTTAGCACTTCAGCATTAGGAATGTTATACCAAGCTTGTACTTCTTTGAGTGCTAAGGATGCTTTAATTTCTCTTTCGACTTGTTTTTTTAATCGTGTAGGTAATACTCCATTAATAATGGCTTTTTCAATGGCGAATTCAACTTCTTCTGGTTGGTTAATGTTCGACCAAATGGAATGAACTGCATTCCCATATTCTCTTTCGTCTAATTCAGTTAATTCTAACTCTAGTGCATTTTTATCTAAGCTTAACCCTAAATTACTTCGCCAAGTTTTTACTTTGGGTCCAGAATAATTTGAATTAATTTTCTGCTCTTCTTTTTTTTCTGTTTTAGACCGTTCTCCTAATTCTAATCGATTGTTTTCTGTATCGAAGTCTTCTTTGTTAATTACTAGCTGATTGATTTTATCAAAAACATGACTGCTCGAACGTTTAGAACTGCTAGAGATAACATACATTCTTTTTTCAGCACGAGTAAAAGCAACATAAAATAGATTTAAATTGTCTAATGTAACGTCTTCTTTTTCCTTTTGATAAACGGACTCTAAATTGTACTGTTTTAACGTTTTTTCGTTTAAAGGAGCTATATATTTAGGAATCTCATATTCGACTAAACCTTCTGTGTTAATCCAAGTGAAGTCTACAAATTGATTATTTTTGTCTGGCCAGTCTGCAAAAGGCATAATTACTATGGGGTATTGTAACCCTTTAGATTTATGAATGGTTGTAATTTGTATTGCACTATTGTTTCCTCCACTATTCACAGGAATTCGATCTTTATGATCATCAAAGTAAGTTACAAACTCTTGTAGTGCCGAGGTGTTCTTTTTTGTGTAACCTTGAATGGTATTTAATAATTGATCTATATAAGAATCAAAGCGGTTAAGGTCAAATATTTCTAGTAAGTAAATTGTTTTATCATAAAGATTTAAACTTTCGAAATAGGAAAAGTTGAGTGTAGCATAGTTTTCCTTTAGGAATCCAATAAAATCGATTGATTTACTGTAGGCATTGTTTTTTTCTGATGGAATTCTCCATTTTTCGTGTAAAGCAGATAAATGTTCCTCTTTTTGCAAAAATTGTAAACACTTAAGAATAGCGTGCTCGTTTTCTAAATTGATATTTGTTTCAAAAAAGGCAATGATAAACTGCACCTCTTCTGAGCTTCCTAATACAATGCTATCTGAAGAAACAACGGGGATGTTCTCTTCTGTTAAGTGTGCAGCAATTAACTTTCCGTCTTTGTTTGTTTTGGTTAAAATGGCAATGTCATTATAATTAAAACCGTCTTCTAAACACTCTTTAATGTACTGTAGGGTCAATTCTAGCTTTAAAGGTTTTATTTCCTCTTTACTTCCTTCCAAGATTTGGTAGGAAACATAACCGTCTTCTTTTTTTACTACCTCTTGTTCTATTCCTTCATAAATTGCTTTTATGGTTGTTGATTCTGAGGAGTCTGCAAGATTGCTAAAAAGCCAATTGTTGAATTGGATGATGTTTTTAAATGATCGGTAATTATTAGTTAAGTTATCTATATCTGCCGAAGTCTCAAATATTGAATTGATGTTATATAAGTCATGAAATTCTCCAGTAATTTTTGGTAAGTCGATGAATTGATTCACTTCTCCACCACGCCAGCGGTAAATAGCTTGCTTGGCATCTCCTACAATTAAGTTTTTGTTTCCATTACTCAAAGAGTCATAAACTAATGGAACTAAATTGTTCCATTGTAGTTTTGAGGTGTCTTGAAACTCATCGATTAGAAAATAATGGTACCTATTTCCAATTTTTTCGTAAATAAATGGGGCAGGTTCATTCTTTACGACTTGGCTAATAATTTCATTAAAATCATTTAAGAAGACAATATTACTTTCTTGTTTTATCGATTGTAGCACTTTATTGATCGAGTTTAATAAAGAGAATCCAATGAAGTTTTTATTGAACAAACGTTGGGTCATATAATCGTCATACAAAGTAAGTAGCATTTTAGTACTTTTCGCTAAGTCTATTTCTATTCCTGCGATTGCTTCTTTTATAGGCGCTTTTGCTGATTTAGTATACCATTCTTCTTTTATTAAACGGTTTCGCATCGCATCAGAGACATTTACACTGTCTATTTCATTATTAACAAATGCAGTATACATTTTTCCGAAGCCATTCTTTCCGCCAGCTAAATTCCAAATCTCAATTCCTTGACTCTCTATCAAGTCTATGGTCTGTTGACTTAAAACTTCAATCTGTTTTTTTAACTCTTTTATCTTTGTTTTAATTTCTTTTTGAATTCCAATAAAAAAGGATAAATCAACTTCACTTAATTCATCTAAGGCGTTCTTACCTTCGTCTTTTTGGAGTATTTGAGAAAGACTTTTTAATTGCTTTTCAATGTCTCCTTTTTCGCTGTCATCTATTAATTGCTCAGAGAACTGAATTAAGTAATTAGTCAAATCTTTATCATTCCCAACTTCGCTTAATAACAAATCTATGCTTCTTCCTATAAATAAATTAACATCAGACTCTAGTTCGAAATTCATGGCTAGCCCAAGCTCTCTGGTAAAGGATCGGATAATTCGATGAATAAACTTGTCTATGGTTAGAATGTTAAACTCTCCATAATGATGAATAATATGTTGAAATATATTAGCACTCCTAATTGCCAATTGATTTGCTGGTATAGGAACAACGGTTAAATAATCGTTTAGTAAGTCTGAGCTTTCTCCAGTAGAGAGAGATTTAAGTGTTTCTAGTACTCGTTCTTTCATCTCATTTGCCGCTTTGTTGGTAAATGTGACGGCTAGTATTTTTCGAAAGAGTAGTGGGTCTTTAGAGTTGAGTAGAATAGAAATATATTCTTTGACCAAAGTATATGTTTTACCTGATCCGGCAGAGGAACGAAATATTTTTAAGGGCTTTTCTTGCAACATTTTTTCTACAATAAAAATTGAATTTACAAGGTACAAAAAAGGCGCTAATTAATTAGCGCCTTAAAGTTTGTTTATTTTTCCCAACTGAGCCCTATTTCTATCGTGCAGCCTTGAGCAGATTTTTGAATGGTAGTTGGGTATTTATTAGTTTCTGTTCCTGATGAGGTATAGTCTTTAAGGGAGATCCAAATTTCTCCCATTTCATCATCTACAGAACCATCTTCATCATACACATATAGAATTAATGAAGTGCTAAATGAGTTTTCTTGAATGATTAAGTTTGGTGTGACTCCCCAAATAATTTCGGGTGTTTCATCTATTTTAGGATTGGTCTGGTGCAATACCTCTAAGGCTATGTTTTCGATAGAGACAAAAGGGTCGGCAAGACTAGTATTGTCCCAAGAGTTCCCAAAGTCATCTACATTAGGAAAGTTCTTTAAAGTAATAGATTTTATAATTGCTTTAGAAGGGTAAATGCAAGTTCCATCGTCTTTTTTTGCGTCTGCAGTATAATTTAGTGCGTCAGTATCTATGCATCCCTTTTTTGAACAACCAATATTAACCAGAGCAATTCCTAAAAAAAGGAAAATGGTTTTGTTTTTAATGAATTTCATCTTGCCTTTTAATTGTTGGTTATCTGTTATCTATTTCGTCAACTCCAACATGCTTAGCTTTTACCCATGTAAACTGACTGTCGCTTAGTTCAGTGTTAGGAGTAAGTTTAGTAATCGAAAATTGAATGGTTACAGCGTCTTTAGTTCTAATTGTTATTTTTTCAAGTCTATTTTTTTCCTCGTTTACTTTAAGAATAACAGTATGGTATTTACTTTCTTTAGGGTTGGTTGGATAAAGTCTAATTTCAGTTACTCCTTTTTCTGTTCCAAAATGCTTGTATTTGAAGTTATCTTCCCAAATAGTCATTAATTCTGAAGGGTTTATTCCTCCATTTAAATCATCTAAAACATCAATATAGCATTCGTTATCTAATTTAGCATGGGTCCAAACAGACTTACCGTCACTATAAACATCTCTTTCTTCAGTCGTGTAATAGAACTTATCTCCTTTTGTATAAGCTTTCCCAGTTTGAGAGTCATTTAAATCAGAACTTTTGATCGATAATTTAAAGTCTATAATCATTGTTTTATAGCTCTTTAGCTCTTTCCCAAGTTTTTCTAAAATAACTTTAGCTTCTTTGTCTTTTTCTGGGTCTCCTTGTGCTGAAATTCCAAATCCTAATAGTAGACTTATAAATAATATTGTAATATGTTTCATAATCATAATGTGTTTTAATCAATTTGATTTGTCAAGTTGAAATAATTGTGCCAAAATTAGTGAATAATTTAGATTTAACAGATTTTGATATTTAAATAGTTGTTAAAGTTTTCTTTAATTAGGACTAAATATAAAATACAATTAAATTGCAGTTCATTATTTATACACCCTTATGAAATTATTATTTGGTTTAATTTTGATTTTTTTCACTCTATTTATTAAATCGCAAAACCTTACTGAATCAGATAAAAAAAAGATCAATAAAGTCGCTCAAGAATTAGCGGAAACAGTTAGTGGAGACACTTCTCAAGTGACATTAAGTTACAAACTAGGTGATACTTATATGAGGGCTGAATATTATGATTCTGCCCTCTACTTTTTTCAAATGTCAGCTGATTTTGCAATTAAATCTAAAGAAAATTTACTATTATCCAACTCATATAATCAACAAGGCTATATCTATTATTTTCAAGGAGATTTTGTAAAATCAATAAATTGTTTTCATAAATCTTTACGGCTATTAGAAAAATTAGACAATAAAGAAGAAATGGCATTAGCTTTAAATAACATAGCAACTATAAATTTAGCTATTGATAACTATGAAGAAGCATTTACACATTTTGAAAGATCCTTAAAGTTACAAGAAGAGATTAACGATATTGATGGCTCAGCTTTAACCTTAAGCAATATGTCGTCTATCTACATTAAAAGAAAAGACTATAGTAAAGCGTTAGAATTAATGCGCTTATCTCTAGATAAAGAACTCTTTTTAAAAGACAGCGTAGATATTTCCAATGTCCTATGCAACATTGGATACCTATATAGAGATAAAGAAATGGTAGATACTGCCTTGACTTATTATACAAAAGCCTTGACTATTCAAGAAAAGTTAATGAATAGTAGTTATGATGAACTTTCTGAAACAAAAAAAGCAATGGCAACAACATTAAATAATATAGGAGAGATCTATTTTCTTAAAGGACAGTTTGAAATTGCTTTAGATTTTTCAAAACGAAGTTTAGCAATTGCTAAACAGTTAAATTCGCCACAAGCTATCGTTCTTTCTGCAAAATTATTAAAAGATATTTATAAAGCTCAAAAAGATTTTCATAACGCTCTAGTAGCAGATGAATTGCTAGATGAGATGAAAGATAAATTAAGTAGTGAATCTATTCAAAAGGAAATAGCTATTAAACAAACAAAATACCAATACGAAACTAAAATGTTGATTGATGAAGAAAAGCATAAGAATGCTATTTTTATAAAACAACAAGAACAAAAGAGACAAAAAATTATAATTATTTCAGTCACTTTAGTATTAATATTAGTCTCACTAGTTTTAATCTTAATTTTTGGTAGATTAAATCAATCTAAAAAGCAAAATATGGCTATAGAAAAGCAAAAATTAGTTGTAGAAACTGTTAACCAAAAACTAGAGCACTTGAACAAAGAAGTTTCAGATTCAATTAATTATGCAGAATTAATACAGCAGGCAGTGTTACCATCTTTAAAAATTGAAGATTTAACAAAGGAGTCATTCATTTATTTTAATCCAAAGGATAAGGTTTCTGGAGACTTTTATTGGTTAGAAGAAAAGGAAGAATATAGTGGTTTTGCAGTTGCTGACTGTACTGGTCACGGTATTCCAGGGGCTTTTATTTCTATGATTGGAACCATTTTATTAAATGAAATCTATAACTCTAAAAAAATATTTGCACCAAACGAAATATTAGATGAATTAAGTAGGCTGGTTAAATTAACATTAACCAATAAGGAAGGTTACACGATGAAAGATGGGATGGATATTTCTTTTGTAGCACTTAATAATACGACAAAAAAGCATTATTTTTCTGGAGCTAATAATCCTGTTTGGATTATTAGTGATGATAAACAAAAAGAAATAAATAAAGAATTGTGCTCTCCTGTTTATTTTAATAATGAAGTTTCGCTATATGAAATAAAAGGTGATAAGCAGCCTGTCGGAGATTTTGGTGATAAGACAAAACCATTTACGTTAAATAGTATAAAACTTAAAGAAGGAGATGTTTTTTATTTGTTTTCGGATGGCTACGTCGACCAATTTGGAGGTGAGAAAGCAAAAAAAATGAAAAATAATTTATATAGAGAGCTACTAACAAGCATAAATGATAAGTCTATGAATAAACAGTGCCAGTTAATAGATGATTATTTTAAAAACTGGAAAGGAAAATTAGAACAAGTTGATGACGTTTGCGTTCTAGGTGTGAAAATTTAAACCCCCAACATTCCTTTTTCTCTTAAGTTTTTTAAGAACTCATCCAGAACCATAACGTCGGGAATTAAAACTTCTCTGGCTTTACTTCCTCTATGACCTCCAATTAATCGGGTAGCTTCCATTTGGTCTATAATACGACCTGCACGGTTATAACCAATCTTTAATTTACGTTGAATAAGCGAAGCAGATCCTTGTTGTTGGTTGACAATAATGTATGCGGCATCCTCGAATAACCCATCTAACTGGTCATCTATTTCTTTTGCATTACCTTCTGCACTTTCATCTATAAACTCTGGCAAAATATAGGCCTCAGGATAAGCACGTTGAGATCCTATCATACTTGTAATTGCTTCGACTTCTGGAGTATCTACAAATCCACATTGGAGACGAATTAAATCATTTCCAGTTGAGAATAGCATGTCTCCACGCCCAATTAGTTGATCTGCTCCACCAGCATCTAGGATTGTTCTAGAATCTATTTTTGAGGTAACCCTAAAGGCTGCTCTTGCTGGAAAATTGGCTTTTATTATTCCTGTAATAACATTTACAGAAGGTCTTTGTGTTGCTACAATTAAGTGAATGCCGATAGCACGAGCTAACTGAGCTAAACGTGCAATAGGAGTTTCAACTTCTTTTCCTGCTGTCATGATTAAATCGGCGAACTCATCAATTACTAAAACAATGTAAGGAAGGTAGCGATGTCCCTTTTCAGGGTTCAATTTACGATTAACAAACTTCACATTGTACTCTACAATGTTTCTAACATAAGCTTCTTTCAGCAATTCATAACGTTGATCCATTTCTACACATAAACTATTTAATGTTGCAACTACTTTTTGTGTATCAGTTATAATCGCTTCTTCTTCTCCTGGAAGTTTAGCTAAGAAATGACGTTCAATTTTATTGAATAAAGTTAATTCTACTTTTTTTGGATCTACTAATACGAATTTAACTTGTGAAGGATGTTTTTTGTAAAGAATTGAGACTAATATAGCATTTAACCCTACCGATTTTCCTTGGCCGGTAGCTCCTGCCATAAGCAAGTGAGGCATTTTTGCTAAATCGGCAACAAAGGTTTCGTTAGAAATGGTTTTACCTAAAGCAACAGGTAATTCCATTTTAGAATTTTGAAATTTGTCTGAAGCTAATAAAGCTCTCATAGCAACTGTTTTAGGTTTAGAGTTCGGCACTTCTATACCAACAGTTCCTTTACCTGGCATTGGAGCAATAATACGTATACCAAGCGCTGCTAAACTTAAGGCCACATCATCTTCAAGGTTCTTTATTTTTGAAATTCTTAGCCCAGGAGCTGGAATTATTTCATATAATGTTACCGTTGGTCCAATCGTAGCTTTAATTTTAGAAATCTCAATTTTGTAATGCATTAGAGTAGTAATAATTTTATTCTTATTCTCCTCTAACTCTTCTTTATTTAAACTTGGACTTCCGTCACCGTAATCAACTAATAAGTCAATATTTGGTAACTGGTATTGCGATAGTTCAAGTTTAGGGTCAAACTCTCCAAACTCTTTAACTAATTCATTCAATTCTTTTTTAGATAATTCAGTGGTGTCATCTTCAGCAATCACCACTTCCATTTCTTCTTCCTCAACAGGTTCTTCTTTCTTTTCTTCTCCAGGAATCACCACTTCAAAATCATCATCTACCTTATTTTCTGTTGTCTCTTTTGGTTTTATAACAGTTGTTTCTTCTTCGTTAACTTCAGTTTCTTCTTGTGTCTCTTCTGTTGAGCTGTTAGGGGTTACTGTTTTTGTTTTTATAGGCGTATTAATATCAAAATTTATAGCTTCGGAAATATGGTCATCTTTTATTTCTTCTTTATCAATAGAATTAATAGCTTCTTTTTCTTCTTCAGGAATAAAATTAGGGAGGTCAGCTTTAATTTTAGACCTTAATTTTTCGATCCACGAATAACTTGGGTTAAATAATACAACCACAGCAATATACCCTGTGAAGGCTACAAATAATCCTGCTCCAATAGATCCAGCTATGTTTGTTGCTGTAGCGATTACTTGATGACCAAATAGCCCTCCCATAAAATCTAAAGGAGAAGAGAAAAGGTAAGCCATTAAAATAGAGACCCAAACTAACCCAACAAAACTAATCTTTACTGTTTTTAAGAGAGGTAATAGTGTTACTTTAAATAAAATTCTAATTCCAAATAGGAAGAACAAAAAAGGAAAAACATAAGAAGCAATTCCAAACCATATTTTTAAAAATTTATGAGCTGTAAACCCTCCTAGTTTTCCTAGCCAGTTTTTAACAGTGATTTCTTCTCCGCTAAAAATAAATGAAAATGATCTTCCATCAATAATACTATAGTCAGATTTCCAAGTAAATAAATAAGAGGTAAAACAAATGAAAAGGTATAATGAGGTTAAGATGAATAATAAACCAACAGACTTTTGAGTTCTCTCATCTTTAAAAAAAGATTGAACTCTAAGAACCAGCTTCGAATCCCTTTTCTCTTTTTTAGGAGTAGTCGCTTTTTTCTTGCTCTTTGAAGAAGTTTCTTGCTCTTTAAATTTGTTAGTTTTCGCCATTCTATAGTTACTCTGTTGTTCTTTCTGAGATGTAAAGAATAAAAGTACATTAAAAAGGAGCTTCTTACTGAGGATACTCTTATCGTTTTGCACGTTATATTGTTAGTTGAAGAACTATATTTATATACCTATAACCTTAATAGCATCATTTTTTTCAGAGTTCCTTTTCCAATCAATAAATTTTTGGTGTAGTTTTTATATGGAATTAAATACTTAATTCACTTGACTTAGGTTTTTTTATTGGGATAATATTTTGTCCTAGAAGACCATAAATAATGCTTCTAAACTTTTTATGTAATGTTCTAAACATTAAGTAAACAGAACTTTAGTTTTCAATAACTGTGTTTAAATAGTTAGATATTTCTTCAGAGTCTGTAGGTTCAAACCAATGAGTAGCTTTATCTTTCCTAAACCAAGTCAATTGCCTTTTCGCAAAGTTTCTGGTGTTCTTTTTTAATAATTCTGTCGCCTCGTCAAGGCTTAATTCTTTGTCAAAATATTTAAAGTATTCTTTGTATCCAACAGTGTTTAAGGCATTTAAGTTTTTAAAAGGAATGAGGGATTTTACTTCCTCTATAAGTCCATTTTCTAGCATAATGTCTACCCTTCTGTTAATTTTTTCATAGACAATTGCTCGTTCGGTATTTAAACCTATTTTTATAATATTAAAATCTCTTTTTTTAGGTTGTTGTTTTCTAAAAGAAGAATATGGCATTCCAGATGTTCTGTATACTTCTAATGCTCTAATAATTCTTTGAGGGTTTTTTTGATTAATAGGTTTCCAAATTTCAGGGTCTACTTGTTTTAGCTCTTCTTGAAGTGGTGCTAAACTATTTTCGGAAAGTTCTTTGTTGAGTTGAGTTCTAATGTTTTCATTAGAAGGAATTTCATCTATTCCTTTACATACAGCATCGACGTATAGTCCAGAGCCTCCAACCATAATTGCTATATTATTTGTCTTAAATAACTCTTCCAGTTTTTCTATAGCATCTTTTTCAAACTGCCCTGCAGTATATTTTTCCTTCACAGAGATAAAATCAACAAAGTGATGTTTAGCTTCTGCTAATTCTTTTTGAGAAGGTTTTGCAGTCCCAATATTCATCTCTTTAAAAAACTGTCTACTGTCTGCAGAAATGATTTCAGCTTTATACCTTTTAGCCACCTCTATACCTAAAGCAGTTTTTCCTATCGCAGTTGGGCCAACGATTACAATCAGGTATTTTGGTTTAGTTTGTGTCATAAATTGTCAGTAAATATAAATTAAAT
Organism: Flavobacteriales bacterium; assembly: GCA_024635865.1. Classification (GTDB taxonomy): domain Bacteria; phylum Bacteroidota; class Bacteroidia; order Flavobacteriales_D; family Parvicellaceae; genus S010-51. The sequence goes on from JAGXIB010000033.1 coordinate 28,858, forward strand.
AGACTATTCTAACAATTAAAATCATAGACTAATCAACTCTTCAAAGTTTATCTTAAATTTGTAGAAATGGAAGAAAGGCAATTAATACTATTTGTTAAGAACAAAGAATTAGGAAAAGTTAAAACTAGATTGGCTAAAACCATAGGTGATGAAAAAGCGCTTTTTATTTATAAAGCCTTATTACAGCACACTAGAAAAGTAGCAGAAAAAGTTGAGGCACTGAGAAAGGTTTACTATTCTACATTTATTGACTCTAATGATGAGTTTGAAGGAGATTCTTTTGAAAAAAGGATTCAGGTCCAAGAAGACTTAGGAATTAAGATGTACAGTGCTTTTAAAGATTCTTTTGGCGAAAGAGCAGATAAAGTTATATTGATTGGTAGTGATTGTTATGAAATAAATGAGGACATTATAGAAGATGCTTTTATAGCATTAGAAGACAACGATTATGTTATTGGTCCTGCTCATGACGGAGGTTATTACCTTATAGGTATGCGCGCTTTAAATAAGTCGATTTTTGAAAACATGGTTTGGAGTACAGAAGATGTCATGCTAGACACTATTCTAGATATTAAAGAACAAAAAAAATCATACTTTCTTTTACCTACTTTAACAGATGTAGATCATGAAAAGGATTTAGGGGAGTTAAAAAACTTTCTTTAACGAATTCTAACGCCAACCATACAGACATCGTCTGTTTGTTCTGTCTTCCCTTTCCAATCTTGGAAAGTTTGCTCTACAATAGCTTTTTGATCTTCTACTTCTTTTTTACTGATGTTGATTAGCATATCTCTAATTGGTTGGTAATAGAATTTTTTATTCTTTTTTCCTCCTTTTTGGTCTGGGTAGCCATCTGTATGCATATAAATCATATCGCCAGATTGCCCTTCTAACGTATGCATATTTAACTTTATGGTGTCTTTAAATCCAATCGTTTCTTTAGATCCTTTAAATTCAGTTAAAGATCTTCCTCTTACTAAATAGACACTAGTGTGAGTTCCGCAAAATAAAATCTTATTAGATGTTGTATCGAAACGGATAAGACCTAAGTCCATACTGTCCATAACTTTGGCCTTTATAGACCCTCCCAACCTAAGCTTAATTCTATTGTGTAATTCTTGTAAGATTTCTTCAGGAGTATCAAAATCATCTTGAAGAATTTCATTCAAAAGATTGTTTCCTATAATCGTCATAAAAGCTCCAGGAACTCCATGTCCAGTACAATCTACTACAGCTAGGTATTTCTTGTCATTTTTTTCGTAAAACCAATAAAAGTCTCCACTAACGATGTCTTTTGGATTGAGTAATGCAAAGTATTCTTCCCAGACAGCACTTAAAGTTTGGTCTGAAGGTAAGACAGCCTGTTGTATTCTTTTAGCATAATTAAAACTATCGGTAATTTGACTGTTTTTTGCCTGTAATAAAGATTTTTGTTCTGTAAGCTTTACTTCTGATTTTTTTACAGCACTTACATTTGTATCAATAAAAACAATTTTATTAACCGTTCCTTCATGATCTAAAATTGGCGTAAGTGTAGTTTGAACCCATAAAACGGAACCACTTTTCTTAAAATGTTTACTCGTATAAAATGAAGATTTTTTTGTGGTAATACACTCTTCTATAGTGCTTTCTAATCCTTTGTAGTTAGAGGTTTCAATAATGTTAGCTCCAATCC
>JAGXIB010000034.1 GCA_024635865.1 Flavobacteriales bacterium
ACTTTGGAGATGGTTCTCAATTTTTTAATTTTAAAAGTTTAACGACTACTGCTGACTCTTCTGGTAGAGACCCAGCTTTAAACAATACAGGTGAAAAAGGTTTGGTAACTGAACCTATTTTAGTTAATAATGAAAGTATGCAATCTAAAGAAAGTTTATTAAAAGAGATCGAGTCCATATCAAATGAAAATGAACAAGCTATTACAAAAGACTTAATTAGCGACAATATAAAATATTTAGTGGAGCTAGGAATGGTTGACTCTTTTAATTCTGAGGGTTATATTACAAAGTTAAAGCAACTAGGAGTTGAACAAACACCTTTAAAAGTTAATGGAATAACGATTTACGTATCCCAGCTATTTAATAACTTGCCCGATGCGGAAAGTAAGTTAGCAGAGTTAATAAAAGTAGGTTTTACAGAAGCTGTCGTTGTTGGGTCATACAACGGAAAGATCTTGACTAAGAAGTTTGTTAAGGGGAAGTAAATAGTGAAAAATAGGCATAAAAAAAGTCCGTTAATTTTTTAACGGACTTTTTTATTTTGAATTAATATTATTTCTTTTTAAACTTTCTGTTTAGCTTTTTTCTATCAGCGTCAAGCTTCTTTTGATCGGCATCTAATTTCAAGTTCTGAGCATCAATTTTCAACTGTTCTTCTGTTGCTTTACTTGCATCAATCTTACCTTTTCCAATCTTTTTGTCCAACTTACTTTGAGAAGACTTGATTTTATCTCTCTTAGATTCTAATTTAGATTGTTTACCCTCTATTTTAGATAAACGACTTTGAAATTTATCTTCGGCAGCTTTGGCTTTTTCAGCTTCCTTTTCAGCTTTTTCAGCGGCATCTTTTTCAGCAGCAGCTTCTTTTGCTTCTTCAGCAGCATCTTTCGCTTTTTCTTTTGCCTCTTTTTCAGTCTCTTTTGCTTTTTCTTTAGCTTCTTTAGCTTTATCCTCTTCCTTTTTTAAATTATCTTTTTCGGCATCAGCTTTTTCTTTTGCTTCTTTTTCAGTCTTCTTTAACTCATCTTTTGTTTCTTTTTCTGCTTTATCAGCTTGCTTTTCAGCATCTTTTTTCATTTTAGTTTCAGCTTCAGTAGCATTCTCTTTTGCTTGTTCTTCTTTTAGCTTTTTAAGACTTTCAGCTCTGTTTTTTTCATCATCAGCTCTTTGTTTTGCCTCAATTTCACGTTGAGCTTTAGCATCCATCGCATTTTTTTCACGATCTTCTTTTGCTTCTTCAATTTGACTTTGAGTTTGTTCTGCTTTTTCTCTAGCCGCTTTTGCCTTGTCAGCGTCTTCTTTTGCTTTTTTTGCTTTTTCTTCAGCTTCTTTTCTATATTCTTCAGTAGATTTTTCTTTATCCGAAACATACGTTTCAGCATTTTCTTTTGTTTCTACAGCTTTTTCAGAATTGGTTTTAGCTTTTTCATTCAAACTGTTAACTTTCTCTTCAGAATCACTAATTACACCATTTATATTATTTTCAACTTCAATGGTTTTCGAAGTTGGGGTACTTGCCATCATTTCTTGAAGAACAACACTAAACTTACTTTTTGAACTTAGTAATGCTCCATGTAAAATCACTGTTTGAAACCCTTTTTGGGAAGTATTAATATCTACAGGTTTTCCATCGTAATTTTCTATTTTGATAGAAACATTACCTTTTGAGTCTGTAATGGCTCCACCAATTTCTTTACTATTTTGCAGGATAGAAACTACCGCACCAGCAGCTGGTGCATTTTTCGCTGTTACATTTACACTGACAGTTATTTTTTCAACTTTAACTGTATTAATTGAGGGAGCATTATTTATAGTTATAATTGTAGACGCTTGAAGCGATAGACCAGCTAATAGCGCTGCTACAACAATGATATTCTTTTTCATAATAAGTATTTTTTATTGAATTAGTTACATGTAAAGATAATTGAATCCTTCAAATAAGGTAAAATTTAACAATTATTTCACGTTTTTAGGGGTTCTGGCTTTGATTGTCCAGGTAAATAAGAATTTTGCAACAACTTCTCCAGCTTCATTTTTTCCAACCATCGTTGTAGGAATGATTTGTCCTTCTTTTGTTTTTATTGCTTCAATTATTTTGGCTTTAATAAGCGCTCCGTCACTACAGGTAAAAGAAGTGACATCAGTTGCTTTTTTTATAAACTCACCTTTACAGTCTGCAACTAGCATAGAAATAGAAGGCTTTTGTTTGTGTGTATACAAAGTCATTAATCCTCCTGAACTCATTTCTGCAGCCATTCCTAAGACCGCCCAAAAGGTAGAGTTAAATGGATTTTTATTCAATCGTTTATAAGGAACATTAACCGTACAAAGTTCTTCATTTAATTCTGTAATTTTCATTCCAGAAAGAAATCCCATTGGAAGAATTTTAAATAACATTAACCTAAATTTTAAGCTATTATTAAATGTTTTTTTTACAAAATTGATGTGTTCTTGATTAAAAGTATAAGCTTCTTCCATTTGTGTTGGTTAGTATAAAAATTAAAAGCCCAAAGTTATTAAATAACTCTGAGCTTTTATAGTGTTAAATTGTATTAAATAGGATTAATGTAATCCTTTAGCCGCTAAATAACGTTCAGCATCTAAAGCAGCCATACATCCTGTTCCTGCAGCAGTAACTGCCTGACGGTAAACATGGTCAGCAGCATCACCACCAACAAAAACTCCTTCAATACTTGTTTTCGAAGTTCCTGGAGTAATAATAATATATCCAGTTTTATCTAATTTTAAGTAAGGTTTAAAAATTTCTGTATTTGGAGTGTGACCAATAGCAATGAACACACCAGTTACATTTACTTCTTCAGTTTCTTTTGTTTTGTTGTTGAGTATTCTAGCACCAGTAACTACATTACCATCTCCTAAAACTTCATCTAATTCTGAATTAAATTTTACATCAATGTTTTTTATTCCAAGTACTCTTTCTTCCATTATTTTAGAAGCTCTAAAGTGATCTTTACGAACTAACATGGTGACTTTAGTACAAATGTTTGCCAAGTAAGCTGCTTCTTCACAAGCAGAATCTCCAGCACCAACAATAATTACTTCTTGATTTTTGTAGAAGAAACCATCACAGACTGCACAAGCAGAAACTCCACCGCCATTTTTTAAATAATGTTGCTCAGATTCTAACCCTAAATAGCGGGCAGAAGCACCAGTAGAAATGATAATAGTATCAGCATGAATTTCTTTATCATTGTCTACCCAAGCTTTATGAACAGGACCTGTAAAATCCACTTTAGTAACCATTCCAGATCTAACATCAGTATCGAAGCGTTTTGCTTGGGCTTCAAATTGCATCATCATTTCAGTACCATTAACTCCTTCAGGATATCCAGGAAAGTTATCTACTTCTGTAGTGGTTGTCAATTGTCCACCTGGTTGTAAACCTTGATATAATAATGGTTTCATGTTAGCTCTAGCAGCATATATGGCAGCTGTAAAACCTGCAGGGCCAGAGCCAATAATTAGGCACTTTACTTTTTCTATTTGTTCAGACATTTAAATATATTTTAAAAGGTTGTTGTCGTAAATTCTACTATTACAAAGATAATAATTAAAAGGGGTATTTCTTTATCGATTTTAGATCACTTTAAGTTAAAAAATGTGAATGGAAGTTACTTTAATAAGCTATTTAATTTATCCCAAAATAATAGCTTTGTGTTTTCTCCATCTAAAACAATAATAACTTTAGCTCCTTCATGTTCTAGCATAGCAACTTGTCGGTTGGTCTTTTTACTAATAACTTTATGAAATTCATCATTCTGATAAAGCATGTTTTTTAACTCTTCTGATAATGGTTCAAATTGATTGATATAATCTTGATATAATATGGTCATTGATTTGTCAGAGTAGGCAAAATTAGTATTGTCTTTTTCATCTCCCTTAATTGCTTTTTCTACAATCAAATTTGCAATGTTTTGATTTTCTATTTCTAACGGCTGAATTAAAGTCAAAAGTTTCTCCTTGTCTTGACTTTTAGCAGCTTGCTGAAACTGAGCTAAAAAAGTTTGGATGGTGTTTAATTCTGTTTTTGAATAACTCTGCGCTGAGGCACTTAAGGTAAATAAAGATAATACTGTTGTAATAATTGCGTTTTTCATAATTTCATTTTGTTGTTAAAAGAACATTAATTTTTTTCTGCCACAGCTAGCTTTTGCAACATAAGCAAAGTCAAAGTTAGCTTCGAAAACGAGTTCTATAAATAAGGGTCTTGAGCCTCTGTAATCTTCGTATTTTGTTAAGGTTGGTTGGTTCCTAGTAATCCCTTCTGGAGAAATTAGATCATCTAAATAATGGGTAATTCTGATGCCTCCAGTAATTCCAAAATTATCAGTTCCTGCGAGATAATTACCAAACCCAAGAATTAATCCTTTGTTCATGGTGTTTATATCGTTTGCATTTAATTTGGGAGCATTGGTTCGAGTATCTTCTCTAAAAGGGGAATTAATAAATGAGATACAAGGCCCAAGCTCTAAATAGCTCCCATTTTTATTGTGTCTATACAACAATGCAAGGTCAATTTTGTTAAATCCAATCGAAGAAGTATAATTTTCTTGCGTATCATTTAATGTATCTGAAATAGAATAGTTGAAATCTTGATTAAACCGACCAAAAATGGCATCAAAAGTAATTTCATGCTCTTGATTAAAGTTAAAACCTATTTTTCCTCCAAAACTGTAACCAGAAGTAAGGACATGATTATAATCATTGTCATCCCAAATATTTCTATTCATTAAGAAATTAGCTCCAAACCCTCCTTTGACTCCTAAGTCGACCCAAGTTTGAGCTTTAAAGTTGGTAAAGAATACGATAAGAAGTGAAAATAGAAATAGTCTTTTCATGGGACTAAATATAGTAATATATCAGCTGTTAGTAAAATTAGATTAAAATATTTTATCAGGACTATTATCTTTTTATCTTTGGTGAGGTAAAACTTAGCTAAAATTGGGTTTAAAAATAAATTAGATTAATAAAAGAAGATATAATATGTTAAAAGGAAAAGTTGCAATTATTACAGGAGCTACAAGAGGAATAGGTAAAGGTATAGCCATAAAATTTGCTGAAAATGGAGCTGACGTTGCTTTTACTTACGTTAGTAGTGAAGAAAAAGCAAAATTGGTAGAAAAAGAATTAGCTACTTTTGGAGTAAAAGCGAAAGGATATAAGTCTAATGCTTCTGACATGAAATCTGCAACGGACTTAGTTGACCAAGTTTTGGAAGATTTTGGAAACATTGATATTGTAGTAAATAATGCAGGTATTACAAAAGATGGGTTGTTAATGAGAATGTCTGAAGAGAACTTTGATGATGTGATTAATATTAACCTAAAATCTGTTTTTAATATGACAAAAGCGGTGTTAAGAACCATGTTAAAGAATAAAGCAGGTTCTATCATTAACATGACTTCTGTTGTTGGTGTTACAGGAAATGCTGGGCAAGCTAACTACGCTGCCTCTAAAGCTGGAGTCATTGGATTTACAAAATCAACAGCTCAGGAGTTAGGGTCTAGAAACATCAGGTGTAATGCCATTGCACCAGGGTTTATTGAAACTGAAATGACTGGCGCATTAGATCCAGATGTTGTTGCAGGTTGGGTGAAAGAAATTCCATTAAAAAGGGGAGGAACTCCAGAAGATGTAGCAAACACTGCATTATTTTTAGCTTCTGATTTAAGTACTTATGTTACAGGACAAACTTTAAGTGTTTGTGGTGGAATGTTAAGATAAGCTAAGTATGAAATTAGCTAACTTAGTTCAACAATTAGAAAATTACATGACCGACGCCCATGTAACTGAAGGGTCCGTTTCTAAAAGGGGAGTGGATTGGCATATCGACCATTCCCTTAAGGTTATTAATGTTAGCGCTCAAGCGATTATTGACTCTGATCCAAAGGATTATAAGTCGAAGTTTAATTTCTACCGTTCGCTATTTTTACCACTTGGTTATTTTCCAAGAAAAAAAGTAAAAGCACCAAAAGTAGTAAACAATAGAGAGGAAATTGAAAAAGCCGACTTAGTGACTCAATTAGAGCAAGCAAAGGCATTAATAAGTCAATTGAACACGTTAGAACCTAACAAGAATTTTAGACATCCATATTTTGGGATGTTGAACTTAAAAGAAAGTCAGCGTTTTTTGGCTGTACATACAAATCATCATCTTAAAATAATTAAGGATATCTTGAGCAAGCATAAATGATAACATTTAACTATCCATATTGGTATATTATTTTCTGTGTTCTTTTGGGAATAGGATATGCAGTTTTGCTCTATAGAAAGGATAAAACTTTTGGAGATGAGTTTAAGTTCTTGCCCTACCTATTAGGGAGTTTACGCTTTTTAAGTATTACTACATTAGCATTATTGCTATTAGAACCATTAATTCAGACTGAAGAGAAGGTTATAGAAAAACCAATCATAGTTATTGCTCAAGATAATTCTGAGAGTATAGGACTTTCTAAAGATTCTGTTTACTACAGAAATGAGTATAAACAAAATATAATCGCTCTAAAGAATAAACTTGCAGAGAAATATTCAGTTGCAACGTTAAATTTTGGAGATAATATAGACGATAGTTTAGCTTTTAATTACAACAAAAAGCAAACAGACCTTTCTTCACTATTCGAAAGTATTGAGAACAAATACTACGGGAGGAATTTAGGAGGAGTAATTATTGCTTCTGATGGAATTGTAAATAAAGGGATTAATCCAGAATATGCAGCAAAGTATATAGAGAACACTATTGTCTATACGATTGCAATGGGCGATACCTCTGTTCGAAAAGACTTAATTGTAAGTGCTGTACATAATAATGATATTGCATACAAAGGGAATGACTTTCCTGTTGAAGTCAGTTTAAAAGCAAATTACTTAAAAGGGAAGAGAGCATTAGTTTCTATTTGGAAAAAAGGGAAAAAAATAAATGAGAAACCAGTATCATTCGAATTTGAGAATGAAACGGCAACAGTTAATTTTATTTTGCCTGCAACAGAAAGTGGAAAACAAAAGTACTCGGTAAAAGTAACAGAGCTAGAAGAGGAGTTGACCTATCTAAATAACGTTAAGG
>JAGXIB010000035.1 GCA_024635865.1 Flavobacteriales bacterium
GTAATTATGTGCTCCGTATTTATTTTCTAATTCTATTGCTTCTTTTGATGAGATTTTACTTAATGTCATTTCCATATTAATTTTACGTATTTTAGTATTAGTCCTTCAAATATAAGATTTATATCTCAATTTTTAAGGGGAGTAGTTCTTTATTGTTTTTGAAAAAAAACTATTTATAAGCAACTTATTAGATGTTTTTTAGTTTCAAAGTTAATTCAAACTAAAAACCAATGAAACTAAAAATACTTATTTTATTACTTGTACTTTCTGAAAGCGTATCACTAGCTCAATCTTATATCGGAATAGGAAGTGGAGTGTATTTTAATCAAGGGAAATCAACTGAAGATAATAGACATTTATTAGATGTTGAAGTAGTAAATGAAACACCTAAATTTACGGGTGATATTTTCTTTGGGTTTAATTTATCTAACAGGTATCAACAAGAGATTCGATTAGCGCATAAAGAGATTAATTATGAAAAATTCTTACATGCAGGAGATTATATAGGAAGAATTGATACCGCTAAGGTTTCAATAAAAAGTTTTGACTTCATTAATTTACACAACTTTAAGTTACTAAAGAATATACCTGTTTATTTAGTTTTAGGAGTAAATCTAACTAAAGTAACTAAACTTAATATAAATCATAGAGGTATGACTTATAATTTTGGCCCTGGTGGAAACATTAATGACTCAACTGCTGATATAAATATTTATAATTATTCAACTATTCAGAATCCAAAAATATGGGGAGTTGGAACTATAGTAGGTTTAAGGTATTCAAAAAGCATAAATCAAAGGTTTAACTTAAGGCTTGAAGGTTTGATTTATAATGAGTTGGAATCTTATAAGGTGATCGAAGATATAAAATCAAGATCATTACAAATAAATTTGGGCGTGTCTTATTTGTTAAAGAATAAGAATAATACAAGTCCAGTTGTTGAGGATGATTTAGGTTCGGAGCGTTTAAAAGATAAAACAGAAGACATTTTAAGTGTAGGCTATGCATATGCTTTTCTACCTAAATTTAGTAATGAACTTAAACTTAGGTTTAGTCTAAACTATTTAAGGCAAGTGAATAAAGGGGGGTATTACATAGGAGGAGGTGTTATTACTGGTCAAAAAATTGTAAGCACTTATTATAACACTAATGAAACATATTATTTCATACACTTATCTAGTGAGTATCGTTTTTCTAAATTCCTAAGTATTGATTTAAACCCAGGACTTAGATATATTAATGACGCCTCTTTAGATTCTAAAATAGGTTTTAGTTTTAACACATCATTTAATTTAAATTTTAGAGTTAAAGAATTAGAATTTAGCCCTTTTATACAGTTTAGATCTTTTCCTACTTTATTATCTTCAGGCATTAAGTTTAGGTTTCGGTTTTAAATTTATTAGGCAAAAGTTAACCTATATAGAATAGGTAGGGCATTTAAAAGACTGAACTAAATAGGACTTTTGAAGTATGATACTTGTGATATTTAAAATTGTGAATGTATTAAATGTTAATATTTGACTTTAACAACATAGGTTAAATTGCTAATGCAAGTTTTTAAGTTGATTTATTTTCCGTACCTTACCAAAAATCCAACTAGAGTAGGGTGATAACGTTACACTTTAACTACTTATGGGCAAAAAATAAAATATAATAAAGAATGGCGAAGTCGCAAGAAACTTACAACAAAAAAGAAAAAGAAAAAAAGCGTTTGAAGAAGCGTATGGATAAGCAAGCAAAGAAAGAAGAGCGTAAAAGAAACGCTAAAGATAATGGACCTGAAGACATGTTTGCTTATGTTGATGAAAATGGAGTAATAACAGACACTCCACCTGATGAAAACAGAAAGAAGAGAGTTATTAAAGCTGAAAATATAGAGCTTGGAGTTCCTAAAAGAGAAAAAGAAGAAATTATTACAACTCGTACAGGGAAGATCGATTTCTTTAATGATTCTAAAGGTTTTGGTTTTATAAAAGAAGAAGGAACTGGAGACAAATACTTTGTCCATGTAAATGGATTATTACAAGAGGTAGTTGAAAACGATAAAGTAACTTTTGAACTAGAACAAGGACTAAAAGGATTGAATGCCGTAAAGGTGACTAAGATTTAAATCTTAAAGTATTGTAACTTTTAAAGTTAAATCTAGTTATAATCGTATATCATAATCAGTTTTGTCTTATGCGATTACTTTTATTTTTACTATTTACAATGTGTTTTTCAGAATTCAATGCCCAATCTTCGGGCTTTGAATTTGAAAAATGCTCCCTATCTTTTCAAACATCGAAGTCAGAGTTAACACTCGAGACAAAACAAGCAATAGACAGTGCTTGGGACAGACTAGACAATGAACAAAAAGTAGAGTTCAATTGTTTATCTAATGACGAATTAAATAGACTTTCTGATAAAAATAAATATAAGCTATCATTAGAGCGTTCTCAAAAGATAGAACAGTATTTATATGAAAAAGAAATTAGTCCTAGATACATTAATTACAACATCGATTATTTTGATCATTTAACGAATGGTAATTGTGGAACGAAAGAGAATATAAAAGAATTTAAAAACCTTAAGGGAGTTATCTCTCCTGTTTTGGAGAAAAGCACTTATTATAGAAGAAAATATAATTCTAGCGAGTCCAATACGACCTCAGAAACGTGCCAAGAATTTAAAATAGACGCTTTAGAAGAGAATATTATTGAAGGCAAACAAGGGACCATCATAAAGTTTCCTAATGGGTGTTTTGAAATGGACTATACTAAAGAGAATAGAGAAATTTCAGTTTTACTTTGTGAGTATTATTCCTTAAAAGACATTGTGCTATCTGGCTTGACAACTGTTTGCAATGCTGCAATTTTAGAAACAGGTGGAATGATTTATCTTGAAGCTTATGTTAATGGGAAACAACTTAAGTTAAGAAAAGGAGTTGATATTCAAATTGTCTTTCCATTTAAGTCAAATGGGAAGAAAGAAGATATGTTGTCCTTTGATGGGGAGAAAAAAGACGGTTTAATTAACTGGAAGACTAATGAAAAAGGGATCGTAACGATGACAGATAATGTGCTAGAAAACGAAAACTTTATAACTGATCCAGAAGGGGAAGAATTTTGGGAAGGAGAAGGAGAGTCTGATTATTTTTGGAAGTTAGATGGGTATTTAATGAATACAAATAATCTAGGATGGATAAATTGTGATCGTTTTATTGAGGATTATATTTCCACAGAGTTAATTGTGAAAATTCAGAGTAAAGAAAAAAACTTTGGAACCAGAATATTTTTTACAGATATGATGGCTGTTCTTCCTTTGTATGAATACTCCAAAAGAAATGAGCATAAACACTCAAAATTACCAATTGGTAGAGAGGTTTTTGTTATGACTTATACTATTCTAAAGGATAAAGAAACGGCTTTATTCGCTTATCAAAAAATAATTACAGGAAAACAAAAACGAGTTAAGTTAACTCCCATTCAAATGCCAATCAAAGAGTTATATGCTCAACTAGACTTATTGAGTAAAAATTAATTTCTTTTCAATAGATAAAAATCTCCCACTTCAATTAATGCAATTGCAATTAATATTCCTAAACCATAAATAAAGTAGGAGAGTGGTAAAGCAGTTAAAAAATCAATGTTTACATGGAATAGTTTAAAAACAATTCCAGCGATTATAAATGACGTGATGACCAGTCCCATGATTTTTAGTTTTGTTTCAAAACGTTCTTGTATAGCTTTATCTTCGATTGCTTTTCTTGTTACTTTTTCAGAAAACTGGAAAGGAATCTTGGGCTCTTCTAATTTATTTAGTTCATTAAAAATAGAGGCATAAAGCGCTTCATCTTTATTTTCTATTCTGGATATTTTATTGTTTTTCATCGAATCTTCAATGAGTTGTTGTAGTTTGTTTTCGTCCATGATACTAATACTTTAAATAATCCTTTAATCGATCTTTCAATAATTTTCTAGCTCTAAAAATATTGGTTTTCACACTGCTCTCTGATGATTTTGTAAGCTCTGCTATTTCTTTATAATTCATCTGATTAAAATGATATAAAGTCAAAACAGTTCTATACTTTTGAGGTAATGACTTAATCTGTTGTTGAATATAACTACTTTTACTTCTTTTATAATCTCATCTTCAGGTGAAGATTCAGTATTGTGTTTTTCAATTTCAGCTTCAGCATTATTAACGTATATTTTATTATGCTTTTTAATGTGATTTAAAGCATGGTTGTATGCTATTCGACCTATCCAAGTCGAGAGAGAGGATTCAGCCCTGTAAGTCTTTATTTTCTTAAATACTTGCAGGAATACTTCTTGTGCTAAATCTTCTGCATCTTCTTCTTTTTTTACTATTTTCAGAATAATACTAAAGACTAAACGTTCGTATTGTTGAACTAAAAGATGAAAAGCTTTAAAGTCATTTTCCTTTACTTTTTCTATCAACTCAGCGTTTATCATTTATACTTTTTGTAAAGTAAAAAATAAGTAATAAATCCTAGAGATGTTGAAATTATTTCTATTCCAAAGAAAAGAGCAGGAGCATCCAAGTTTGATAATAAATGTATAATTAATAAGCCAATTCCTGCAAATAAACCAACAATTCCACACTTTAAAGATGAAATACTTGACTCGCTTTGCCCTAGCATGGTTTTGATTAGCTCTGGATCTAAATCAATCTTTCCTACCTCAAGCATTTTCTTTTTTATTCTACTAGACTGTATTACATGTATAATTAATGCCCATCCTCCGAATATTATACCTATTACTAATACCGGTGTTAAATCTAATTCTGTCATAATTTTGAGTTTTTAAGTTGTTATTTACCCAATAGACAATTAGATCTTTAAAAAGTTTCAGGAAAGTTGAATATTTTTTTCTTTTTCTACTAATTTTTGACCTCTATATAAGAAGAAGCCACAAAATAAAGCAGATAAAACATCTGCAATAGGGAAGGTGTACCAAATTCCTTTTAATCCAAAGAAATACGGAACAATAAAAAGAAGAGGTATTATAAAATATAACTGTTTTGATAAGGCTAGGAC
>JAGXIB010000036.1 GCA_024635865.1 Flavobacteriales bacterium
CAGTTTTAGTTTATACACGACAGTTAAGTAGTAAATTAGGATTAAAAGTAGAAACTTACTATCAGCAGTTAAGTAATATCCCCGTAGAAACTAAACCTTCAGCTTTTTCATTAATTAATGGAGGAAGTGGATTTTCTAGGTTATTTCCTGATACATTAACAAATGACGGAGTAGGAACAAATTATGGCGTGGAATTTACATTACAGAAGTATTTTAGTAATAACTGGTATATGATGGCTACAGGTGCATTTTATGATTCCAAGTATACAGGAAGTAATGGAATACAATACAATACAAGCTTCAATAATAGGTTTGCAACAAGTTTTTTAGCAGGAAAAGAATTTCAATTATCAAAAGACAGAACATTAGGTTTTGGAACTAACGTTACATTGGCTGGAGGAAAACCATATGGAGATGTTGATGTTGCTAAAACCACTTCAACTGGAGAAGTTATTTTTCAAGATCAAGGCTTTAATGAAAAACAGTTTAATAATTATTTTAGATTAGACTTTAAAATTAGTTTTAAAAAGAATGCAAAGAAAGTAACCCACGAAATAGCTTTTGATTTAGTAAATGTTACAGGGCAGCAAAATATCTTGAATTTGACTTACGCTCCCTCTGCAAATGTTTCTGGTAATGATGCCATAAGAGAGAATTATCAGCTAGGGTTTTTACCTATTTTCTATTATAGAATTGATTTTTAATTGTAGGTTATAATATGAGGTTTTTTTTTAGTTTATTTTTTTTGCTTTTTAGATTCAGTTTTTTTGCTCAAGAATATGCAGATAAAAATATTTATTTAATTGATAGTTTAGAGCTTAATAAAGTTTCTAGTTCTGATAGGTTAATATTAGATAGTTGTATTAATTTATATCACTCAGAAACATCTGACACGAATAAAGTAAGCGCTGTTTTTTCAATAGTAAACTTAAGCGAAGATGAAAAGATATGGTTAAATTATAGCATTTGGTTGAATGCAATAATTAGTGATGAACTAAGGAATAACCGTTTAAAAAGTAAGTCTAAATTCTATAATCAAATAAAACTAGAAGTTTTAAATAACATAGGATATTATTATTTGAATTTTAGTGGAGATTTAAGAAAAAGTATAAGTTTTTTTGAGAGTGGATTAAGAATATCTTTACAAACTTACAATAATGAGGGGCAAGTTGCTTTTTTTAATAATTTGGGGCAAGTTTATTATATTTTAGGTGATATAAAAAAGTCTATTGAGTACTTTTCAAAGTCACTAGAAATTAGTGAAAATCTAAATGATGAAATGACTAGTGCAACAGGTTATAATAATCTAGGATCAATATATTTTCAAAACAGTGACACTTTAAAAGCATTAGATTTTTTTCAAAAATCTTATCAAATAAGAAAGAAGATTGGAGATAAAGAAGGTCAGTCTATAAGTCTCAACAATTTGGCGATTATTAATAGAGATAAGGGTGATTTTACAAAAGCAATCAAGATTTTTATGGAGTCTTTAGCTATACGAAGGCTTACTAAAGATAAGCTAGGAATTGTTAATTCTCTAAATACTATTGGAGAAGTCTATTTGCTTGAATTAGAAATGGACAGTGGATTAATAGAAACTCCAAATTTTGCTGATAGTTGTGTACTGTATTTCAATGAGGCTATAGAAATAAGTGTCGAACTAGGAGACAAGTTTAATGCTACTATTACATATCTTAAACTAGCTCGATTGAATTTTCTTAAAGGAAACTTTGATACGGCAAAAGATTTTGGATTAAGAAGTTATAACTTAGCTTTAGAGAATGATTATGCGGATGAATTGATTGAAGGAGCTTTTTTTTTAAGTAAACTATACGAGTTCAAAGGAAATGATAAAGAGGCGCTAAAAATGTATAAACTTCATAAGATAATGAAGGATAGTTTAAAAAATGAATCAACTTTAAAAGCTAATATTCAACAACAAACAAATTATGAGTTTAGAAAGCAAAAAGAATTAGATGATGTTACCCATGATAAAGAATTAGCTCTACAATTAGAAGATAAAAAGCGGCAAAAAATTATAATAATAGCTGTTGCTTCAGGTTTAGCTTTGGTGGGAATATTTTTAATTTTTGTTTATCGTCGTTTACAAATTACAAAAAAACAAAAAGTAGTAATAGAAAGTCAAAAAAAAGAAGTAGAAATTGCTCATAAAGAAACCGAACGGCAAAAAGTTGTTGTAGAAAAACAAAAGGTAGAAGTTGAGTTAATTAATGAACAGTTAGAAGAAGTCAGTAAAGAAATTTCGGATTCTATAAACTATGCCGAAATGATTCAAACAGCTGTTTTACCTAGTCTAGATATAAGTGAACTTAAAAATGAAGCATTTATCTACTTTAACCCGAAAGATAGGGTTTCGGGAGATTTTTATTGGTTAGAGCAAAAAGAAGAATATAGCGGTTATTGTGTTGCAGATTGCACTGGTCATGGGATTCCAGGAGCTTTTATTTCTATGGTAGGAACTATTTTATTAAATGAAATACATAATTCGAAAGAATTAAATGTTCCTAATAAGATTTTGGATGAGTTAAGTCGTTTAGTGCGTTTAACACTAACAAATAAAGATGGTTATACCATGAAGGATGGAATGGATATGTCATTTGTCTTATTGAATAACGAAACAAAAATGCTATATTTCACTGGGGCGAATAACCCTGTTTGGATAGTAAGTAAAGATAAAGAGAAGAAAATTAATAAAGAATTGGCAGTTCCTATTTCGGATATTAATGGTAAGTATGTTTTCGAAATAAAAGGAGATAAACAACCAATAGGAGAATATGGAGAAAACATAAAACCTTTTACTTTAAATAGTGCTCAGCTAGAAGAAGGAGATTCATTTTATTTGTTCTCAGATGGTTATGTAGATCAGTTTGGAGGAGACAGAAATAAGAAATTTAAAGCGAAACCTTTTAGAGAACTCTTATTATCAATACAAGAAAAAACAATGGACGATCAAAAAATGATTTTAGATCAAAATTTCAGAGATTGGAAAGGAGATTATGAGCAAATAGATGATGTAACTGTAATGGGAGTTAGAGTGTAATTATTTTTGTTAAAATAA
Organism: Flavobacteriales bacterium; assembly: GCA_024635865.1. GTDB lineage: Bacteria > Bacteroidota > Bacteroidia > Flavobacteriales_D > Parvicellaceae > S010-51. The sequence continues at coordinate 3,080 of JAGXIB010000036.1, forward strand.
GAAATTTTAACTAATTTACGATCTTATTAAATCAGCATAAATGCAGAAAATCAAAGTCTACCTTTATACCTTAATTGTATTTTTTATAGCTTCATCAACTTTTTATGGGCAGTTATCAGAGAGTCAACTTAACTCTAAAGTAGATAGTTTAAAAAAAGAATTAAAGTTAAAGAAAGAAGATTCTTTAAACATAAAAGCTTTTTATGAATTAGCTGATCTATATTCTAAGGTCTCTAAAGACTCTGCTGTTATATTTATTAATAAAGGGATTCATAGATCTATAGATTATGCTAATACTAGCAATGGAAGAGTTAAAGAACGAGCCCTATTTTTCGTTTACAAAGGCTATCAATATAAAGGGCAACACTACTTTAAAAACGAACAAAATGATAGTGCAATTTATTATTTTAATAAAGGTTTTGACTATGCAAAAAAAATAAATAATCACATAGCAAGTGCTGAGTGTATAAACAATATAGGTTTTATCCTTTACCAGCAAGGAGACATCAAAAATGCACTGACTTATTTTTATAAAAGTTTAGGTTTTTTAGAACTAGCAAAAGACAGTGTAAATATTGCTAACTTATTAAGTAATATAGGCTACATACATAAAAGTCAAGAAGATTACGACAAAGCATTAGATTGTTTCAATCAGGGGCTTAATATTAATCTAAGCATAAATGATTCAATGGGAGTAGCTTATTCATACAATGATATAGGGGTTGTTTATACTTTACTAAAAGATACTACAAAAGCTTTAACCTTTTTAGAGAATAGCTTAGAGCTTCGAAAGCTTATTGGGAATAAGAGGTTAATAGCAAGTAGTCTTCAGAACACAGGTTATTTATATATTGAAAGTGGTGATTTTGAAAAAGGATTTGATTTGCTGAATCAGGGAGCAGAAATATATGAAGAGTTAAATGATAAAGAAGGAAAATGTAAAAATAATCAATTTCTTGCAGCAGCATTTATAAAGAAAGAAGATTACTCCAGAGCATTAGTTTACGCTGAAAAAAATCTTGAATTAGCCAAAGAATTAAAATACCCTAACTTAATTAAACTAGCAGCATCTCAACTAGTGACTATATATAAAAACTTAGGGAAAGGATTAGAAGCTCTTGAAATGTATGAATTGTATATTAATACGAGGGATAGTCTAAAAAATGAAAGTAACCTAAAGGCTAGCATTGAACAAGAATCTAGGTATGAATATGAAAAGTTAAAATTGATAGATGATGCAGAGAATGAAAAGCGGTTAGCAGTAGAAATGGAAAAAAAAGAAAAACAATATGTTTACACAGTGTTTTCTCTTGTAGTACTTTGTTTAGTTATCTTATTTTTAGTTTTTCTTTATAGAAGATTACAGGTAACAAAAAGGCAACGGACTAAAATTCAAATGCAAAAAAGTGAGCTAGAAAGTACACATAAAGAATTAGAGGAGGTTACAACCGAAATTAGAGACTCTATCGATTACGCAGAGTTAATACAACGGGCGGTGCTTCCTTCCTTAAAAATAGAAGATTTAACTAAAGATTCATTCATCTATTTTAACCCTAAAGAAAAAGTATCAGGAGACTTTTTCTGGTTTGAACAAAGGCAAGAATACAATGGTTATGCTGTAGCTGATTGTACAGGTCATGGTATACCAGGTGCTTTTATTTCAATGATCGGAACTATTTTATTAAATGAAATTTATAATTCTAAACAAATAGATATTCCAAATCAAATATTAGATGAGTTAAGTCGATTAGTTAAACTAACACTAACTGACAAGGAGGGCTATACTATGAAAGATGGAATGGATATCTCGTTTGCGGTGTTAAATAATGAAACAAAAATGCTTTATTTCTCAGGTGCAAATAACCCAGTTTGGATTGCCAGCAAAAATCCTGAGAAAAGAATTAACAAAGAAACGGCTTTACCAATAGCTGAAGTCAATGGGTTGTTTATGTACGAAATTAAAGGGGATAAACAGCCAATAGGTGAGTATGGAGAAAATGTAAAACCATTTACTTTAAACAATGCGCACCTAGAAGAAGGAGATGCTTTCTATTTGTTCTCAGACGGTTACGTCGATCAGTTTGGAGGAGAAAGAAATAAGAAGTTTAAAGCGAAACCATTTAGAGAGTTATTGTTGTCGATAAATGAAAAACCAATGGAAGAGCAAAAGAAAGTTATAGATCAAAATTTTCAGGACTGGAAAGGAGATTACGAACAAATTGATGATGTCACTGTGATGGGGGTTAGGGTCTAGAGAAATTAATCAGCTTTAACAAGAAAAAACTCAGGATTAATGATTAATTTCCTGCTCAATTTATTTTAATACGAATGTTGCATTTTTTTAAACAGTTTTATTTAACTAATTACTTCTTTCTCTATTGGGTCGTGGTGATTGTACTGTTTTGTTTTAGTTTTCCATTTGACTTTTTGTTTCCATTTGCTCAATTGGCATTCGTTATTTTATTAGCGATTTTATTTCTTGATACTTTTATTTTATTTTTCAATAAAACTAAAGTAGATGCCAAGAGAAAGGTTAACACTCCATTATCTTTAGGAGATTTAAACCATGTCGAGTTACGGGTAAACAGTGGGTATGGAATTCCAATTAATGTAAAAGTAATAGATGAACTTCCTTTTCAATTTCAAATTAGAGATTTTGAACGAAAAATATCATTAAGAGGTGGAGAAGCAAAATCAATTAACTACTCTTTAAAGCCTACTAAACGAGGAGAGTATACCTTTCATAACATTAACTTATTTGTGTCCACTGTCTTTAGGATGGTAGAGCGAAGAGTAGAGGTGGAAGGTAAACAAGAAGTAGCTGTTTATCCATCTGTGTTACAAATGAAAAAATACGAACTTCAACTATTTTCTCAAACAGCTGTTTTTCAAGGGATAAAAAAAGTAAGAAGATTAGGAAACAATAATGAGTTTGAACAAATAAAGAACTATGTACAAGGAGACGATTTAAGAACGGTAAACTGGAGAGCTACTAGTCGAACTGGAGAGTTAATGGTTAACCAATATCAAGATGAGAAGTCACAACAAGTCTATTGTATTATCGATAAAAGTCGTTCGATGCGTTCGCCTTTTAACGAACTATCACTACTAGATCACTCCATTAATGCAAGTTTGGTGTTGTCTAATGTTATTCTTAAAAAAGGGGACAAAGCTGGAGTTATTACTTTTTCCGATAAGTTAGGCTCAAGAGTTCCTGCAGAAGTTTCTGGGTTACAGCTAAGAAAAATAATGGATGTCTTGTATCGTCAAAAGACACGCTACTTAGAGTCTAATTTTGAAAGTCTTTATTATGGAGTTAGGAACATAATAAAAGGGAGGAGTTTAATTTTATTGTTTACTAATTTTGAAAGTCATTATGCCTTAGAACGAAATTTGCCAATATTAAGGCGGATGAGTAAACAACACTTATTAGTGGTTGTTTTTTTTGAAAATACCGAAATACTGGATGTTGCAGATCAACAAAGTAAAAATGTGAAAGATATTTATGTCAAAACCATGGCTGGAAAATTTGCATTAGAAAAGAAAAAAATGGTGCAAGAGTTAAACAAGCACGGAATTCAGAGTATATTAACTAAGCCTCAAGATTTAACTGTGAATACCATTAACAAATACTTAGAAATCAAATCTAGAGGAATGATTTAGTAATTATTTGTGAGTTATATTAAGTGTTAGATCTAAATAGTCACTTTTTCATCATTCCTTTTACAATCAAATACTGCCCTGCAATATAAAGGCTCATGATCATTACAGATGCATACGGTAATAGCCCATTATAAGAAAACTTATCTATTGCAATTATGGTATCCGAAAGCACAAACAATACAGCTCCAATAAAAGTTAAACGATAACTTTTATTGTTGACAGAGTTTAACCTTAAAGCCGCAGTGATCCCCATTAATGATACGGCAATAGTATATATTGCAACAGGGATTGTAAATTCTTTTAAGTTTTCGTAGATGTTAAGAAATAAAAAGAGAATATAGAGAGAGGAAATTATAAAAATTAAAGAGGTGTAAGGGAGCGTTAATTTATTTTTTGCTCTGTCGTTATTAAATACATAAGTATAAGATAATTGAGCAATTAAGAAAGCTCCTAACCCGAGTAAGAAAAAAACTTCATTTTGAGCTACAAAAAGCAAAAGAGTATCTCCTAAAAAAGAAAATATAAGTGCAGCAATCATGCTTTTCTGAAGTGTTTTATTGTTGGCTCGATTGGTAGAAATGTACCAAGCCAATAAAAATGGCATTAATAGTGGTTTAAAAAAGAGAACAAAAATACGCATTCCTATTACCTCTCCTAGGATTTCTAATGCAGCTATAATAAAAAATAGAGTTAAAATTAGATTTTGTTTCATTGTTAAATAGTTGATAATAGCCCTCTAAAATAGAATAGTTTACTCAAATGTTCATCAATTTTATGATTATCTTAAAAAGAACATCCTCTTATATAAATCAGTATAAATAACCAATGACTTGTAAGAAAAACTGTTCTTTCAATAAAAAGAAGGTAAAGGTTATTGTCCGCATAGATCTAGATTAGAAAGAATATAGGTATAAGTTCTCTTGAGACTAATAGTGTTGGGACACCTAAATTGACTGTTTTAACTCACTTAATGAAGAGTGAAGTTGCTTAAAAAAGAGGAATTAATTAAGCTACAGTCATCAAAATTGAATATATTTGAGATGGAAAGTAGGTCAGAATTAATATAATTTGTTTTAAATCGTTGTAAATACAGCGAGTTATATTGAGCAAGTGTTAAGTGTGAAATAAAAAAGATTGTTTAATTGATAACTAAATTCCATAAAAAAGACATAAATGAACGAGAAAGAATCTAATGAGTTAAAGCATAGATTCAACAAAATTATCACAATTTAGAGTGATAGAATATTAAAAATTATGAAAAAAATAATTACCATTTTATCTGTTGCAATTGCTATGAGTTATTCTGCGCAGACTACCTCTAACGGAAGTATAACGCACGATGGAGGAACAAGAACTTACAAGTTATATGTTCCAGCTTCTTATGATGGTACCGAGGAGGTTCCTTTAGTTCTTAATTTACATGGTTTAGGTAGTAATAACACTCAACAATTAGGTTACGGTGATTTTAGACCTATTGCTGATACTGCAAACTTTATTATTCTTTTGCCACAAGGTTTACCAAATCCATTTAATCAGCAACCTCACTGGAATGCTAATTTTGGATCAGGAATTGATGACATTAATTTCCTAAGTAGTTTAATAGATTCGATTTCAAATGATTATATGATTAATGAAAACAGAATTTACAGTACTGGGATGAGTAATGGGGGATATATGAGTATAACTCTTGCTGGCCAATTAAGTAGTAAAATTGCTGCTGTTGCTTCTGTTACTGGGACAATGACAGGAAATCAAATTCCAGCAAACACAGTAATTAGACCTGTCCCAGTTATGCAAATTCATGGCGATGCTGATCCAACGGTAGCGTATAATGGATCTGTAAATCCGTTAGGGAGTTCTTTATCTGTTGACTCCGTTTTAAATTATTGGATTGCTCACAATAATTGTGATCAAACTCCTATTATTACTGCTGTTCCTGATGTTATTACTTCAGATAATTGTACAGCTACACGTTATGATTATTTAAACGGTGATAGTGGTGCAGAAGTCGTTCATTATAAAATTACTGGAGGAGAACATACTTGGCCAGGAGCATTTGCTCAATCAGGTAAAGTTACTAATCAGGATTTTGATGCAAGTACTGAAATCTGGAAGTTTTTTAGCAAGTATGAAAAATCTTCGTTAGTTAGTGTTGATGAATTTGTAAAAGGAAGTGAATGGATAGAATTGAGAAGTGAAAACCCTTCTTTAGGAATGTTAAAGTTAGCTTCTTTAAATACGAATCCTTACTCAATCTCTATCATAAATATAGAAGGGAAAGTACTTTTAACTCAGAACAATAATATTGGAGAATCAACGATTAATTTAGCTAGTTTAAGCAATGGAAATTACCTTGTTAAGGTTACAGATAATCAACAAGCTGCAATTATTAAGATCATAAAGCAATAAAATAGATTGCGAAGAAAAGTAAAAAAAAAGTAGATATTGTTTATTCTACTAATCAAGATTTTTCTTATGACTATGATGGGGAAGAAGAGCAAGAAACACTTGCTCCTAAAGAGCAGATGCTCTTTGTCTCTATTGACCGAAAAAAAAGAAAAGGAAAGTCAGTGACTCTGGTTGAAGGTTTTGTTGGAACAGATGAGGATTTAAAAGAGCTAGGAAAGTTGTTGAAGTCTAAGTGTGGTGTTGGAGGATCTTCCAAAGAAGGAGAAATCATTGTTCAGGGAGAAGTAAAAGATAAAATCTATGACCTCTTGATTAAAGAGGGGTTTAAAGTAAAAAAGAAAGGAGGTTGACTAAAAAGAGAGTTAACAAACTGTTTTTAGGATTTTGATTGTTTTAATTTGTTCAATAGGTTTATTAAGCAATTTATAGAAGGTAAAGGATGAAATACATTATTACAACATTAGTATTCATAATAAATTTTAGTTTTTTAGCTCAAACAGTTCTCGATAGTAGTATGGCTCACGATGGAAACATAAGAACCTACAAATTATACATTCCGGCTTCTTATGATGGTACTGAGGAAGTTCCTTTATTACTAAACCTTCATGGTTTAGGAAGAACAAGCGATTTTCAGATGTCATACGGAGATTTTAGAGCAATAGCAGATACAGCTAACTTTATTATCTTATTGCCTCAAGGCACAATAAGAACAGTTGGAGGACAAACAGTTTCTCATTGGAATGCGAACTTGGGAACATTTGTGAAAGATTTAGAGTTTTTAAGTAATCTAATCGATACTATATCTTCCCAATATGCTATAGACAGTGAAAGAGTATTTAGCACAGGAATGAGTAATGGAGGTTTTATGAGTTTAACCTTAGCTGGGCAATTAAGCGATAAAATTACGGCAGTTGCTTCTGTTGCTGGAACAATGACGTTGTTACAAGAAGGTAGAAATACAGTGACTAAACCAGTTCCTGTTATGCAAATACATGGGGATGATGACCCTACGGTATCATATTCAGGAGCAATTTTTCAACAGTACAAAAGTGTGGAAGATGTGGTCAATTTATGGGTTGCGCATAATAATTGTACAACTAACCCCATTATTACCCCATTACAAGATGTTAACACAACAGACAATTGTACTGCAATACGTTATGATTATTTTAATGGTGATAATGGAGCAGAAGTAGTCCATTATAAAATTATAGGAGGGGGGCATACTTGGCCAGGCGGATACCCAAGACCTGGTAAGGTTACTAATTATGATTTTGATGCAAGTACTGAGATTTGGAAGTTTTTTAGTCGCTATAAAAAATCAGCATTGTTAAGTATTGATGAGTTTGTTGAGGGAGAAAGTTGGATTTCCATTAAAAGCGAAAACCCTACTTCTGGACCATTAAAATTAATTTCCTTAAATGATAAACCATATACGATCTCTGTTATAAATATAGAGGGAAAACAAGTAAGAAATCAGCAAAATAATAATGGAGAATCTGTAATTAATTTAGAAGGTTTGAGTAGTGGTAATTACATTGTTAAATTAACTAACGACAGTCAAGTAGCAATAATTAAAATAATAAAAAAGTAAATCAATTTAATCGTTTATTTTTAAGTTGACTTTGGCTTACAATAATTCTTCGTTAGGATTCCACCAAATTTGATCCAAATCTTGAATTTGGTTATTGATGACTATAACCCCCTCAGATTCTAATAATAGTTGCATTTCGTTAGGCCCTTCAAAGTGTTTTTTACCAGTTAATAATCCTTTTCTATTTACAACTCTGTGGGCTGGAATGTTTTCTTCTGGCTTTGAGCTGTTTAAAGCCCAACCTACCATTCTAGCAGATTTAGTAGCGCCTAAATATTTTGCTATTTCCCCATAGGAGCAGACTCTTCCTGTCGGAATTAATTTAGCAATAGCTTTAGCATCCTCAAAGAAATTAGTTGATTTTTCTATCACTCGACTATAGTTTTATAAATTTCCCAGACAATGTTTTTTCATTTTCTTCACTGTAGAATCGATAAATATAATTTCCTTGTGCATAATTGGTTAAGGTAAGTTTTAAAAAATCCTCGTGTCCATTGTAAGTTTCAATAAGCTTCCCTAATTCATTGTAAATAGTTAAGGTATATGAGAAGTTTACAGGCTGGTCATAATAGAAATAACCTTCATTTACAAGCGGATTTGGAAAAATACCATGATCACCCTCATTTGCTGGGTTTATTATTGGAGGTGGGGTATGTCTAAGTAAAAATAGACCATTTTTCCGGTCAGAAATTAAAATTCGGTCACTAGGAAATCTGTCTCTTATACACATCT
>JAGXIB010000003.1 GCA_024635865.1 Flavobacteriales bacterium
AAAGAAGTCTTATTAAAAAATAAAAATTACGCATTAAAAGTGGAGTTAGTTAAAGACTTTAAGGAGAAAATAGAAAAGTATAGTTTAGTAATTTTGCATGGAATTCCAAGTCAGCAAGAACAAAACAATGCATTACTAGAAAACTTAATGAAGACGAAGACACCAGTCTTAATTTGCGCAACTGAAACCACCAATTATAATAAAATAAATCAGTTAAAACAGAAGTTTGCGGTCATAGGAGCGAAAGGGTTTTCTTCTGCAACTGGAAGTTTAAATCCCTCTTTTAATAAGTTTACAATTTCTAATGAGTTAAGAAGTGACCTTGCAGATTACCCACCTTTACAAGTACCTTTCGCTGGAGGGTATAAAGTTGCTCAAAGTAATAATGTTTTACTGAATCAAAAAATAAATGGGACGAAAACGAATTATCCTTTATTGATTTTTAATGAAAATGATGGCCAAAAAATAGGGTTTCTTCTAGGAGAGGGATTATGGCGCTGGAAATTTTTAGATTACTTAAAGAATGATAATAATGATAATTTTGAAGAACTGATCCAAAAATCAATTCAATATTTAGTATCAAAAAAAGATAAAAGTCAATTTAGGATTTCCAATAAAGAGTTAATACTTGAAAATGAAAAATTAGTAATTGATGCAGAGTTATATAACGAGAGTTATGAATTAATTAATGACTCTGAAATTGAAATAAAGATCATTAATGAGAAGGGAGAAGAGTATCCAAATAAAATGATGTCTAAGGCTGGTAAAGGTTATCGATTAGATGCTGGAATGTTTAAGTCTGGAGAGTATACTTACACTGCTTCTACTAATTTTGATGGCAAGCAATATGAAAAAGTAGGAAAATTCTCAGTAGAGGAGTTAAAAGTTGAGTACCTTAACTTAGTCGCTAATCACCAACTGTTGTATAATTTAGCGGCATCTAAAAACGGAAAATTATTTTATACTAATCAGTTAAAGGAGTTAGAAGAAGAGATCTATAATCAAGAAAACATTGTTCCTATTTCTTATGTCAAAAAATCTGTAGAGGATGTTATAAAGTGGAAGTGGATTTTTGCTGTAATATTACTTTTACTTTCTATAGAATGGTTCTTGAGAAAACGTAATGGCGGATATTAGTAGCATTGGATGAGACTACAGACAGGGTCTTCTTTTTGATAAACTCGACGATTTAACAGATTAAAAAAGAATTGATTAAAAATATTAAAGTAGTTTTAGCTACTTAATTTAATAGACAAAAAAAGCATGAGCAAAAAATCAGATAAACCATCACCAGAAGCGAAAGCACTTTCACTTTTTTTAATGGCTCACAAATCAACAAATCCAGCTTATAAAGAAAAAGCTAAACGGATTAATAGATTGTGGAGTTTAGTACAAAAAAATGAATTTAGCGGAAGTGATTATGTAGAAGAAGTTCAAAATATGTTAACCTCACTTGGCGGTTATTCGGAGGTGGTAGAAAAAACAGTTAAATTTTATATTGATAAAACTGGGGAATGGACCTTAAAAGGGGAGGATAAGTATTGCCAAGATGCTCAAGAGATTGCTGATAAAATACTAAATAAGTAAAAACAGCTATAGTTAAGCCTTAAGATGCCATTAGTAAAATCTAATTTTAAACCTTCTCTTGTCTTTAGAAATGGACATTTAAATACGATTCTAACTTCATTGATTAGAACTCCACCAAAACTAAATTATAAAAGAGAGCGAATTGAAACTCCAGATGATGACTTTTTAGACGTTGATTTTTGTAAAAATGGACATGAAAAAATAGCTATTTTATGCCACGGGCTGGAAGGGAATAGTAATTCAAATTACATTCAAGGTATTGCCTCTTTATTAAGCAACACTGGTTTTGACATTGCAGCAATGAATTATCGTTTTTGTAGTGGAGAGGTTAATAGGCAATTAAAATCCTACAATGCTGGAGATACAAGAGATATCAACTTAGTCATTGAGCTGATAGAGTCTGGGTATAAAGAGATTTATCTAGTAGGCTTTAGTTTGGGAAGTAACTTAATTTTAAAGTACTTAGGGGATGGAGAATACAAACTGAACCCTAAAATAAAAGCTGCTGCAGCTGTTTCAGCTTTGGTCGATTTAGAAGGAGCTTCTTTAGAGTTATCCAAACCTAAGAATATTGTTTACTCAAAAAACTTCATTTCAACGTTAACAAAAAAGATGAAGTTAAAGCACGAGCAGTATCCCGATGAGGTCCCAATAGATGATTTAAAGAAAGTCAAAAGAGTTATTGACTTCGACGATTACTTTACAAGTGTGATCAACGGGTTTAAAGATGCAAAAGACTATTATGCGCAAAGTAATAGTCTACAGTTTTTAAAGAACATAGAAACACCTACATTAATTATTAACGCCTTAGACGACCCTTTTGCTTCTAAATCATGTATCCCTACAAAAGAGGCCGAAGAAAGTGAGTATTTATATTTAATGACTCCAAAATACGGAGGTCACGTTGGTTTTTATGATTTTAATAAAAAGTACTTGTGGAGCGAAAAGAGAATTGCAGCTTTTTTTAATGATTATATTTAGTGGTGCTTAGCTTATAAATACAGCATTTATATTTTCAATATTCTCTGTTGAATTTGAAGGCCATCGTTATATATAGAGTTGTAAAACGTTTTTTTGTATATAGGTTGTGAATAGGAGATTATAAAATTTAAGTCATAGATTATTAAGTGAATATATATAGAATATTGTAAAGACTTTTAATAATTTAGTGTATAATTCATTATTATTTATAATCTTTGACTAACAATTAAACCCTTTATGCAAAGAATACCCGACACAAAAAAAATCATTGGATATCATACTCAAGAATATCGTCCAGATGGTGTTTTAGAAAATCCAATCATTTGCACATCAATAGATGCGTGGTTAGGAAAGGGATACTATTTTTGGGTTGATGAAGAGTTTTCTAAATATTGGGGGGAAGATTTTAAAATGGCGACAGGTTCTTACGATGTATATATAGGTGAAATTGATACTGAAGATTTTTTAAATACAGTTTTTGATGAAAAACATTATTTCGCATTTAAAAACTGGATTGATAAAGCTTCTAATCATTTAAAGTCTTTAGGTAAGGTAGTAACTTTAAAAAGGGTGCATGAATTTTTAGCAGATAATTTTTGGAATGAAATGGGGATAAAAGGCATGATTTATGATGATATGCCTATAAATACAAATAGGAAACCAGGAAGAAAGTATTCTGTTGTAGTTCATTCAGAGGATAAAAAACATAAATTTTTCTACTATATTAAAAGAATACAAATAGTATCATATAGTCTTGAAAATATTTCTAACTTTACAATACATTTGGAGGAACAAAACTAAAATGTTATATTATGCTTAATATAAATAAACTAAACGCCAAATTTGATGAAATTTTATCTTCTTTTACTGAGGATAAAGTTCAACAATGGATTGATTTTGCTGATAATAGAGAATTAGTTGATAGATTATTAAATGGAGAGTCAGTAGATATTATTCTTGAAAAAAGAAAACCAAAATATATAGTAGCCGATAAAATTGCTTCTAAATATTCAAATGCTGGTGAAAATAATTATGCTTTAGCAGCTTAATATGCAAATACAATTAGAACATATATATTACAATAACGTTCAATTAAAAGTTGAGTCATTGGATAAGGCAATAACATCGAAAATTAAAACAAGTCTAGATTTTACATCATCCTTGATTAATGATGATGAGTCTAATAAATTTTCTATAAATTTTTGTCTTGAACTAGAAAATAAAAATTTTAAGTTTAGTGTAAATGCAGTTGCTCAATTTTTAACAAACGAATCTTTGGATAATGAATTTTTAGATTCGAGTTTTTGCTATATTAATGCTCCAGCTATAGCGTTTCCATACATAAGAGCTTATGTATCTAATCTGACTTTGAACTCTGGTTTTAATCCTGTTATTCTCCCTTCTTTTAATTTTGTTAATTTGCATAAAGAAAAAAGTAAATAGAATCTAATGGTATAAATAAATATTTTTTATCTCTTTTAAATTAGATTTATTTTAGATTTTTAGATTTTTATGTTTTACAACAATAGTATAAAAACTCCATTTTTATAATTACTTAGATCAACAGGTTTAAGGCTATTACTCGAATAAATATTTACTCCTAGTTGATTGAATACTAAATGTATTTATTGATTACTTCTTTTTCTTCTTCGATTTCTATTGAAGTAAAGTAATCTAAAGTTTTATTTAATAGAATAGTAATCTCTTCAACAGATTTTGAATGGATAACGTTAACAGGTACCTCCCAGTTTTCGTTTTGGATAATTTGAATTCTAAATTCTCCTTTTCCAGAAATTAGATCACCATACCAACCTAAGTCTAGAATAATATCTTCTTCTGAAAAGTAACATTGGAGTAAATCTTCACTTAAATAATCAAAACAATCTTCTTCGTTAAATGCCTTTACTGGATCGTAATCATGAAAAATATGTTTAATTATTTCACAGTCTTTAGGGAAGTTTATTTCTTGAAGTTTGATCATCATTATGGTACTTAAGGATTAAGTACAAATATAAGTATTTAAGAATTAAACTCAGCTGTGAAATAATCAGTTGGTTTTATTTTATGGGTTACTATTTTAATTTATGAGATTTGAAATTCAGTCATTTCTACCAAAAATAAATTTCAGCCTATGTTTGGTTAGTCGTTTCTTTATTTATTGAATAATGAAGAAAGATTAGAATCAATGAATTGAATTATTAATCTTACTTTTGATAAGTTAAATATTTTTTTTCATTAAACTATAGTTTATGCCTTATCAAGATGTATTTGATCTTTTCTGGAAACAGGTAAAAGAAAGTGTAGAAGAAGGTCGCTTTGCGAAGTTAACCATGGCTAAGACCGTTGGTAAACCCAACTTAAAAAATATATTTGTCAGGCCAGTCTATTCTGAGAATGAGTTTAAGGTTTTACTTAAATTACGCTACAGGTCTTTAGAGACTGAGGATATTGAAGACGAAATGACATTGGACGAGGC
>JAGXIB010000037.1 GCA_024635865.1 Flavobacteriales bacterium
TCACTCAATAGCACGTTTAATAAGTGCTGCTGAAAATTTCCCAGCATACAATGTTGCCATGTTATAAGCTGTTCATGAAATGGCATCTAAACATACCACACCTATTTTAGGAATTACAGGGACAGGAGGAGCAGGTAAATCTTCACTAGTAGATGAGTTAGTGCGCCGTTTCTTAATAGATTTTCCTACCAAAAATATTGCAATCGTTTCTGTAGATCCTTCTAAAAGAAAAACAGGAGGAGCATTATTAGGAGATCGTATTCGTATGAATGCAATCGATAATGATCGAGTATATATGCGTTCGTTAGCCACTCGTCAAAGTAACTTGGCATTGAGCAAACATGTTTCAGAGGCATTATTGATTTTAAAAGCAGCTAATTTCGACTTAATTATACTAGAAACTTCTGGAATTGGACAATCCGATACAGAAATTATGGATCACTCTGAAGTGAGTTTGTATGTGATGACTCCGGAGTTTGGAGCTGCTACACAGTTAGAGAAAATTGATATGTTAGATTTTGCCGATTTGGTGGCAATTAACAAATTTGACAAGAGAGGTTCTTTAGATGCATTAAGAGATGTGAAGAAACAATACATGCGCAATCATAACCTTTGGGATGTAAACCAAGATGATTTACCAGTGTTTGGCACTATAGCTTCTCAGTTCAACGATCCAGGAATGAATACCTTGTACAAAGCAATCATGGATAAGATTGTTGAGAAAACAGAAGGTGATTTACAATCTGAATTTGAAATAACAAAAGAAATGTCTGAAAAGATATTTGTTATTCCTCCAGCAAGAACTAGGTATTTATCTGAAATTGCTGAAAATAATAGAGCTTACGATAATAACGTCAATAAACAAGCAGAAGTCGCTCAAAAACTATATGGAATCTATAAAACAATCGAAACTGTTTTAGCAATTCAGCCTAAATTAGACAAAGTAGGAGTAGTTTTAGAAGGAGTTACAATAAAAGAAGAAAATCAAATTTTGGTTGATTTATTAATCAAGGAATTTGATCGTATTAAGATGGATTTAAACCCTCATAATTGGGATACCATTATCAACTGGGGAGAAGTAGAAAAGAAATACAAAGAGCCTGTTTTTAAATTTAAAGTTAGAGATAAAGAATTGTCGATTCAAACGCATTCAGAGTCATTATCTCATTTACAAATTCCTAAAATATCTTTACCAAAGTATAAAGCTTGGGGAGATTTATTAAAATGGAATTTACAAGAAAATGTACCAGGAGAGTTTCCTTATACAGCTGGTTTATTTCCTTTCAAAAGAGAAGGAGAAGACCCTACAAGAATGTTTGCGGGAGAAGGAGGGCCAGAGCGTACCAACAAACGTTTTCACTATGTAAGTTTAGGAATGCCTGCAAAGCGTTTGTCTACTGCATTTGATTCGGTTACATTGTATGGAAATAACCCAGACTTAAGACCAGATATATATGGTAAAATTGGAAATTCTGGGGTATCTATCTGTTGTTTAGATGACGCAAAGAAATTATACTCTGGTTTTGATTTAACACACGCATTAACATCAGTTTCGATGACTATAAATGGACCGGCGCCAATGTTGCTAGGTTTCTTTATGAATGCTGCAATCGATCAAAATTGTGAGAAACACATTAAAGAAAATGGTTTAGAAGCTGAGGTTGAAGCAAAAATAAAAGCAATTTACAAAGCAAAAGGAACAAATCGTCCAGCTTATCAGGGAGACTTACCCCAAGGTAATGATGGTTTAGGTTTAATGTTGTTGGGAGTAACAGGAGATAAAGTGTTACCTGCAGCAATTTATAATCAAATAAAAATAGATACTTTAACTAAAGTTAGAGGAACAGTTCAAGCAGATATATTAAAAGAAGATCAAGCACAAAACACGTGTATATTCTCTACCGAATTTGCTTTGCGCTTAATGGGAGATGTTCAAGAATACTTTATAGAGAATGGAGTTCGTAATTTCTATTCTGTTTCTATATCTGGATATCATATTGCCGAAGCAGGAGCAAATCCTATTACGCAGTTAGCCTTAACATTGGCCAATGGATTTACTTACGTAGAATATTACTTAAGTAGAGGAATGGATATCAATAAGTTTGGTCCAAATTTATCGTTCTTTTTCTCAAATGGAATTGATCCAGAATATGCAGTAATTGGACGTGTTGCTCGTAAAATTTGGAGTAAAGCAATGAAGCATAAATATGGAGCAAGTGCGAGAGCACAAATGCTTAAATACCATATTCAAACTAGTGGTCGTTCGTTACATGCTCAAGAAATTGACTTTAACGACATTAGAACTACATTACAAGCGTTATATGCGATTTACGATAACTGTAACTCATTGCATACTAATGCTTATGATGAAGCAATTACCACACCGACTGAAGAGTCCGTTAGACGTGCAATGGCGATTCAATTAATCATTAATAAAGAGTTAGGGTTAACAAAAAATGAAAACCCAATACAAGGAGCTTTTATCATAGAAGAATTAACCGATTTGGTAGAAGCTGCAGTCTTAGAAGAGTTCGATAGAATTACAGAACGTGGAGGTGTTTTAGGAGCGATGGAAACCATGTACCAACGTAGTAAGATTCAAGAAGAGAGCTTGTATTACGAAACATTAAAGCATAACGGAGAATTTCCAATCATTGGAGTAAACACATTCTTAAGTTCTAAAGGCTCTCCAACAATTCTTCCAAAAGAAGTAATTAGAGCAACCGAACAAGAAAAACAGTACCAAATTTCAATGTTAGATGAGTTGCATAACTCTCATAAAGAGGAGGTAGCAAAACAAATTGAAATTATTCAGGATGCTGCCATTCAAAATAAGAATCTATTTGCAGAACTAATGGAAGCTACTAAAATTTGTTCTCTAGGGGAAATTACAAATGCTTTGTTTGAAGTAGGGGGGCAGTATAGAAGAAATATGTAAAGGGATTGCTTCCTAACAATTATTTAAACGCTGTCTTTTTTAGATGGCGTTTTTTATATAAATAACTATAGAATATCTGATTTTATGATTTCGTATTTTTCTATATTCTTTATTAATAATAATTTAAATAATTCAGAATCCCCAATGTCAGATGGAAGATTTAAGTCTTCTGTATTTAAGTTAATAGGTTTAATATCAATTATTTTAGAATCTAAAGCTCTAGTGTCTATTTCAAAGTTTATAGTGTAGATATGATCTTTGTATTTGTATCTAATAACCTTATTATATGAAGAAGCTTGGTAAGAGCCTATTAATTCAAGGCATGAATATTTTATATTTATTTCTGTTTTTATTAAATAATTAGAATTTAAAGAGTCTATTTTAGCTTTGAAAATCGAAGCTCCAAGTACGTCAGTAAATACTTTAATTATAGGGGAATATAAGCCATAGTAAAAGTATTCATTTTTTGCATTGTTAGATTTGTATATATTATTTTTAGAATTAAAAAGGCCTTTGTTTCTAAGTTTGTAAATGTCTCTTAAAGAAAGAAGTTTAGCTTGAAATAAAGAGTTAGCTATGTCATAAAATGCCTCATATAAGTTATTTAAGGAGCTGTTTGTGGGAGTGTTTTTATCAATTTTTTGAAGAATATGTTCAACTTCATTTTTATAGTTAAAGTGATAAACTTCTTTGCTATAATATTTATTAATATAACCTCCAAAGTCAACTCCTTCGCCATATTTGTGTTCATATATTTTTCTAATATTTTCATAATCACAAACTAGAATTATTTTGTCAAAACCAAACTTGTTATGGACCTCTAATTCTTCTTGGTTGAAAGAGTCAAAATGAACAGATAAAATATTTAATATTCTAAAAATATGTTCAGGGTCCATACGGTCTAAATCATGTATTATTAAAACAGACTGTTTATTTGTTTTTAATTTTAAGACTTCTAATAATTGTCTAATAAGCTGACTGTAAAAGTTGTCTTCATAAATACTTCCTTCTTTTTCGTATAATTCTTCAATAAACTTTGAAGCTTTAATAAATTCGGATTCATTATTTTCATCATGAAAATCAAAGAATTCATCTTTTAATTTTAGAATGTCTTTTGTGACCGAATAAAGAGATTTACCTATATGGGGAACTGTTAGTAAAAATGGAACTAGTATTCTCTCTAAATTGTTTTTAGAAAACTGTAAAAGAGAATTTAAGTGTGATGTTTTATTTGATTCATAATCTAAACCTTTTTCCATTAGTTGGATTAAAATATCACTTTTTATGTACTTAAAAATATCTTCATTAGAGGCAACTGAGTAATTGATTGGAGTTAATTTAATTACATCATACTGTTCTGTCTCATCCTTGAAAAAGTATTCTAGAAATGTACTTTTTCCATGCCCAAATGGAGCAGAGAACATTATTTTCAGATTGTCACTTTGGCTTAAATGATTTTTAAATAAATGGTGTTGATTTTCAGATTTTATTCTATCTATTAATTGAAAATTAAGTTTGAAATAAAGGTCTTCATTTTTGGGTATAGTCTTTATGTTTTTAAAAGTATAATAAGCTAGTAATTCTTTTGTGTTTTTATTAACTTCAATAATCCTTTCTTGATCTGGAGTCAGAATATTTCCGTTGTCATTATCAAAATCAAGATTTAAGTCATAAACTTTATTGGCTTCATTATCATCAAAATCAATAGATTTAAGGTGTAATAATATCTCAAAAGATTTCAGTTCTTCAGAAGAATAGTTGGATTCAACTCCTAAGACTTCAATATAAGGCTGTTCTGGGTTAAAGTAAACCTGAGTCGGGTTGTCTTTAACTATTTTTTTGGTAGATCTAATCATTTTTAGATTTTGTTTAATTCTTAAATTCGAAATTTGCTAATTAAACTCAAGGCGTACTAATCGCTACATTCATAACTTTACCATTATAGTACTCTTTTCCATTTACAGCGAAATCAGCGACGTATTTAGCCATTTTTTCAGGAGAAAAAGGAGCTTTATAACCAGGAAAAGCTTCTTCCAACATTTCTGTTTGTACTGCTCCTAATGCTAGGCAGTTTACTGTAACGTTGTCTTCTTTAAATTCCTCTGCCAAACATTCAGTTAAAATAGTCATAGCGCCTTTAGATGAACTGTAGCCACTTAATCCTGGGAATTTGGCACTTCCTTGAACGCCTCCCATACTACTTATGTTTAAGATATGAGAATTATTATTAACTAATTTAGGATAGAAATACTGAACCAATCGATAGGGACTTAGAACATTAACAGTGTACATGTTATGCAATTCAAAAGGAGTGACCTCTGTAAAAGGTTTATTAACAAGTAATCCAGCATTATTTATAAGTACATCTATAGTGTCGACAGTATCAAAGAACGAATCTAATGTAGCTTCATTAAATGTAATTAAATCAAAAGAAATTGGAATAATGTTCTCGTTTTTTAAAGCTAATAAAGGCTCTATGTTACGAGATAAACAATATACCTTATGATCTTTAGAAAGTAGTTTAGCTGTTTCAAATCCAATACCCCTAGATGCTCCTGTTATTACAATATTCATAGTTGTAAAGTTAATAAATAAATAAAAACGTTAACTTTTAAATAACTATATTCCTTCACAAAATATTATTTTTGTAGAAATAGATAAACACATTGTACAAAGTACAGCATATATAAGACAACAAAAGAATGGCAGGATTTGATTTATTTGGAGCTGAAGAGCGCAAAGAAGTAATGGAAGTATTAGAAACAGGATGTTTGTTTCGTTATAACCACGAACATTTAAGAGATGGTAAGTGGAAAGCAAGAGATTTAGAAACGTTAGCTAAAAACTATACAGGAGCAAAATATGCTCACATGGTTTCTAGTGGTTCTACTGCTGTTACTGCTGCTTTATCTGCTGCAGGGATTGGGTTTGGAGATGAAGTTATCGTCACACCATTCACTTACATTGCAACTGTAGAAGCAATTTTATGGCAAGGAGCTTTACCTGTTTTTGCAGAAGTTGATGAAACTTTATGTTTGTCAGCTGAAGGAATAGAGGCTGTAGTTACAGAAAAAACAAAAGCAGTATTATTAGTTCACATGTGTGGTGCAGCTGCCGATATGGATAGTTTAATGCCAGTGATAGAAAAACATAATTTAGTTTTAGTTGAAGATGCTGGTCAAGCATTAGGAGCTTTCCATAAAGGAAAATCAGTAGGTTTATTTGGAAAGTCAGGAGCTTTTAGTTTCGATTTCTTTAAAATTACAACTGCAGGAGAAGGTGGTTTATGTATTACCGATGATGAAAAAATCTACGATTACATGCACCAAATCTCGGATCATGGTCACGATCACATCGGAGACAATAGAGGAATGGAGCAACACCCAATATTAGGAACAAACTTTCGTATTTCTGAACTAAATGCTGCAGTAGGATTAGCGCAAATGCGTAAAATTGAAACAATAAGAACTAATAACCGCAAAAATAAAGCTTACTTAAAAGGTTTGTTAGCAGAAGTAGATGGAATTACTTTCAGAGCTAAATTAGACGAAGAAGGAGATTCTGCAACGTTTTTAAACTTCTTTATGAAAGATACTGCAATGGCTCAAAAAGTGATGGCTCAGTTTTCTGCCGATGGTATTGGAGGTTTTAATTATTGGTATACCAATATGTTTCACTTTATCAATCAATGGGATCATATTAAGAATTTAAAAATGCCTTTCAAAATGGCAATTCACCATTTAGGAGCTCCTCAAGACTATAATAACTTAGAATTACCAAAATCTCAAGAAGTAATCGGTAAATTAATTTCTTTAGGAATTAAAGCAAACTGGACAGAATCAGAATTAAAAGAGTTTGGCTCTAAAATGGTTGCA
>JAGXIB010000038.1 GCA_024635865.1 Flavobacteriales bacterium
TCATTGTCATGACTCCAATTAATTACATTTTCTCCTGTAAACTTATGATTGGGAACCAAGATTGAATAATCATTCTGAGTAATAATGGTAGTTTGTCTTAATGTTATTTTTTTTACTCTACCGATCACACCATCCACTTCAACAATGTCTTTGATTTCTATAGTTCCTTCAAATAAGATGACAAAGCCCGCAACAAGGTCACTAAATATATTTTGCAGACCAAACCCAATCCCAACAAGTAAAGCAGCACTTCCTGCTAAAATAACGCCAACTTCAACTCCCAAAAAATTAACACAAATTAAAATTGAAAAAGTCCAAATTAAATAATTCAGTATTTTATAGATGGAATGAAATCTCCCTTCATCAATCTGAAGTTTTATGGATCGTTTTTTTGTTGCTTTTACAATTAAAATTAAAATTATTTTAGTTATAACTAAGGTTATTATGATCCCAATAATACTACTAACGGTTAGTGAGTAGTCTCCAAAAGCAACTATTTCATATTCTAAGAAATCAAGTGTCATTATTTACTTTATTATTATGATAAACTATAACAATATTACTAATAATAATTGAGGTGTGTTATCTTGAGTAATTTATATTTTTAAGATTGGATTATTACTAAGTTTTTTTTATATTACAGTATTTAACCCCCACTATAACAAAATAAGAATTTTACACCAAGTATAAAAACGTATTAAAATGAAACCAAAATTTAATGTTACCATAGAATCGTATAGAACGGTTACAGAAATTAAAAATAGTTGGACAACAGTTGACTACAGAAATATTTTAGAGCTACTTGACTTTGAAGGTGCAGGCGATCTAGAAGAAAATGAGGTTTATGACTATTTAGTCTTAGCGATATTAGATTTAGAGCCAGAGGAATCTGCTGAAATCATATTAAAATATAAAATTGGCAATAAATTAAACGACAATCAAATAATACAAGTTGCTCATGACATGGTAGCAGAGCCATTGTGGGAAGAGTACAGCGACATGTCACTACATGAGGATCTGTTCATTGTAAATGCTTTGTTATATAAAGCCTATAATGGTAAGTTTCCAATTCCAGAAGGTATTATTTTGGACATGAATATCGCTCCAACAAATCACGATGGTAAAGTCTTGATTGAGAATAAGGACTATGATGAAGCGTCTTTTATTTGTAGAGTTTTAGCCTCTGGAATGAATGATACAACTATATTAAATAGATTATTTGAAAATCAAATTTCGGGTAAAAAGTTTAAAGAGGCTGATAATATTGTTTGGTCTATTAAATCTACTTTAGAAGGCGAAACAGTTAATGTTTCTATTATGACTTCTGAAGGCTGGGTTAAAACCCTTAAAAACAGAGAAACTTTTGAATCTGAAGCATCTTCAGATAAGTCAATAGAATTGTTTGATTAAGCTTATTTATCATTCGCCTATTAAAAGCGATACTTTTTTAAAGAAGTGTCGCTTTTTTATTTTAACTCTTTTGTATCTATTTCATTTAATATATCTTCTGGTTGTTTTATTCTCCAGTTAATGCTTTGAAGATTTACAGGAGATAAATAATCTAACACCCCATTAGCTCTCATTTCATTTAATACAGGTTCAGAAAACTCAAGGTACTTTAGCCAGCCACCTTCTAACTTGTCTAGCAAGTCTAGGTAATAGTCATTTTCTCCTGCATGATAGTTAAGAACATAAGTTCCTAATAGAGTAATTTTATTAACTCCTTCATTAATTAGGAAGTCCAGCAAGTTTACAATCAATAAGTCAATATCGTTGGAAATGGCATCATTCCATTCTCCAATTAATTCTACCATAGCCATTCCAGAATCATAATTGACATAGAGAACTTTAGCAAACAAAGTTTCAGACTCAATACTATCCCATTGAGGATGAATGTAATGGTTGTAGATTACTTCTTTATACTCAAACTCACTGTACTCTTTTCCAAAAAAGGGAGACTTAATATCATCTTCAGCTCGATAAAAATCTCTCCAGCCATAAAAAGGTTCTAAATTCTGCATTGCTTTTAGGTTTAATTATTTTCTACAATAAAGTTAAGGTTAATACGTATATTAGTATAGTTAGGTGTAAGTTTTAACTTTTTTTGTCAGGCTACCTCCTTTTAAGTTTATTTATTACAGTAAATTAAGCAGCTGAAAGCAGCGAAAACAACTTACTTTTTTTCAAGCTTTTAAGTTTTTATTCAACAATTGAGATTCAGCCTTTAGCTTGTTTTCTGGTTTGTATTTTCCACGTTCTGAAGGTGAAAGATTAAATATTTTTTAATAAAAAGAATTAGCTAAATTGAATAAAGTAAAAAAAACATCAATTGTTCTTATAATAATAGTAATTATTGCCATTATTATAATTAATGTCTTTAACCCTAAAAAAGCATTAACTTTTGTCCTTCCCGATTTAAGTCATATTGCATACATAGATGCAAAAGTTAAGGGGGACTCTCTGTTCACAAAAATAGATTTGTTAGTTCAAAATAGAAGTTTCTATAACATAGAAATTGATAGCATTTATTATAAAATAAAATTTAGTGATGTCTTGGTCGCAAAAGGATTAATTGCATTAGACATAACTCAAAATAAATTTGAAATCGACACAGTAAAACTTCCAATTAATGTTCCTTTTAAAAAAATAAGAAAAAAAATAAAAAGTATTCAAGAATCTGACTCAACAACAGTTGATTATGAATTTTACATTATCTATAATACAATTTTCGGAAAGATGAAAATTGATTACGCCAACAGTCAGAGAGTTGAAGTACCCATCCCACCCGAAATAAAAGTATTAAGCTCCAGCAAAAAAAAATATAATATTCGTCATAAAACGCTGACTGCTAATGTCAAGGTCGAATTAATTAATAATGGAAAAAACATTGATATGGAACTAAGTAATATTCGTTACCATTTTACCTCTAAAAAATTCTGGCATAAAGAGCAAGTTTTAGATCAAAAAATAAGAATTAAACCTTCTGCTACAACTTCAGTTAAATTGCCTATTGCCGTTATTGTTAAACACCCCTTAAAAACGGCATTTTCTATAATTAGGAACAAAGATATTGTTGATTACAACCTTACGATACAAGCTGATATGAAACTGAGTAAGGTAAAAAACAATGATCAGCTAATTCCCATCCATTTTGAAATATCAGGTGATTTAGAATTAAAGAAATAGGCTTATTTAAAGTGATTCAATCATTCATATTTTATTGCCAGCTTAGTAGCTTTCTCCTAATTAGTTACTAAAAATAGATATTTATAAAAGAAAACTTAAGAAAGAATAAATATTATTCTTAAGTAATATAAAATTTAAGTAAAATAGCGCTCTAATTACTTATTATCTTACATTTGAATAAGGTTTACAATAAAATGAAGATATTAATAATAGAGGATGACCAAGAGTTGTTAAGGTCAATGTTAAAGTATTTCGATTCGTTTGGTTATAACTCTGAAGGCTCTAAAACACTTAGAAGTGCAAAAGAAAAATTAGATCATCATAGTTACGACTGTGTTGTTTTGGACCTAAACCTCCCAGACGGGAATGGCTTGTCTATTATTAATAAAATAAAAGAGTTAAAAAATAAAACAGGAATTCTAATTCTTTCAGCTAATAATTCTCTCGATGATAAATTAGATGGCTTAGAACTAGGTGCTGATGATTACTTAACTAAACCTTTTCACTTAGCAGAGCTGAATGCAAGGATTAAGTCAATTTTAAGAAGAAATAAGTTTGATGGAGATGACTTACTTACTTTTAATGAAATAGATATTGATACCAGCTCTAAAGACGTTAGAGTAAATAAAAACCTATTAAAACTTACTAAAAAAGAATATGAACTCTTGTTATTTCTTGTTTCAAATAAGAACAGAGTGGTTACAAAACAATCTATTTCAGATCATATTTGGGGAGATTATGTAGACATTTATGATTCATACGATTTTATTTATTCGCACCTTAAAAATTTAAGAAAAAAAATAATTGAAAAAGGGGGAAAAGACTATATAAATACGGTTTATGGAATAGGCTATAAGTTCTCAAACAATGAATAATTTAATAAATAGAACCTTATTTACACTTCTTTTTTCCGCAATTACTATTGTTGGCTTATCTTCTGTTTTGCAGTTTTTTTGGATTAAAGCTAAGATTGAGCATAGGGTAGATAAAACCTTAATTAGAGAAAAAAGTGTTATTAAAAAGCAGTTAAAAGGTTTAAATCCCAAAGAAGGATTATCCTACAATACGAATAGAGCAAGTGTAAAAATCATATCGAATAGTCAGTCGATAACTCCTGATAGCATTTTTAATGGTTCTTTTTTAGTCGATAACGAGCTTATTAATTATCGAATTTTACAAACGATAATTTCTATTGATGATCAACATTTTAAAATTGAGATTAGAAAAGAAATTGAAAATACCAATACGTTTATAGAGAGCCTTTACTTTACCTATTTTTTAACGCTATTACTCATTGTCATACTGTTTGTATTGTTTAAGTACTTTCTACTTAAGAATACTTGGCTTCCCTTTTTTAAAACGTTAAAAACTTTAAAGTACAGTGATTTACAAAATCAACAGGTGAGTTTTTCCTCCAATGTTAAAATACAAGAATTTAGAGAATTAAATAATGAGTTAACGACTTTGGCTGCAAAAATATTTGAAGAATATCAATCACAAAAGAAGTTTATAGAAAATCTAAATCATGAGTTAATGACGCCCATTGCTATCATTAGAGCTAAACTGGAACTGATTATACAATCAGAGAATTTAAAGAAAAATGACTTAAAGTTAGTCTCAGATATTTTTATGACCATTGATCGATTAACAAAATTAAATAAGTCTTTAATTTTAATCTCTAAGATAGAGAATAACCAATTCGAAGAGGTAGAAGAAGTCAGTGTTTTATCTTGTATTAATGAAGTTTTAAACTCCTTTGAAGACCAAATAAGAGTGAAAGAAATTCGGCTAAGAAAAGAGGTGAAATCAGATAAAGTTATTGTAGCGAATGAAATGTTAATTTTTGTTTTGCTCTCTAATTTAATTAAAAATGCAATTTTTCATAACCTCGATTTAAATGGAACCATAGAAATCGAATTAACGAATGACTTCTTGTTGATCTCTAATTCAGGGAAGTTGAACAAAGCTAACTTTAATGTTTTTGATCGATTTGTTTCTGGTAAGAAGTCCGAAAACTCAATCGGTCTAGGACTTTCAATTGTAGAGCGAATTTGCAACCTTTATTTTATTGAGATTGAATACATTCAATCAGACAATAAACATAGTTTTAGGCTTACGTTTTAATTCTACAGATTGTCTACAGAATTAGATCAGATTTAAAACAGATTTGTTAAACAATATTTGTATTGTTAATTTAAAACAGTAGAAAAATGATTGTTAATTCCTTTATTCCAACAGTAGAAAAAGAAGTGATTAAGTCACTTCATTTCCCATCAGATGATGTTTTGTTTTCTAAACAAGATAGAGACATAAGAACCAATGATTTAAAAAACGCTATTGCGCTAGGTAATTTAGAGCACCAGAAAGTTAAAATCATATTTCAAGACATAGAAGGATTAAAACAAGTTGAAACTACCATTTGGGGAGTTACAGATAGAGAGGTAATCCTAAAGCAAGGTGCGATTATACCAATTTCAAGAATTGTAAAAATTAATTTATATTAAATTAAAATAACCATGAAAAATATAATCACACAATATAAAAACCTTCCTATAGAAGTTAAGAAGGCAATGAGATCAGATTTTCCTTATGGAATAGAGGAAGAGTTACAATCAATAAAAAATGTAATCACAGGAACTTATTTTGAAGGTGTAATTTACAACTACGGAGAGACCTTGTATTTAATTAAAATGAATTCTGATACCCCAACTATTAAATTTGACGATGAGTTTGAAAAAGATAAAAATGAACATTCTTTTGATCAAGAAGAAGCTTTCGAAGAAGATTAAAGCCTAACTATTTTACGTGTTTGCTATTTAGGGTAAAATAACAAACTAAAAGCTTTTCCGAGCTTGTTGTAAATAAAGAAAAACGGAGTTTGCTAATTTAATATAAATATTAAAATAAAATCAAAATGAAAAAATTTATAGTAGGGACTTTCGTTGGTCTATTATTATCAGGTAGTGTTTTAGCTCAAAACTTAAAAGTTAAGGCTTATTATTCAGGTTATGAAAAAGAGTCTAATACTTATGGTTTTGAAACAGAAGAAGGAGATTATATCGAGTTTGAAGAAATAAATCCAGAAGTTTTAACAAAGTATAGTCTAAAAACGAAAGAAAAAGGAAAAGCTTTTTCTGTAGAATATTCAACAACAGAAAAAGAAGATGAAGATGGAGAATTAATAGAAATTTATAAATTAATAAAATTAACTCCAACAACTATTATCAGCAAAGATGATGAAGACGAGGATGAAGATTAATTATTAAAATAAAAAAAGGGAGGAAATTATCCCTCCCTTTTTATAAACAAATAATGAAATGAAAAATGTATCAAAATTAATTGTCTTCAATGGTACACAATTATTATTATTAAAAAAGAAAAAGAGCAAAACACAATACTCTCTTTTAGGAGGTGGTGTTAAGAAGAAAGAAACACCAGAAGAAGCTGTAATTAGAGAAGCCATTGAAGAAGGGAACATTGATATTGGTTCGCAACAGTTAAAATTAATAAAAAAGAAAATCCATATTGATAAAGAAGAAGGGCCTATTGTTTTTCATTATTACTTAATACATAAAGTAAAAAAATATGAGTTACTAGAGCCACATAAGTTTGATGCTTTAGAATGGGTAGATTTCCATTATGGACTTAGCAAACTCAAAGAAAGAGATAGAGCTATTATTGAAAAACACGTAATAAAAAAGAAGAAAATAAAGTAACATAAACTTTATAATCAGCTTAATTTAAATAAAAATGAATACCAAGTACATCGACTTAATTGAACAAACATTTGATTTCCCTCAACAAGAATTTGAATTAAAAAATGGAACATTAAACTTTCATAACATCGACTTATCTGCATTAATTGAGAAGTATGGAACTCCTTTGAAGTTTAGTTATTTACCAAAAATATCTGAGAACATAAATTTAGCTAAAAACTGGTTTAAATTAGCAATAGAAAAGCACAATTATAATGGAAGTTATAATTATTGCTACTGTACAAAAAGCTCACATTTTAAACCGGTCTTAGAAGAGGTGTTAAAAAATAATACACACATAGAAACTTCTTCTGCATTTGATATTGACATTGTAAAAAACTTATCGAAAAATGGATTCTTTTCAAAGTCTAACTTTGTCATCTGTAACGGTTTTAAAAGAGAAAAATACATCAATAATATTGCCGAATTAATCGAAGAAGGTTATGACAACTGTATCCCTATTATCGATAATTACGAAGAGTTAGCTTTATTGCAGGCAGAAACAAAAAAGCCTTTTAAAGTAGGAATAAGAATCGCTTCTGAAGAAGAGCCAAAGTTTGAATTCTATACTAGTAGATTAGGAATCGGATATAAAAACATAGTAAATTACTACCAAAGAGAAATAGAAAACAATCCTCAGGTAGAACTTAAAATGCTTCACTTTTTTATCAATACAGGGATAAAAGACAACGCTTATTATTGGAATGAACTTACAAAATGTCTTAAAGTTTACATCAACCTAAAGAAAGTTTGCCCATCACTAGACAGTTTAAATATTGGAGGAGGATTTCCTATCAAGAACTCACTAGCGTTTGATTATGAGTATGATTACATGATAGATGAAATTGTTGGTTTTATAAAACAATCTTGTGAAGAAGAGGGAGTACAAGAGCCTAATTTATTCACTGAGTTTGGAAGTTTTACCGTTGGAGAAAGCGCAGGAGCTATCTATGAAGTATTGTATCAGAAACAACAAAATGATAAGGAGAAGTGGAACATGATCAACTCTTCATTTATTACAACTCTACCAGACAGCTGGGCAATTAACAAACGTTTTATAATGCTTCCAATCAACCGTTGGGATACAAATTACGAACGTGTTTTGTTAGGAGGTTTAACATGCGATAGCGACGATTATTATAACTCAGAACAACATATTAATGGTATTTATTTACCAAAATACAATAAAGACAAGCCACTTTATATTGGTTTTTTTAATACGGGAGCATACCAAGAATCAATAGGTGGTTATGGTGGGTTACAACACTGTTTAATCCCACAGCCAAAGCACATTATGATTACAAAAAATGAAAAAGGAGAACTAACAGATTACTTATTTAAAGAAGAACAAAAAGCAACAAATTTTTTATCTATTTTAGGTTATGAATAACAAGAAAACATACGCAGGAATTGAAGAGCAATATGCACAATTAGTCAGTGCTAAAACAGTATTAATTCCAGTCCCTTACGATGGTACGAGTACTTGGCAAAAGGGAGCAGATAAAGGTCCTGATGCATTTTTAAATGCTTCTGAGAACATGGAATTATATGATATTGAAACGGGTTCTGAAGTATACAAAACTGGTGTTTATTTAGCTGATCCAGTTAAAGAAAATGAATCTCCAGAAAAAATGGTAGA
>JAGXIB010000039.1 GCA_024635865.1 Flavobacteriales bacterium
GAAAAATTAAACAATAGACCAAGAAAAATTATTGGATATAAAACTCCTACAGAAATGATGAATTTTGAATTAAAAAATGTAGCTTAGTATCTTAATTAAATAGCAACGGTTTGTTGCGTTAGAACCTTGAATGCAGCAATAATTAACTTTTACTCCTTCAATCAACAATACCTAAATACTGATAACCCTAGACAAATAGCTATCAAAAACACATATGACTATACTTATATCTTTAATTAAAAAAATAATTATCCACTAATAAATAGTGACATTAAAATAATACAAAGCGCTAATAAACAACTAATTACTTCGTAACAACCCAACAATGACATCAGCAATCTTTACTTAGCATAGCTTATACTATTAAAAAGTATATCCTAAGCCCATATTAGGTAAAAAAGGTTGATCAGGATACTTAATTACCCCAAGACTTAAATGCAGCTTTTTAAAAGGTAAAAGCAAACCAAACTCTGGAACTAATCTAAACCCAGACTTATCTTTATATATTATCAAAATATCATCAGTAACATTACCAGGATTACTACCCTCGACTTCAATCTTTGAATACAAGTATTGTGTTTCTACATATCCTATATCTAAATTAACATAGCCCCAAACAGGATAAAACAATTTATAATTAGTACCCACGCCAACTGTAAAACACTTTGTTTTCTTTTTCCTTTTGTAAGTATATCTACTTAAGGTATAAGCTGGGGCGTTTGAAGGAGCATTCACGAAGTACCTATCTTCTAAGTCATAAAATGAATTTGAATTTGAATAGGCCGGATACAAACTACTTTCGGGAGTAGTAGACAAACCTCCAAATGAGTTCAAATATAAATCCTCATACTTGAAGTTAGCAACGCCTCCAACCTTAATATTCATAGAAAAACCAAAACCTTTATCAACAACACTTGCAACATTAAAACCTAAAGCTTGGTTTGACAAAGTAATTAATGATATTGTATTCTCATACCCTGCGTGTTTTCTCTTTCTAGCCAACCTTCTTTCAAGAGCCTCTTCTTGTAGTTTTAAATTTCGAATTCTACTAGAAGCATAACTACTTTTTGAGCCTTTAGGGAAGAACTCTAAATACATTTCATAATACTTTATAGACTTTTTTTTCATACTAAGATTAGATGACATACTATGCAGCTCGTCTCCTTTTTCAATACTTAATTTTTCTAAATAGTTTTTAGCCTCATCATTACCTGAACATTCATTTTGCCCATTTTCTTTCAAAAAAACATAATAAGCTTCTGCTGTATTCTCCTTTATTGCCTTTTTATAACTAGTATAACATTTTAATTTTGAATAGTTTTTAATCTCCTCTTCCGAATACCAGGTACTTTTTATAATTTGACGATGGAGATCGTGAGCCTTCGAAAAATCATCCTTCTCAATAAATTTATTTAAGCGACTTAAGTCAGATATATATTCTTGCTTTTCTAATAATTCTTGAGCTTGTTTTTGCTTTAGCTCCTCAGCCTCTTTCAACTTCCTTATCTCTGCTTCTTTCTCGTCTTTTATCCTCTTTATTTCAGCTTCTTTCTCACGTATTTTTCGCTCTTCCTCCTCACGTTTTATGCGTTTTTCTTCCTCTATTTTCCTAAGCCTCTCTTCTTCTATTCTTATTTTTTCTGCTGCTGCTTCTCTTTTTAATCTAGCTCGTTCGTAATTTGCATCCTCTTCAACCGAAACCACCAATTTTAACATATCAATATAGTCTGGACTATCTTCACTTGCTTTCTTAAAATACAAATTTAAGTGCTTTTCTGTTTCTAAAGGCTTCCTTAAACTCCTACAAACTTTCACATAAAGCGCCTCTACTCCAGATGTTGTCTTTCCTCCTAAATAATCTACTGTTTTATCTAAACTTGTTAATGCTTCTCGAGAATCTCTATTCCCATAGGCTTCCTTTGCTTTTACAAAATATGCTTTTGCTTTTATTTCGTCTGACTGACTATACATTCCTACTGTAACAAACAGTAGCGCAATAACTAAAATATTTCTCATTTTTTATTTTTATTAATCCCAAAAACCACTATTTGACTTCGTTTCTGTTTTTTCTTTCTTTCCATCGCCCCAAAAGTCTGTTTTTTTTTGAGAGTTATTATTATTACTGTTAGATGCAGAACAAAAAACTAAAGGCTCACTAAAAACAGTTAGTTTAATATCTGCAGCAAAAGCTTTTCCTTTACATTGCTCTAAATAATAATCTCTATTAGATTCAGAACTATATATTTTTTCTAAATAAATATTCCCTGCGTACACATTAGTCTGTTTTTTCTTTAATGCTCTTACTATTTCATCTACAACATCTCGTTTGAAGGGCAACTCATTATTAGGAGTTAAATACTTTATCTTGTATACCAAAGCTTCATCACTGCTAACCTTATATGTTACATAAGAAAAATTACTATTATTACTTGTCAATACAGGCATATCGTTATCCTTCAATAAGGACATAAAAGTTTGCTGCCTTTTTATTTTAGCTAATCGCTGCCTTTCAAGTTCGGCTTTTCGTTCTCTTTCTAGCTGTTCTATTCTTTTTCGCTCTCTTTCTTCTGCTAATCTTACCCTTTCTCGCTCTTCTCTAATTTTTCTTTGCCTAGCTTCTTCAGCAGCTGCCCTTTGCTCCCTTTCTAAACGTGCTTGTCTATCTTGCGCTATAGCAGAACCTATTTCCATTACCCCACCTACCACAATGGTTCCTACTGCAGCATTTGAATTACCTTGTTTAGCATATTCATTTGCTAAATGCTTTGAACCTTCTAAATAATTTCCTTGCTGCCATTCTCTTGAAGTTGCTTCAGAAGCTTTTTCTATATTCTCTATATTTTGTTGGCTGGCCTTTAATTTAGCCTTGAACTCTTCATCTCTTTTTTTTGCAGCTATTCGTTCGCTGGCTTTTCTCTTGTAAAAAGAAGCATCTTTACCATAACTTTCTGCTTGATTAAAATATGAAATAGCTTGAGAGTTATTCCATTATTTAACTCGTTAATCCCCTTATTTAATAAATCAGTTCCTTTTTTAGACCTAGCGTTTCTAGCTGCAGCTTCTGCCTCATAGCTACTTTGTGAAGAGTTACTAGTTGAACCGCTTGTAGTTGACAAACTATTTGAACTTGTCTTGCTACTCTTCCAAAAATCATCAGAAGAGTTACTATTAGAGTAGCCAACACTTTTAGAACTTGAAGATGCTGTTTTTTCTGCCAATTCTTTTTCCCTTACTTTTTCTTCTTCTATTTTCCTGTCGATATAAGAGATGTCTTTAGAGTAGTCATTGTTTTTATCTATATCTTGAAGCTTTCTGTAACAATTTTTCTTTATTTCTAACCCTTCTTTAGAGTTTCCACTATTGTTAATTTTATTTTGTAATGACTCTATCTCTTTCTTGTTTTCAGCCAATTCCTCTTCTAACCTCCTTAAACGATCTTCGTAAGAAGAAATTCGACTATAATAATTAGATGATTTATCTAACTCATATAGTTGTTTATATAGAGCTATTTTACTAAATAAGTCCTCTTTAGTATCTCCCAATAAACTTATCTGCCCTTTTAGTCTTCTTATTTTGTCTTCTTTTTCTTTTTTTAACTTGATTTTTGCGAGATATGACTGTGGTGTCTCACTACAATCTAAATATCCAGAATATTTTGGTGCCCCATACTTTTCTTGCTCTGCACTAGTTAAGTAAAATTCGACTCTACTTATAGTTAAAATAGGATAATCTTTTAAAACATCATTACTAACTCGCGATGCTGTCCCACCTGGCTCAATACTTGGAAACCCATCAAAGTCTGGGAAATCAAAATCATTGTTAAGTTGAACTCCAAATGGAGACTTATTGGTAATCTCTACCTTATATTTTACCTTTTGACCTACAACTCCTTGTTTAACATATATTTTAATTTCTAAAAACTTAAAACACTTTAAGTTTGTGGTCTGCAAAAATGTCCATCTATCCGAAGGAAGGTCTAGAACTGACTTTCCATTTACCATCTTTTTACCAACTGCATATAGAACCTTAACTGAAGTTGACTCTTGACTAAACAAACTAAGTGAGCAAAAAAGTATAATCAATATTAATAATCTTTTCATAGAATTAATATTCATAAAATTTAGATTTAGTATTTCTTGGCACTCTTAGCTCTTTATAACTATCCCACCTGTATTCGGTAGATTCTTCTCCTGTGTACCAATCTAAAATAGCCCATTTATTTCCTTTTCTAACTGCACAATAAAAATAACCGTCAGAGGTAAAACGCTTTAACTCTTCATATTTACAAGGAACTGTCATCTTACAATCTCCAAAAGGACTGCTATAAACACCAGCTTTATTTTCATTATAAACAATAAGAAAAGGGGCATTAAAACTCATTGGCTCAATTTTATCATATTTCATTGGTATAATCTTTCGGTTCATTTGAAAAAGCCCCCATTTACCATCTTTACCACAACCATAAAAAACACCATCTCCATTACCATCTGGTCGGTAACCTACTATATCTAATTTATCTTTCTTATTTAAAAAAGTCTGGTAATCATATTCTGAAAGCTCATAAAGAGGAACGTCTTCTTTGTTTTTAAAACTACAAGGAATAGATAAGAAGTCATACTCTTCTTGGAGTAACCCCCATTTAGTTTTTTCCCTAACTAAAACATAAAACTGGTTGTTATCTTCAACAATAGCTGCCTCATCATACTTACATTTAACTTTTATTTTTGTCTTTCCCCAAGTTAAAGATATAGCCCCATATTTATTATCTTTTTTTAAGATAACAACCGTATTATCATCTGTTAAATCTCCTATAGAGTCGTATATTGGCTCGATGATATATTTATATTTATCTCCATTCCACTCTATTGAAGCCTCTATTCAAGAACTTAACGCAACAAATCTAAATTAATAGATTTGTACAAATGATTAGAAAAAAGAATAGTAGACTTACTCACAAAGAACGTGTCCAAATAGAGACTCTTTTAGTAGAGAAAAAGACGAAGTCATACA
>JAGXIB010000040.1 GCA_024635865.1 Flavobacteriales bacterium
ACTTATGTGAAACAGATGATGAGTTAGCTGTAGTGATGGGACATGAGATTGCTCATGCTATTGCAAGACATGGAAATGAAAGAATGAGTAATCAAATGGTTATTAATGGAGTGGGGTCTGTTCTAGCACCTCAAGACACAACACAAGTAAGCCTCTTTCAACAAGTTTTTATGGGTTCTGCTTCTTTAGGGATGTTAAAGTATGGTAGGAATCACGAGTCAGAGTCTGATAAGTTAGGGTTAGTGTTCATGTATTTAGCAGGTTACAATCCTGAAGCGGCTATCGGTTTTTGGGAAAAAATGTCTAACTCTGGTGGACAAAAACCACCTGAGATTTTTAGTACTCATCCTAGTGACGATCGAAGAATTGCTGATATAAAAGAATTTTTAACAGAAATAGAAATATATACAAGATAATTTTTTATCTTTGCATTCTCGAAAGAGAAATGGCCTCGTAGTTCAACTGAATAGAATACCACATTACGGCTGTGGCGGTTGAAGGTTTGAATCCTTCCGAGGTCACAATTAAAGAGAAAAGGCTTGTTATCACAATGATAACAAGCCTTTTTATTTTCATCTTAAATTTAAGTCAACTCAACTTTTCCTTTAAGTAAAGGGATTCAGAGAATTTTCAGGTTTGATTTCTTATTGGGTTTTAGCAACAACTATCACCGTAACTGCCATTTTCCTGAATAGGAGGACATGGGAGGGAACCGTATGAACAGTAAACACAGCAATCACCTTCTAATGGTTTTAATAATTCATTACAATTTTCACATTGGTAAAACCAAGAACAGGCGTCAGTTGGCATTGTTTCAGTTTTCTGATGTTGACATTTTGGGC
This sequence comes from Flavobacteriales bacterium, assembly GCA_024635865.1. Taxonomy (GTDB): domain Bacteria; phylum Bacteroidota; class Bacteroidia; order Flavobacteriales_D; family Parvicellaceae; genus S010-51. The sequence goes on from JAGXIB010000040.1 coordinate 843, forward strand.
ATGTTAAGGTTGATTCTAATATAATGTTCATTTTAATTTTTTTTTAATGGTTTGTAGCCTGTACTGCTAATCGCTTGGTTTATTTCTATGATTGAAGTTTGAGTTGTATCAAATTCTACTATTGTATTCTGATTTTCATAAGAAGTACTTAAACTAACAATCCCATTTAATTCATTTACGGCAAAATCGACATGATTTTGACAAGCATCACAAGTCATACCTTCAATTTGAATTTCTACTTTATTAATGCTTGAAACATTATCAACTACAACTCTTTTTTTGTTGTCTGGAAATAATAAATGAGAATAGTAGGGAATTGTTATGGATATAATTGCAAACAAAGTCATTCCTATCAGGAAGCTTCTCTTTTGATAGAATTTTGGTTTTTCAATTTCGCATCCACAATCATCAGCCTTTTTTGGTTTTAGATGAGTATACCAAGCATATCCAATAGCAATGATAGCAATTCCTATTAAGTATGGACGAAATGGCTCCATCCAAGATAAACTAGAAGATGCACCGCCAATTCCTGCAACTGCTGCAATTAAAGGAGGGATGCAGCATGAAGATGCTGCTAAAGCAGCAATTGCCCCTGTGATAACAGCTTTTTTTGATTTCTCTTGAGCCATTTTAAGCTGTTTTTTGAATAATTGATGTGTTGAACAACATGAAAACATGTTCAATAATATCTCTCGATTCAGAATTAATATGATAATAAATAGTCTGACCTATTTTTTCACTTCTCAATAGTTTTGACTCTTTAAGTTTTCTTAATTGCTGAGATATTGCCGAAATAGATATACCTAGAATATCACTTAAATCGCAAACGCATATCTTAGTTTCAGTTTTAACCAGATAAAGAATTTTGAGTCTTGTTTCATTACCTGCTATATTTAATATTTGGGAAGTTCGGATAATATCATTTGAAATTTCTTCCAATATATTGATCCCTCTATTTATTAAATTAACATTAGCACAGCCTCGGATACAGTTTTCTTCAGATTTCATATTTAGTCATTTAAGCAAATGCTTAAATGCAAATGTAGGCCATTTATTTAAGTGTTTGCTTAAATATTGTTTTTTTACATTAGAGTATTATTGAGTGTGCTACCCAATCATCTAGTGGCTGTATATAGCATGCTTCAGAATAGATGAGCTTTTGTTTATACTATTTTTAAATTGTAGTTAATTAACTGATGAATCTATTTCTTGTTAAACTATCCTAAACTTCTGTTTCTATATTTTTAGAAAAATAAAAAAGGCTTAAATTCCAACCTTAAGTATTTTCTATACGACTGATAGGTGTAGTATTAAAGTTATTTAGTATGAAAACAATTACATTTTATATCATAATTCTGTCATTCCTCTTTGTTCAGTGCAAAAAAAATGAATTAAAAAAACCGACTGATGTATCATTTAAAATGGATATTAATAGAAATGTCAGTCAGCAAGGACACCTTGTCTTTACAGAAGGAAATATATTTATCCAAGATTTTTCTATAGAAGGGGACAGAAAAGAAGGGGAGTCTATTTCGTTTAGTAAGTCTTTCCCTGAAGGCTTGAACATTAATTTTAGTCCAATGAATAGCATTAGTGAACTGGCTTTTGACATTCCACAAGGGGATTACAATGAATTAGTGGTTGCTTTTTCAATAAAATATTACAATGGAAATAGTAATATTATGGTAAAAGGAGCTTACACAAATGCATCTGGAGATTCGACTCCGTTATTATATGAGTTTAAAGATGACGACCTCATTAGTATAGTTGGAGAAGATGATGAAGGAGAAGCTTCTATCGTTTTGGATAAAGACATCTCTGTAAATGCACTGGTTCAGTTTGATCCTGTTTACTGGTTTGCGACTGTTTCAAATAGTTTACTAGATAATGCAACATTGGTTAATTTAAATGGAACACAAACTATTTTAGTAAACTCGTCAACAAATGAAGGGATCTACGATTTAGTTGTCGACAGAATGGAAGAATCAGCATTAACATTATGGTAGGGAGTTCATGAAACGGAATTATGAAAATATTGACCTATTAGATGAGCGGTTACTAATAGAGAAATGCATAGAAGATAATCGTCTATACCAAGAAGCATTTTATAAAAAGTTTGCGCCTAAAATGTATGCTGTCTGTAAAAATTATGCCGATTCAAGGGATGAGGCAATGGATTTTTTACAAGATGGTTTTGTTTCTGTCTTTAATAATTTACATAAGTACAGGTTTGAAGGGTCTCTAGAAGGCTGGATAAGAAGAGTTATTATCTATAGAACAATTGAAGCACTTAGGAAAAAGAAGAGATACAACAAGGCCTTATTAGAGGTTGATACCGTTGAAATAATTCAACCTGAAGATTTTGAAATAGAAGACACTTCAACACCCGTTGAGAAAATTAGAGCGTTGGTAAATACCTTGCCTGAAAAGGCTGGTTTAATCCTGAAACTTTATGCAATAGAAGGATTGTCCCATGCTGAAATAGCAGAGGTAACAGGAGTTTCAGTAGGGACTTCCAAATCACAATTAAATAGAGCAAGAAAATTAATTAAAGAAGGGTTACTCAAGAGTAATGGCTGATAAGAAAAAAAATATTGACCATATAATAAACGAAAGTTTTCAAAGTTCAGATTTCGACTTTGATAACTCTTCTTGGGGAAATGTTAAGAGCAAGCTAGAAACTTCTACTACTGTTGATAAAATTGTTTATTCAGCATTGAACCCCACTTCATATGACTTACCAGAGGGCGCTTGGGAAGATATGAATGACGCTTTGGATATAGAAACAGTTTGGAAGCGAATAGAAAAAAGAACAAAAACAAGACCTGTTCTTTTTTGGTGGAAAGTTGCGGGAATTGCAATTCTTCTCTCCTTAATCAGCTATGAATTAAATTATCATGATAGACTAATTGATGATCACCTGAATGGTGTTCATGAGAAAGTAATTAGTAATAGAACCATGCCTGAAAATATTGAGAAAATGAATAAGCAGTTAACTACTGAGAAAAGCGCTAATATTCAAAATGGTAATAAAGATGAAGTAATTAATAAAAAAAATATTGTATCTAGTAATAACAAGGTTAATGAGGGAAGTACTGTCTCAGATAAAAAAATAGACATTGATATAAAGGAGACAGCAGCGATTCATTTTAAAATTATAAAAGAAATAAATAGAGTTAGATCTAAGCCAATCAAATCCATTGATTTAGATCTTGACAAGAGTATCGTTGGCTTGACAGATTATTCAGATTCTATTGTTTTCCCTGTCGATAAAAGTAAACTAACTATAGGTATTGTAGGGGAATTAAATAATACTTGGATTTCAGATGTTGAAACTAGATTGGGGTATTCAAAAAACTCACTTGTTTATAACGACTTTTCAATAACACCTTCTTATGGGTTTTATATAGATTATAAGTTAACTCCAGGTTTTATTATTAGTTCTGAAATGTTTGTCAACTCAATTATGGTGACTAAAAATAACCTTTACAGAAATGGGGAATTAACAAAGAAAGAAACAGATCTAGAATATTTTAAATCCTCATTATTCGTTTCAAAAAACATTGAAATGAATAAACTTAAAGTAGGTAATTCTTTACGCTTTTCTGGAGGTGGCTACTTCTCTTACCTTAAGCGTAGTTTTGTTAAATATGACAATGTAATTACTAAGTTAAACTCAGGTTATAAGTTATTTGATTATGGAATAAAAGCAGGTATTTCTCATAACCTAGATTTTAAAAGAATTAACTTTTCTTACGGAGTGGAGACTACTTATGGCTTAAATAATGTTTTTGATGGACAAGAGTCTCCTTCCCATTTAAATAACACAAGAAACATCTCTTATGGGTTTGATATTAAATTAGGTTATAGATTTTAAGACTTTTTTCATAATTCCTTTAAGTCTCAAAACGTTTTCATAAGTCCATTTTTTTAAAAATAATTTAAATTATTTCCAACCTCTAACTAAATCAAATCGACTTATTATTAAAGAAACCAGTCTTTACTAAGACACTAAAACAAAAAATATGAAAAATTCAAAAAACACAATTAAAGGATTGTTTGTAGCAGTATTGGGAATGGCCTTAATGGTTTCATGCGGAAAATATAAGCAATACGACAATAATGAAGTAATTGATAATACTTTCTCCGGAAATGTTTTGGTAACTTCAACAGGAAGTGATCCTGCAGGGGATTTTACAGGGAATGGAGATTCAGGAACTTATTCTTTTGTTTGGGATAACTCAGGAAAAACTGCTTCTTTAAATTTTGATATCACTTCACCAACTGGAACAGTTCAGTTTATTATGAATGATAAAAAAGGAGATGAGGTTTTGAATCAGACCATTACAGCTGGTTCGGGTGAAGATACCTATTCTGGGGTTTCATCAGAAGGGAAGTCTGGAAAATGGCTAGTGACTATGATTTTAACTGATTTTAGTGGTGATGGAAGTTATTCTATTAATCCAAGGGATTAAATTTTGTTAACCCTAATTTAATAATAAAAAGACCGTCAAGAAATTAATCTTAGACGGTCTTTTTGTTTATCTATTATAGCGTAAGATGAAATACTTTAGGTGAAGATTTAAAGGTAAAAGTTATCTAATTATTATCTATTTGCAGAGGGGTGTGGATTTTGTTACTTGAAGCAAATCGTTTATCCAATATAGTTAATTATTGATGATCTATACTTTATTATTTTTAGCCAATTGATAATCTAAATACCATTGAAAATTTTTCTGAATGATTTCTTTCTTTGTAGATCTAATGTAGCTAAGGAATTCTTCACCTATTGGAGATAGTTTTTTGTTTTTCAACCAAATGATTCTCCAATTGGTTATGATGGGAAGTCCTTTTGAAGGGATAACATATAATTCATTGTTTAATAATTCATTTCTAATGCCTATTAAAGGAAGAATTGAGTAGCCTATTCCAGCGATTACTGCTTGTTTTACTGCTTCGTTTGATGTTAATTGAATGCTCTTTCTATCTTTGCTTGTCCCATAGTAGTTATCCATTACTAACCTTGTCGCAGATCCCTCTTCTCTAAATATTAAAGGCTTCTTTTTGTTTAGTTTCTTTGTGTTTCCTATTAAATAGAGTTTATTTTCGACAAGAAGTTCTTGATTCACTTCAACTTTATCTGGAAGTACAGATACAAAGGCAAATTCTATTTTATTTTCTATTAAGTTCTTAACCACAGTCGTTTTATTAGAAACATCTAAAGTAAGGTCAACACCAGTGTGTTTTTTTAAGAAATTAGACAAGAAAAAGGGAATTACATATTTCCCTGTTGATGCAGAAGAGATGCTGAGTTTTCCAGAATATAGTCCTTTGTACTCTTTTGTTTTATACTTGATTGAGTCTGCTTCCTTAATAATGTTTTGGGCAATCAAAGCTATTTCTTTTCCAAAATCTGTGACATAAAGTTTTTTTCCAATTATTTCAATCAGTGGAATGTCAAACTGCATTTGAAAGTTTTTAATTTGAATGGATAAAGCAGGTTGTGTCATGTGCATTTCTTCTGCTGCTCTCGTAATACTTTTTTGCTTTACAACCTCTAAAAAAATTTGTAATTGATGAAGTGTGTAATTCATAGTTTGTTGAATTTAAGATTTTTAACCATAAATATATTAAAGAATATTAACAATGTATAAAAATAGTTTATACATGTCATTTAAAACATATATAAAAATATATAAATATTAAGTTTGATATTTGTCTAAGTCAAATTATTAAATAAAAAAAATGAGTAAAACCTTAAAACATAAAAAATTAAATAAAGGGAATAGCCATACCGAAACACTTAAAAACAAACAAAACTTAAGTATTAAAATAAAGTTTTTTGTAAGCAACTGGGGGGTTCTATTTTTAAACAGTTTAATCATTGTTTCCATTAATATTTTATCAGTTGCTAATAATAATTACTTACTGAAGGAAACTTTAGTACTAAGTACAATTATTGCTTGCTTAACAATGTTGAGCACCCTAGAGAGCAAGAACTATAAGATTAAAGAAAGTAATCAATTAAAAAATAGATAAAGATGAGCGCTCAAGAACAAATTCAAAAAGTTGATTTTATAAGAGGTAATTTTACTCCTTCAGAGGTGAGAGATTTAATTTCTTCATTTATCGATAAGAGTATTAATCTATATAAAGTTCAATATATGTCGCAGTGGGAAGCAAACCATAAATATGAAAGCGAAACATTAGACAGTAAAATAGCAGAGTTAACCAATGTAAAAAATAAACTGTTAAAAGTTGTCGAGAAAGCAGGTTTAGAAGGAGCAAGAGTAAGTTTAGATTCAATTTTAGAATTAAAGTTAATTAAATAATTTTGAAATGGATTTAAGACTTCTAATTGATAACATAACAAATCCTGCGTTATTATTTTTCTTTTTGGGATTATTAGCTGCAAGGCTAAAGAGTGACTTAGAGATTCCTCCTAATTCATCAAAGTTCATCTCACTTTACTTGTTGTTTGCAATTGGGTTTAAAGGAGGACAAGAATTATCTCATAGCCATTTTAACTTTGAAATATGGGGCTCGCTTTTATTTGGAATAGTCTTAGCTTTGATCGTTCCAATTTATTCTTTTTTTATTCTTAAGAAAAAATTAGGGGTCTATAATGCTGGGGCAATTGCCGCTGCTTACGGTTCAGTGAGTGCGGTAACATTTGTCACTGCAGTTTCATTTCTCGAACTTCAACAAATGAATTTTGGAGGACACATGGTAGCGGTGATGGCTTTAATGGAAGCTCCGTCTATTATTATAGGGGTATTATTGATCTCTTGGTTTAATAAAGAAAAAAAATCAAAAACGGCATTTGGAGGCCTTTTAAAACACGCATTAACTAACGGAAGCGTATTGCTTATAATGGGGAGCTTAGTCATTGGCTTTTTAGCTAATGCTAATCAGGCAGAAGGAATTAAGCCTTTTACTACGGATATATTTAAAGGGTTTTTAGCCATATTTTTATTAGATATGGGAATCACAAGCGGAAAAAAATTAGATTCATTTTTAAAGAACGGATGGTTTGCTGTTGTTTTTGCGATTGTAGTTCCATTAATAAATGGCTCTATTGTAGCAATCATTAGCTCTTTTATTACAGCTATTGAAGGGAATAGATTCTTATTTGCTATACTAGCTGCAAGCGCTTCTTACATAGCGGTTCCTGCAGCAATGAAGTTAGCAGCTCCAAAAGCCAATCCAAGTCTTTATATTCCAATGGCATTAGCGGTTACTTTTCCTGTGAATATTACATTAGGAATGCCACTGTATTTGTTTATTATTAAGAGTTTTTAGTTAAATTTGTATTCGATATTTTAAGAGTTCTAAAATAGTTAAATATAAAATGTATGAGGAATAGAAAAGTGTATCTAGCTGGCGGTTGTTTCTGGGGTATGGAAGAGCTATTTAGGGTTAGAAAAGGAATCGTAGCTACTGATGTTGGTTATTTGGGTGGAGATAACGACTTCCCAACATATAAAAATCACCCTGGTCATGCAGAAGTAATTGAAATTACTTTTAACGAAGAGGAAACATCTTACAAGAATATTTTAGATTATTTTTTCTGTATACATGATCCTACAACCATAGATAGGCAGGGAAATGATAGAGGTTCAAGCTATAGGTCTGCTCTGTTTTTTCAGAATGAAGAAGAAAAAGAAATGGCATTAGAAATGATAGCGCTTGTTAATAAATCAAATAAATGGGATGGAGAGGTTGTTACGACATTAGAACCTTTTACAAAATTTTGGTTAGCAGAACCTGAACATCAAGATTATTTATTAAGAAACCCAAATGGATATACTTGTCATTTTGAGCGTTTTGCAACTTTTTTATAGTGCTGTATTTTTAGTTATTTATTTTTTTATATTTTCTATTGTTTTTTTTAGATAAGTTATGAAATGTTAAAATAGTATAATTACATTGCTCTAAAGTTGGAAAACAGTTAGTCCTGTGGTACCTTTACCTGAAAGTAATAAACAAAAAGGACAAAAATTATGGATATTTTAAAAGAAGCGTTAGTTTTCGAAAATTCCAAAATGAGTCATATGTCAACGAGCGATAGAGTAGTAGCTTCACGAGAAGCTAAAAGACTCATTTTGGCGATTAATGAAATCTATAAGCAAACAAATGATGCTGAATTAATGGAAGTTATGAAGCGTTTAACTGCTAAGAAGAAAAAAATTGAGGTAAGACTAAAAGGAAGGCCTTAGTGGCTCTTAACTATTAAATTATAAGGGGTGAACGATTAGATAATTCTATTTTTCACCCTTGTTTATTCTCTAAAGTGTGATAAATAATTGTCCTTGTAATTCCCTTATTCATTACGACCATTGTTGTGGTCAATTTCACAACTCTTTAAAAACAGTACCAACAGCAGAAGAATTAATGCGTTCACGTTATACAGCGTTTACAAAAGCTGATGGTGATTATTTAATGAGAAGTCATCATTATTCCACTCGTCCATTATCCGAAAAGAAATCTACTGTAAAGTGTGCGAAATCAGTAAAATGGTTAAAATTAGAAATCATAAATAAAAGTTTAGGACAACAAAATGACAACGAAGGAACCGTTGAATTTAAAGCCTACTATAAAGATATTCGAGGGGTACAGTTTATTCACGAAAACTCTAAATTTATTAGAGAAAAAGGAACTTGGACTTATTTAGGAGTGGTATAATAAAGTCCTAACTCAAAAAATGAATTAGGACTTTAGAGGTGATGTAATTTAAAATATTAAGCTTTTTTAAAAGTCCAAGCAAGAATTCTACTTGTCTTATTTCCTTGTCCCATTGGTATGGTCTTTATTGCTGTAGGATTAACTTTCTCTAAGGTCTTATATAGTGACTTTAAGCTATCCCTATCAGAAACAATGGTAGTAAACCATTCACAATTTGTTTTATACTCTAAACTTTCGTTAATCATGTTACTGATAAATCTCTTTTCTCCACCAACACACCAAAGTTCATTGTTTGTTCCTCCAAAGTTCTTAGAAACATTAACAACTTTTTCACCTTTTAGGTTAGATAGTTTTCTCAATGTTCCAGCTTGTGACTTCTTTAAAGAAGAGTGAAACGGAGGATTGCAGATAGAAATGTTTATTTTTTGAGACTTACTTAGTACTCCTTTAAAAATAGCGTCAGCGTTCTTTTGTAACTTAATTTCAATTTTAGAAGCTAAGTTTTTATTTTTAGCTAAAATTTCTTTTGCCCAATCAATGGAAATAGGGTCAATGTCAGAACCAATAAAGTTCCAGTCATATTCGCTCACTCCAATAATTGGGTAAACAAGGTTTGCTCCAGTTCCGATATCTAAACAGGTAACCGTATTTCCTTTAGGTATTTTGCTTTCATCACCTCCAGATAATAAGTCTGCAACTAGGTGGATATAATCAGCCCTTCCTGGTATGGGTGGACAAAGAAAACCTTCAGGTATATCCCAAGACTCTATGGCGTAGAAATGAAGAAGTAGTGCTTTGTTTAGCGCTTTTACAGATTCTGGGTTAGAAAAGTCAATAGAATCACTATTGTATTTATTTAAAATAATATATTGCTTAAGTTCAGGAGAACTTTTAATTAATTCTTCAAAGTTATAACGCTCTTTGTGTTTGTTTCTTGGATGTAGTTCAGCTTTTACCTTTACTTTTTTTTCTTTCTTGATTGTGTTCATAAAACTAAACCGTTAAATTTTATACTATAATGGTGGTTAAAGGCATCTAGTACTTTTATGTTATTGTCTTTTAATGTATTAGCATTAGCTAGTAAATCAAAGAATTGTTGATCATTTAGACTTAATAGTAATGGGTTTGAATCAATTTTAAAAATACCAATCTCAATACCAATTTCATAATAACTAATCAAATCTAACATAACATTTCGAATAAAGACTTGAACTTTTCTCCAAACTGATGGAAAGTCATTTTCTAATTGGGTTAAAATTAAAGAGGAGATGTCAAAAGTTTGTACACAAAAAAATAACATCGATTTTCGATACCTCTCTGTATAGGGTAATGTAATGTTTTCCAAAACAGACTGGTACTCTTTAATAATGTTTAATTTATATTTTATTGCTTCTTCAACCATTTCTTCTTTACTTTCGAAATGATTGTATAAAGTTGTTTTACTGATGCCAAGTTCCTTTGCTAATGCGGACATAGAGAAATTAGCTAATCCATTATTTTGAAAATAGATCATCAGTCTCACTGTATGTTTTTCTTTTACAGCTTTATCAACATATCTTTTCTTACTAACAGTTTTTCTTCCCATGTTAAAAATCAGTGTTAATAATTTTAACTTTAAAGATAAGAATTTCATTGGTTTATTTATAATACCTGCCTTAATTATAAGTTTTTATTAACATCTGTTTGTCCTAACATAAGAATTTGTAATTTTGTACTTCTAAACAATTCTAATTTTTATTAGAAGAAGTGATGTAAAAAGCTGAACATGGAAAAAATATACTTAGAATTTGAAAAGCCGATAGAAGAAATTCAAGAGCAAATCAAGAATACAATAGAAGTAGGAGAAAAAGGAAAAGTTGATGTGTCTTCAACATTAGAAGAACTCTCTAAAAAGTTAGAAGAAACAACTAAAGACATTTATACTAACCTAACTCCATGGCAGAAAGTACAAGTAAGCCGTCATCAACAAAGGCCTTATACATTAGATTATATTGAAGCTATAACCAAAGGAGAGTTTATAGAGTTGCATGGTGATCGTAATGTAAAAGACGATAAAGCTATGGTTGGTGGATTTGGATCTATTGATGGGAAAACAGTTATGTTTATAGGTCAACAGAAAGGAAGGAACACAAAACAACGAAAGTTTCGTAATTTCGGAATGGCTAATCCTGAAGGATATCGTAAAGCATTACGCTTAATGAAGTTAGCAGAGAAATTTAATAAACCTATTGTCTGTTTAATTGATACTCCAGGGGCATTTCCAGGTTTAGAAGCAGAGGAAAGAGGTCAAGGAGAAGCAATTGCTCGTAATTTATATGAAATGATGACACTTAAAGTGCCAGTTATTTGTGTGATTATTGGAGAAGGAGCTTCAGGAGGAGCCTTAGGAATAGGAATAGGAGATAAGGTTTTAATGTTGGAAAATACTTGGTATTCTGTTATTTCTCCCGAATCTTGTTCTTCTATTTTGTGGAGAGATTGGGATCATAAAGAACAAGCTGCAACAGCTTTAAAACTAACTTCTAAAGATATGTTGAAAAACAAATTGATAGATGGAGTTATAAAAGAACCAATTGGTGGAGCACATTCTGATGCAGATAAAATGTATAAGAAGTTAAAAACAGAATTAAAAAAACACATTAATAAATTAAGTGAGGTTCCAATTCAAGAGTTAGTTGATCAGCGTGTCAATAAGTTCTGTGATATGGGAGCTTATAAACAAGCTTAAATTATTTTTTTTAATGAAAATAGCCATCACGAGTTCCAATAAAAATGAAGTATCTGGAAAAGCAGATAGTTGTTTAAATTACTGGATATTTACAATCGAAAATGAAAAAGTAATAGACAAGAAATATCTGAAGTTAGGAGAGGGACAAAGCCTACATAGTATTTTTTTCGAAAGAGCGGTTGAAATATTTGTTCACCCTATTTTTGAAACGGATATGTTATTAACCAACGACATTAGTGCAGTTGTAACAGCTTATCTAAAAGAGAAAAGAACTGTTGCTTTTATCATTGATGAAACTAATATTGAAAACACAATAGAACAAGTTATAAAAGGAACACTTCAAGGACATATTGCTGAAGAAAATAACTGCGAGTGTGGTCATGAACATTAAAATAAGAAACTCAATTGATATCAGTTGAGTTTTTGTTATTGGAGCCATTTTTGTGTTGGTTCTTATCAAGGAAATTAAAAGGAAAATAGAAATGAGAATAGTCGCATTATTAATTAGTACCATAATCGTTAGTTTTAGTGCTTTGGCACACGAAGGAATGTGGATTCCTTCTTTGTTAAAAGCGTTAGAAGGTGACATGCAGGCAAATGGATTAAAACTTTCTGCAGAGGATATTTATTCCATCAACCATTCTAGTTTAAAAGATGCAATTGTACATTTTGGAGGAGGTTGTACTGCCGAAGTCGTCTCTAATCAAGGGTTAATATTAACCAATCACCATTGTGGATTTTATAATATTCAACAGCATAGTTCCTTGGAAAATGACTACCTAAAAGATGGGTTTTGGGCAATGGATAAAGGTCAGGAGTTAATAAATGAAGGGTTAACTGCGACATTTATTGAAAGAGTAGAAGATGTAACAGAAAGATTAAATTTGGGTATTACTGCTAACATGGACGTTACAGAGGCGAATATTATCCGCCAAAGAAACGGACAAGAACTACTTAAAAATGTGGTGAAAGGAACAAACTTAAATGCGGTAATCAAGCCTTTTTTCTATGGGAATGAGTTTTATATGATTGTTACCAAAACTTACAAAGATGTTCGTTTAGTTGGAGCTCCACCTAGCGCAATAGGGAAGTTTGGAGGAGATACTGATAACTGGGTTTGGCCAAGGCACACAGGAGACTTCTCAGTGTTTAGAATCTACGCCAATAAAGACAATCAACCTGCAGAGCCATCAATAGAAAATGTTCCTTACAGTCCAGCTAAATGGTTGCCAGTTTCCATGGAGGGAGTTCAGGAAGATGACTTTACTATGGTTTTTGGTTTTCCTGGAGTAACAGAACAGTATTTATCTTCACAAGCAGTAGAAGATTATATTAATGTAATTAATCCAGCTCGTATCGAAATGAGAAAGCAAAGTCTATCTGTAATTGACTTAGCTATGGCTAATTCGGACGCTACAAGAATTAATTATGCCTCTAAACAATCTCGTATTAGTAACGCCTACAAAAAATGGATTGGACAGAACTTAGGACTAAAAAAGAAAGACGTTATTTCACAAAAAAGAACATTCGAAGAGGAGTATTTAAAAAGAGTTCCTAAAGATGGGAAATATAAAGATGTGTTAATGCGCCTTCTAGCTCAGGATGCTAGAATGCTCCCTCTAAAGAGAGCCAACTCACTGTTTGTGGAGCTTTATTATTATGGACCAGAAGTGATAAGGTTTGCAGATGGTTTTTCAACGCTTTTTGATGCAGAAGTAGCCCCAGGTAAGTATACAAAAGATGAAGTAGAATTAAGAGAGACGAATAATCAAAAGATTTTTGATGCAGAATTAGCAAAGAGAAAAACGAGTGTAGCTGGATTCTTTAAAAATTATGAGCTAGACGTAGATAGAAATATATTAAAAGAATTAATTCCACTATTTTTAAAATATTCAGACAAGAAATTAATACCAACTGAGCTTTTAGCTGTTCAAGAAAAGTACCAAGATAAAAATGGAAACTTAGACATTGAAGCTTATTCAAATTACTTTTACGAAAACTCAATGTTAACGACACAAGAAGGGGTGAATGAGTTATTAGGGTTAAAAAAGAAAAAGTTGAGAGCTGCTTTATCTGAAGATCCTGCATACCTACTGGCAAAAAGTTTAATGGAAATTAGAACTAAGTTAGAACCTGTATTTAAACAAGAATCCATTCAGTTAAATGACTTAATGAAGAGGTTTATTGCAGCTCAAATGGAATACTTTCCTGAGAATAAGTTTTGGGCAGATGCTAATAGTACACTAAGGTTAACGTATGGAAAGATAGAAGGTTCTGCACCAAGAGATGGAATGGAATATACCTGGTTTACTACGCTAGATGGAATCATTGAAAAAAATAATACAGGAAACAAAGATTTTGAAATCCCTCAAAAAATGAGAGAATTGTGGGAAAAGAAAGATTTTGGAGCTTATGCAACTGATGGAGATTTAAGGGTTTGTTTATTAGGTTCAAACCATACAACTGGAGGGAACTCCGGAAGTCCAGCAATCAATGCAGAAGGACATTTAGTAGGGATTAATTTCGATCGTAGTTGGGAGAGTACAATGAGTGATATTAAGTTTGATGGAGAAATATGTCGTAATATCATGGTTGACATTAAGTATGTTTTATGGGTGATGGATAAATATGCTGGAGCAACTCATTTAGTTAAAGAAATGGAACTGGTTGATAAGAACTGGAGGATTAAAAACGAGCAAGAACTTAGTAAAGAACAAGTTAAAATAAATACAAACAGGTTAAGAGATGTTCCTACAGATGAGACAGCATTAATAGATAGAGCAAAAGCATACTTTGATTTAGGGATGGAGAAAGAAGGACTAAACGATTTGAATGCAGTTTTAGTAAATAATAGAAAAAGTATAGAAGCTTTAAATGAAAGAGCTAGGTATTATACTAATAAAGGAGAGTTTACAAAAGCTTTAAAAGACATCAACTCATCATTAAAGATAAACAAACTTGCGAACCTAGAAGCTAATTTTATAAAAGGAACCATATTGGCCAGTAATAATGATTACAGAGATGCCATAGATTACTTTAATCAAGCCATTGCCATAGATTATAGCCATTATAAGTCTTACTACAATAGAGGTGTTTGTCAGCAAGCAATTGGAAATAATGAAGAAGCTTGTCGAAATTTTAAGTTAGCTAAGTTAATGGGAGGTAAAGCAGCAGAAAATATGCATAATATTAATTGTTCTTTTGGAGGTTGGTGATATTAAGGTGCTTAACTATTAGAGACTTAGGTTCTGTTTCTCTATTACTTTTAAAATTAAATTTATGAATAAATTAATAGAAATAAAAGGAGAAGAAGAGGTTAAAATAATGGTAGATTCTTTCTACGATAAAGTAAACGAAGATGAGCTACTTTCTCCAATATTTAATGGGTTTTCTAAAGTGAATTGGGATAAGCATTTACCGATTATGTATAATTTTTGGGGAACAGTTCTTTTTGGTAAAGGAACCTATACGGGAAGTCCATTTCCTAAGCATTTAGCATTGCCAGTAGAGGATAAACATTTTGATAGATGGGTAAAGTTATTTAAGGAAACCATAGATGAAAATTTTACTGGAGAAATGGCTGATAGTGTTAAATTAAGAGCACAATCAATAGCAATTACCTTCTCTAGTAAAATTAAAATGCTAAAAGAGAAATAGGCTGAGTCCATTAAAATATTTAGACTACTTTTCTTAAATAAGTCACATTTTAAGCAATAAATTACCTACGAGAAAAATGAACTTGCCACAGATTAAAAAAGAGCTGTATCAGCAATGTGTTGATTTTGTAG
>JAGXIB010000041.1 GCA_024635865.1 Flavobacteriales bacterium
AATTGCGCCGTTGGCTTTTTCTAGTACAAGTTATATTAACCAAGGAGATTCTTTAGGCTTGCAAGTAATGATTGCGGCTTACGATTCTACTGAAAAAATGGAGTTAAAGTTTTGGGTAGATGATACAACTCGTTCAGAAGATAATATGCAAACATTTGATGGCAAAGCTGGTCAGAAAATGAGTTTAGGAGGTAGCGTTGGAGGACACAAAGTTGTTGGTTCTATTGCTGTAAAAGAAAAAGGTGTTAAGAAATGGAAAGACTGGTCGTTCGATTATAGTGTCGGAGCTCCAAGTGCAGCTGTTGCTGCAGCTGATCTTAATGTACTTTACACACAGTGGGATAACAAGTTGAAAGTGTCTGCGTCTGGTTATGATCCTTCAACAGTATCTGTTGGTTGTTCTGGTTGTACTATTACTAAAAAAGGTGATTTTTACATAGCTAAAGTTACAAAGGGTAAGACTGCTACTGTTAAAGTTAGTGCTAAAGATGATAAAGGTAATACCGTTTCATTAGCAAACGAAGAGTTTAGAATTTTTCCTTTACCTGGTCCACAAATTTATTTTGGAAATCAATCAATAGATAAGCCTGTTATGGGTAGAGGTTTAGCAAAGTCGGCAACAAAGTTGATAGCTAAGTTAGGAAATAGTCCTTTGAATGTTCCTTATAAGGTTACTGAGTTTAAAATTCTAGTAATTAAAGGAGGTAAACAAATCGAGTTGAAGGCTAATGGAGACAACTTAACTTCTGATATGAGAAATGCAATTAAACAAATGGCTCCAGGAGCAACACTTACATTCTCGAGTGTAATGGCACAAGGACCTTCAGGTAAACCAAGACCAATTGGTGGAATCTCATATAAGTTAAAATAATAATTAAAATTAGGAATTATGTTAAAAAATTGTATCAAAATATCCGCTTTACTTACTGTATTAACCACACAGGGATTTTTATTCAGTTCGTTTAATGCTCAACAAGTACTACCAAGTTCTGGTGTTACTGTAGAGTCTAACGTTTTGGATGGGGTATATGTACAAGAGCATGTTCCTACAAAACGAGTGATTCAATATGCTTCTTTAAGAGAAGCAGATGTTATATGGTCTAAACGTATTTGGCGAACTCTTGACTTGAGAGAAAAAATGAATCACCCATTATTTTATCCATTAATCCCACTATCAGATAGACGCTCTTTATGGGATGTTATTAGATATGGAGTATTGGAAGAAGGTGCGATGACGATTTATGACGTTGGAATTGATTTAGATGATCAATTTAAAAATCCTGTTAAACCAAAAACTGGAAATGCACAAGACCCTGAATACAGAAAAGAGTTATTATCTTATTTTGGAGAGAAAGAACAAGTAATTAGGTTAGATCCTGAAACTCAGGAACCGATGACAGATGATCTTGGAGATCCTATCTATGATGAAACTGTCAATGATTATACTTCAAGGAGTATTATTCGTTATGAAATGAAAGAAGATTGGTTTTTTGATAAACAACGTTCAGTTATGGATGTTCGTATTATAGGAATTTCTCCAGTTGTTTACGCTAAGAATCCTGAGACTGGTTCTATAGTTGCAACTAAAAATCTATTTTGGTTATACTTTCCAGAATGTCGTTATACTTTTCAAAACTTTTTTGTATATAATGGTAGCAATGATGCAATGAGAATGTCTTTTGATGATTTATTCTGGAAAAGAAGGTTTTCTTCATACATTCATAAAGAAAGTAATGTATTTGATAGAAATATTTCAGCACCGTATGATGGAATAGATGCTTTGTTAGAATCTGAAAGAATTAAGAAAGAGATGTTCTTATTAGAGCATGATGTTTGGAATCTTTAAGGAATCCTTTATATTAAATTTAAAGCTCACTAAATATTTAGTGAGCTTTTTTTGTATTAAAAAGATATTGGTAGAGCTAGTCCAGATTAGAATACTATTTTTGTCTAAGAATATTTTTTGAAATTAATAAACTATGATATCAGTAAATAAATTATCACTTTTTTTAGGGGGAAGAGAATTATATAAAGATGTTTCTTTTAGAATTACAAAAGTTGATAAAATTGGTTTGTCAGGTAAAAATGGTGCTGGTAAGTCCACGATGTTAAAACTTTTAACTGGATCGCTGAAACCAACAGAGGGGAATGTTTCAATTACTAAAGACTTAAGGTTATGTTACCTTCCACAAGAATTATTTACAGATTCTGTAAAGCCAATCATTGAAGAAGTTAAAACAGCAAATGCTTACATTCAAGAAATCACTGATCGTTTAGATCAAATAAATATAGAGTTAGAAACAAGAACTGACTATGAGTCAGACTCATTTTTAGGACTGTTAGATGAGTTAGCAGAGTTAAACGATGCATTTAATATGCAAGGAGGGAATGATGTAGCAGAGCAATCAGAAACAATTTTAAAGGGATTAGGTTTTTCTGAATCAGAGTTATTGAAACCTATGAATGAATTTAGTGGAGGGTGGCAAATGCGTGTTGAACTCGCAAAGTTATTGGTCCAAGCACCTGATGTACTCTTATTAGATGAGCCAACTAATCACTTAGATATTGAATCGATAGATTGGTTAGAAAATTATTTAAAACGTTATCCAGGTGCTGTTTTATTAATTTCGCACGATAAGCAATTCTTAGATAACATAACTAATCGTACTTTAGAAATTAATAGTGGTAAAGTTTATGATTACAATTGTAATTATTCTACCTATTTAACCAGACGAGAAGAGGAAAGAACATTGCAGTTAGCTGCAATGAAGAATCAACAAAGAGAAATAGAGCATAAAGAAAAGTTAATTGCTAAATACAAAGCTAAGGCTAGTAAAGCGGCTTTTGCTCAAAGTTTGGTAAAGCAAATAGACAAAATGGATATCATAGAAGTAGATGAAACAGATGCTTCTAGTTTACGTTTCAGGTTTCCAGCCCCTTCTGCATCTGGTAAGTTAGTAGCTGAAATAGATAATGCATCTAAATCATTTCCAGATAAAACAATATTTGAAGGGTTAACATTTAATATTGCTAAAGGAGAGAAAATTGCATTAATTGGTAAAAATGGTGTTGGAAAATCTACTTTTATTAAAATGATGGTAGAGGAGGCTGCTTATGAAGGAAAGATTAAACTAGGACATAATGTAAAAGTAGGTTATTTTGCTCAAGATGAAGCTGCAAAGCTAGATGTCACTAAAACAGTATTTGAAACAATTGATGATGTAGCAACAGGAGATGTTAGAAGAAAAATAAGAGAGATTTTAGGTTCGTTTTTGTTTCAAGGTGATGAAATTGATAAAAAAGTTAAAGTTTTATCAGGGGGAGAAAAAACTAGGTTAGCATTGTGTAAATTATTATTAGAACCTTACAATTTTTTAATTTTAGATGAGCCGACTAATCACCTTGATATTATTTCAAAGGAAGTTCTTAAGAATGCATTACAAGAATATACAGGAACTTTGTTATTAGTTTCTCACGATAGAGATTTTTTAGAAAATTTAAGTGATCGTCTATATTATATCAAAGACAATAACATCAGTATCTATTTTGAGTCTGTTAAAGAACGTTTGGCTAAAGTGTCTGAAGAGAATAATGGATCTTTAGGAACTAAAACTAAAAAACTAAAAAAGGAGAAAAAAAACAACTCTTTTGAGGAAACTAAGAAGATTAACGGAGAGCTAAATAAAGCGATAACGCAGATTAAAAACGTTGAAAAAAAAATTAATCAATTAGAAACTAAGATTGAACAAAAGGAAAAAGAAGTAAATGAGTTTGACTTTACATCTAACCCTGAGAGTACTCTTTTTAACGATTTAGAAAAATTAAGAGCAGATTTAGAGGCAGAGATGGGGATTTGGGAAGACTTAGAAGTTAAAAGAGAAGAATTAGCAGAAATGTTAGTAGATTAACCTTCTGTAAACATATTTAGCTTTATTTGTAAATTTTACATGAAGCATTTAAAAAGGCATTGTGAATTTAAGTTCAATGTCTTTTTTTGTTTAAGCATAGGTTTCTTAATATTTTAATTAATAAATAGAATTGTGAAATTAGTTAATTGTATTATTATTTTAACCTTTTCAGCTTTTGTTGAGTAAATGACTTAGCAAATTAAAATATACTTTTACTGTTTAAACTAATTTTCACTTCTGTTTTAAGGGATTAAAAATCGAATATAATTGTTAATAAACTTATACCAAATACACTTTTATTAGGCTACTATTTTTTAACTTTATAGGATATAAATTTAGATTGAATTATGTTAAAAGTAGGTGATAAAGCCCCAGATTTTATAAGTGTAGACGAGAATGGTGATAATATTAAACTATCTGATTACTCAGGGAAAAAATTAATTTTGTATTTCTATCCAAAAGATAGTACTCCAGGTTGCACAGTAGAAGCACAAAACTTAAGAGACAACTACGATATGTTGAAAGAAAAAGGTTACGAAGTTGTTGGAGTAAGTGCTGATAGCCAAAAAAGGCATCAAAATTTTATAGCCAAGCAATGTTTACCGTTTAAGTTAATTGCTGATGAAGAAAAAGACGTTATTACTGCTTATGAATGTTGGGGCCCAAAGAAGTTTATGGGAAAAGAATACGAAGGAATTTATAGGAAAACTTTTGTAATTGATGAACAAGGAGTTATTATAAAATTGATTGAAAAAGTAAAAACAAAAGTACACACAGAACAAATTTTAGAAGATTAATTTTATAACGTATTAAAATTACGTTGTGACTATTTACTTTTAAATATCAAAACAAAAAAAATGGCAAAAAAAACAAATACAGTAGACGAAAATAAATTGAAAGCTCTTCAAGTTACCTTAGATAGAATGGATAAAAACTATGGAAAAGGTGCTGTAATGAGAATGGGAGATAAGCCAATAGTTGAGGTTGATGTTATTTCAAGCGGATCTATCACTCTTAACAGAGCTTTAGGAGTTCAAGGTTTCCCAAAAGGTAGAGTTATAGAGATTTATGGTCCCGAATCTTCTGGTAAAACAACATTGGCTATTCATGCTATTGCAGAATGTCAAAAGCAAGGAGGTATTGCTGCTATAGTAGATGCAGAACATGCGTTTGATCCTTATTATGCAAGAGCTTTAGGCGTAGACATAGAAAACCTTTTAATTTCCCAACCAGATAATGGAGAACAAGCGTTAGAGATAGCAGATAATTTAATTCGTTCGGGAGCTATAGATATTATTGTTATCGATTCTGTAGCTGCACTGACTCCAAAAGCTGAGATAGAAGGAGAAATGGGAGACAGTCAAATGGGACTTCAAGCTCGTTTAATGTCTAAAGCGTTGAGAAAATTAACAGGTTCTATTAATAAAGCAAATACATGTTGTATTTTTATTAACCAGTTGAGAGAAAAAATTGGAGTTATGTTTGGTAACCCTGAAACAACTTCTGGAGGTAATGCGCTTAAATTTTATGCTTCTATTCGTTTAGACATTAGAAGATCTAGTCAAATAAAAGATGGAGATCAGGTAATCGGAAACAAGACAAGAGTAAAAGTTGTAAAAAATAAAGTTGCTCCACCTTTCCGTTTAGCTGAGTTTGATATTATGTATGGAAAAGGAATTTCTAAAATGGGAGAGATTATAGATCTAGGGGTTGAATTTGAAATAATTAAGAAAAGTGGATCTTGGTACAGTTACGGAGATGTAAAATTAGGGCAAGGAAAAGACTCTGTTAAAGAACTTTTGGAAGATAATATAGAGTTATTGGAAGAAATAGAATTAAAAGTGGTTGAAGCTTTAAAAGCTAATTAGGAATAAAGGTTAAGTATAAGTAAGTGTTTAGACGGAAATTATTCTAATATAGAATAATTTCCGTTTTTTTGTATCGTAATTTATTACAAAGAATCAATCAATTGATATGAGTTTGAAGTTAGATGCTGAGTATTGGAATAATAGATATCTAGAGAATAGTCATAGATGGGATATAGGTTACCCTTCTCCTGCTATTACAAACTACTTTGATAAAATAGAAGATAAAAATTCCAGTATATTAATACCCGGTTGCGGGAGTGCATATGAAGGAGAGTATTTAATAAAAAATGGGTTTACAAACGTTACTTTATTAGACGTATCTGAAGAATCGAAACATCTTTTTTTAAATAGAGTTCCCCATTTTGAAAACTTTATTGTTGATGATTTTTTTCAATTAGAAACAAAATTTGATTACATCATTGAACAAACTTTTTTTTGTGCTCTAGATCCAAAATTAAGAATCGATTATGTTACTAAGATGAACCAACTCTTAGGTGAGAACGGAAAGCTTGTGGGGTTAATGTTTCATGCTGATTTATATTCCGATCATCCTCCATTTGGTGGTTTTAAGGAAGAATACCTAGAACTTTTTAAACCTTACTTCAATCAAGTTAAAATGATTAAAACTAATGATTCAATAAAAGAACGATTGGGTCGAGAACTATTTATAGAGGTTCATCAATAAACTAAAATGTAGTATGCTTTTTATAGGTTATTGTCTTTTAAGCTCAACAGAACCTTTATAAATGTAATCTTGATTGTCTTTAGATAATTTTAATAAATAAAAATAAGTGCCATCAACTACTTTTTCTCCTGTTAAAGTAGACCCTGAGTTAGATTGTCCTTCCCAATTATTTTCATAAGGAGTTGCCTCAAAGACACTATTTCCCCAACGGTTAAATATGGTTAAAGTGTTGTCGTTATAATTCTCTAAAGCTCTAATTAAAAAATAATCATTAAATCCATCTCCATTTGGAGAAATTGCACCAGGAATCTTTAACTCATGAATCGTAGTTAATATTAGGCTATCGTTTGCAATACATCCGTTAACTGGGTTAGTTAATATTATACTAATAATGTGCTGACCAGACTCTATAAACGTATGACTCAAAGTAGAGTCACTAGTAATACCGTTAGCATCTATAGACCATGTTACTGGACCATTATTACCTGTATATGAATATTCATAATCTTGATATGTACTTATATTTGCAGTAGAGTCTGAAGAGTTATTTAACAGGATAGAAACATAAACAGAGTCGTCTTGAAAGATATTTACACTATCATCACTAATACATCCACTTATCGTATCAATTACTGTTAGTACATAGTCTCCTCCAAGACTGATTGTTGGGGTTAGAGTTGTGATGTCATTTTCAATAACTCCGTTAGTTGTCGTCCATGAGTATTGATAATTAGGCCCAGTTGAAGAAGATAAACCATTTAAAATAATAGTAGGAGGGTCACATTTGATAATGCTATCTTGACCAGCGTTTGCTATCGGAAAACTGTAAATAGAAATAAGAACAGTATCTTTTGAAGGAGTACATGTTCCATTTTCTAACGTCCAGATTAATTGATAAGATCCAAGGCTTAGGTTATTAATTTCTGTATTAAATAAGGTCGAGTCACTAAATGAAAGTACTCCAGGTTGGGTGTAATTAGTGTCTAGCATCCAATAACCATTAGATGATCCTATTGGACTGTTTCCAGATAGAAGTGTAGAGAAGTCTTCACATAGTTTTTGATCTATCCCTGCATTAGCAATTGGTTGATTGTAATGAGTTATTGTTAATGTATCTCTAGATATAGCACAAGTTCCATTGGTTAATGTCCAAACAAAACTATAGATTCCTTCTTGTAAATTATATACAGAAGAATTAAATAGCGTAACATCTGAGAAGTTTACAATACTTGGTTGTACTACATTAGTATTCATTGACCATTCTCCAGTAGTAGTTCCTATCGGTTGACCAGCATTTAAAATTGTTGAGTCTTCATCACAAATAAATAGATCTCCTCCAGCCTGTGCAACTGGTTGGTCGAATACATTTATTGTAATGGTATCACTTACTGGTAAACAATTCCCATTAGAGACAGTCCAAACTAATCTATATTCCCCTTCAATTAAATTGCTTATAGACGTATTATACATTGATGAATCTATAAATAGAGGACTATTTGGTTGTGTATACGAAGAGTCTATCGACCAAACACCTGTTTCTAATGGAGGAGGAGCTAAACCATTTAATTGAGTCGTATATGTGTTACATAAATCTTGGTTACTTCCAGCTAAACCAATATATATTGATTCAATGTTCTCATATGAAAAACCGGTTAAAACTCTAGGGTCAACACAACTAACCGATAAGCATGATATTCCATTTATAGTCACAAAGTTAGTAATTCTAGTTTCTGAGCAAACACTATGATTTATTGTCGTGTTAAATGAAAAGTCTATGGTCCCATTGTGTGGAACTCCAGAAGGATATTTCACTAATATTTCTTGATGATTACCAACAGCATAAACAGAACTAAAAACAGCAATGTTAGCTCCATTTGTGGTAAAACTATTAGGAACATAAGTTAAACCTTCAGGTAATTCAATAAATGCAGAATCTTGAATGCCTGTTGTTCCTCCAATAATGGTTGTAACAATATTAAATGCTTGGTTGTTACCTATCGGATTAAGATTCGTTATTGTACTAAAAGCATCGTATGGAGGCAAAGCTCCATTAATTAATAACCCATCTGACACAACTTGTGTTCCATTGCCTAAAGCTGGTGAACCACATGGACTGTTAGCATAAGCTTTAAATCGAATAGTTGAATTAGAAACATAAGCACACTCTAGCTGCAAATTCATAACAACATGAGCCGTCCTTTCATCTGTGTTAGTTGAGTTGGAAGTTCCTTTTATTCCAGCTTGAACTGCAATGTTTGGATGGTCATATAAATTAACTTGAACTAAACCTAATGGTGAGATCGTATAAGTTACCGGAAATGTTCCCCCAGGACCACTGTTCAAGGGATATTCTACTTGAATAGAGTTTATAGTTAGACCTGATGCACCACCTGGAATACTAAAAGTAATATATGGATTTATGATGTCTGCAATTTGAGCACTAATAACATCCATTTCTAATTCAAAAGGAGTACATAGGGTTAGAACCGTTGTTGGTTGATTTGTTATTGACAGTTGAATTTGACCCTCCTGAGGATCTAAGGTCATCACTAGAGAATCTTGATAACAAACAGATGTTACTGAAGAATAGTCTAGTGGATATTGAGAACAATCCCAACCATGTTTTACAATTAATGTCTCTGAGTTACAATTAGAAAAAGTAACTTTAAATCTAATGTTTTTACATTCAGCCACAGCTAAACTACCTGCTTCAATATAGGTATAGCCACCAGATTGAATGTAATTAATAGGAGTCTCTGTTCCTCCAATAACTTCAAATGCTCCTATTATATTAATATTAGAATTAGGTTCTACCTCAATCCAGTTGTTATTAACAGCTATAGCACTAGAATTACAAATTTCAGTATCAAAAATAGCTTCGTTTCCATTTCCTTTTACTAGTTGAGCCGGAGATTGGAATAAAAATGTAGGAGGGGTATAGCTAAATACATCAGTATCTGTTCTAACAGTTGAAACTTGGTTCCCATACCCAAATTCTTTATAGAAATGAGTCATTGTATAGTTGGAGGTTGGAGGGGTATCACAAGTTCCAAGAAAATAAGCTCTAAATCTTTTATAAGTTGTTCCACCCTGATCTAAATTCACAAAGTTTCCTTGTGGGAAAAAGGTTACAGTATCTCCTCGTTGGACAAAGCCTATATCTCCACCGGCTATAGAGTAACCACCGCCACCGATCCATTCTGCATCTCCAGTAAAGCGAGCTCCAGTCGGAAGTACTATAGAACAAGAGTCCCAAATACTTGGAGGTCGATATTCACCAGGATGTAAATCTCCAAAACTAGATTGATGTGTTAAAAATAATTCAGTACTTGAGTTAGTACATAAATTAGAATATGAGATATAATTAGAGGTGCTGAGTGAAATTTTCCCATAAGAAGCAACATCTCCTAAGTCATTACAATTTATTTTGTTTCCACTAACGGTTGAAAAGAAGTTTCCTCTAAAAGTTTCTAAATTATAAAGAGCAGAAGCTCCAATATTAGTTGGAATGATATAGGTTAATGTAACAAAAATAGAATCATTATTATCAAAATTCGAGTTAGCGATTAAGCTTTTATACGTCGACAAATCATACGAATGAAGATGGTCATCTCCTACAGATGTTATTGTTGGGGCTGTTGTAAAAGTAGTCGCTGTACTTACTGTGCTGGAAGAATTATCATAGACTTGTATTTTAGCATTTACAAATGTAAGCGCATTAGCACCTCCACCACCAGCTGTAGACGTAAACCGAACATCTAATCCTAGGCTGTCTATTGAAGAGTTACTGATTAGCCCTTTTGTATAGATAGCCATTGTATCTCCTGCCAAGTAATTATCCAAATTAAATGAATTATTTAAAGTAACATAAGAAGTCATGGTTGTGTTTGTCCAACCTTCAGAGATTCTTTCTGCATTAAATAAAGTTGTAGAAACTCCATCACAAGGGCAATTACAATGAGTAACAAACTCGATGCTACCACAGTGAATATCTTGATCCCAACAAGTTCCACACTTATAATTTGTAGTATAAGTTATTGACGTAGCGTTTCCGCAATCACCTGGCTGACAAACATAGGTCAGAGGAAAGTTAATGTAACTATAACTATATGCTCCAGAGGTATAAACAATTGTATTTCCTACTTGTGAGAAACTTGCTGGAGCTCCTGATTGAAGAGTAACTCCATTAGGAACGGTTAAAGTAGTTGTCCAGGTAACATCAGCACCGTTAACCCCACTTCCACCGTTACAAGCTAAACCTATGTACATGTGTGGTTTTATTCTAACGTTAAAATTGTCATTGTTATTGACATCAGTAGGGGCATTGACTAAAGTTGGGTTTAAAAAATTTCTAATGACATTTGTATAGTCTAAATCAACTCTATTTGGTGAGCGAGCTCCATAACATTGATCCTCATAGTTAACGTCAAAATAGACGTGTTCCCATTCCATATAACTAAAGTAAGAAGATGCTCCACAATTACTTTTTGGATTTGTACTGTAGTCAAAGTTTAAGATAGTGCTAGCTCCAGGTGCTAAATCATCGAAAAAACCATCATTATCTAGATCTTCTAATCCAATCCCTGGTCCATCTGGATCTGAGGTTAAAAAATTTGGAGGAATACTTACTGTATTCCCTGATCCATTGCCAGGGTATATTGTGCTAGGCTTTGTAGTCGGACTAAAAGTGGTTCCATTGTCAAAGAAAAAGTTAGAAACACTTCTTGTATTTTGATGATCAAATGCCCATAATGGATTTGAACTTGGGTTAGTAAGTGGCGATTGGTTATGCCCTAGTCCTAGATTTATGTCTACATTTAAGGCCGTTCCTCCAGCTATTGTATTTGTGTTTTCTATTCTAACTCTAAAAGTTGTAGGACTACAAAAATCAGGTCTTCCAGCTAATTCGGTTAAGCCAATTTGAGGAGTAGCAACACCAAAGTTTAATATGCCTTCTTGAACAGGTGCTGATTGACAAACTTCTCCAGGGTTACAACCCCAAAAACAATGATGTCTTATTTTTGTGCTTTGACAACCTGATACGTCGAAAGATTCTGTTAGAGAAATACGTTCTCCTAATTCAAAAATTCCGTTACCAGTATTAAAAGGACTATTGTTTAAGTTAATATTAAAAAATAAAGTATCTCCACTTGTAGAAGCAGGAGTTAGTGCTGTTCCATTATAAGAAAGCGTATAATTTTGTAAATCTGTTCCAACAACTGTATAATAAGTCATTTGAGAAATGTTTCCTGTTCCTCCTTGATCTAAATCTATGGTTCTGCTATAGTTTCCTCCGACATTTGCATTAATTAAAGGAATTGCTTGAATACTTAACGATGCTGCATCAATATTATAACTCGCTATACTTAAGTTCGTATCTGTAAAAGAGTTAGGACCATTAATGTCATTAAAGTTAATAGTATGGGCGTCTTTAAAAACCCCTGCGTTATTAAAGAATTGCACTGCTTCACACCCAGCGTTTCTTTCAAAAGTAAAAGTTACGATATCTCCTACTGCCCAATTAATATTATTTGGACGTAGTAATGAAAATACTGGCTCATTAAGGTTTGTAATATTTACTTCATTTACCGTATAATCTAAAGAACCAGATTGAGATGTAATTGTGAGTGAATTTGGTATGTAATTGATTCCATTAGGTAAGTCAAATACTATCTCAAAGCTGTTACAAGACGCATTTTTCCCTGTTACTTCTACCGTAGAAAGTGAATTGTTATTTCCGCAAACTCCAACATCATCAGAGGTAAGAATAACCCTGTATCTATTATTATCTATTTGTCCAAATAGAATAATATTGCTAATTAAAGCGAGTATAACTATATATAATTTTTTAATCATTTTATTATTTTATTTGGTAAGGTTATAGCCTCTTAAGCTCTATGGATCCTTTATGTATTGTTTCTTCTCCTTGATCTGTAAGTGACAGCACATAAAAGTAAGTTCCGTCAACAACTTCTCCTCCAGAGATCGATTGTCCTTTCCAGTCATTTAAGTATGGACTAGCTTCAAAAATAAGGTTTCCCCAACGATTAAAGATTGTTAAGCTATTATCTTCATAATTTTCTAAAGCTCTAATAATAAAAGCATCGTTATAATTATCTTCATTAGCAGAGACTGCTCCAGGTATTTTTAGAACATGAGTTAAATTAAGTCTAATTGTATCATTTGCAACACATCCGTTACTATCGTTTACAAGAGTAATGGTAGCAATTTGTTCTCCTGACTCCGAGAAAGTATAGTTTACGATTGAGTCATTTGAAAACACATCATCATTAATATTCCAAGAGACAACCCCTTTATTTCCTTCATAAGAAAAAAGGTGCTCTATTAATGTATTGATATTTATTTCATTTCCATTGTTGATTAATATAGAAACTGCAGAAGCTGTATCATTAAAAACAAATACAGTATCATTATTAAAACAGTTCGTAGTATTATTGGTAACGGTTAAAACATAATCACCTTGTGAACTAATAGTTGGGTTAAGAGTAGTTGCATTGGATTCAATAACTCCATCGTTGGTGTTCCAATTAAAGCTATAGTTATTTCCAGTAGCAGATAAGTTCCCGTTTAAATCTATAACTGGAGGATCACACAATAAAACAGTATCAGCTCCAGCATTAACTATTGGTAATTCATAGACTTCATAGCTTATATTTTGAGAGTTAATACAATTACTATCTGATATAACAGTAAGTTGTATATTATATACGCCAGGAGAAGAATAAGTATGAGAAGGGTTCTGACTTGCAGAACTATTTCCATCGCCAAAACTCCAATTCCAAGAGACAATATTACCTATATTAATTGTGCTAGCATCTATAATGTCTGCATTATCATTAAAGCATGAGTTATTAAAATTTATTTGAGCAATGGGTAAATCATTTAAGTAATAAGTAATGGAATCTTTATTCGTACAGTTATTGTTTGAAGTCACTATAAGTTCTACTTCATAAGTTCCTGAATTACTGTAAGAGTGGGCAGGGTTTTGGGCACTAGAAGTGTTTCCGTCGCCAAAGTTCCAGTCCCAACTTGTAATGCTGCCTATATTAATCGTGCTTGCGTCTGAAAGAATAGCCTGATTTGGAAAGCAGATGCTATTGTAATTTATTTGAGCATTGGGCAAGTCATATACCTCATAAGAAATAGTTTGGTTATTAACACAGTTATTATTAGATGTAACATCCAAGCTTATATTGTATAATCCTGGGGTGTTATAAAAATGAGTCGGGTTTTGGGTATTGTCTGTGTTCCCATCATCAAAATTCCAGTTCCAAGAAATTATACTTCCGTTGGTTATAGTACTTGCGTCATTAACATCTGTTTGATTAGGGAAACAAACATTATTAAAATTAATTTCAGCATTTGGCACCTCATGTATAGTAATGTTAATAGTATCATAAGAAGTACATCCAATATCGTTAGTTGTTTGTATGGTGTAAATACCACTAGTATCGGTAGTAATTGAACTGCTGGTTTGTGCAGTATTCCAAAGATAAGAAATGGGAGAGAAAGGAGAATTTGAAACAATAGAAGGTGTTATTGGAACAGTCCCATTAATACAACTGTCAATATCTTGCGGAAGGGTGACTTTATGATCAAAAACGGTGATTGTTTTAACTAATGAGTCGGCACAACCAGCTAAATCTTCAGTATATAGTTTTATGTTTTGAACTCCAGGAGTGCTGTAATTATAGGAAAAGTTTGTGCTGTCGTTTAAAATAGTCCCATCACCCATTTCCCATCTAATAACATTATATGGAGAAGTTACAGTATTTCCATAACAAAATAAATCTAAGTCTATTGCATTTTGAGTTGGTGAGCTCCCAACACAGATGGAGTCGTTTTGAAATGAAAAGTCAGTAACAGATCGGTAAGAGTAGTCAGAATATCTAACTCCACCTTGTGAATGGTTATAGAACCCAAACTTGCCGGGTTCAAAACAGCCATTTAGATCTATAACAGTATCATTCTCTATTTTTACAACAATCCTAGAAGAGGTATATAAGCATGTGAAGTTATAGCTTATATTTCGTTCCCAACGCGGATAAGTATGGTTTGTTTGTAAATCGACATTAGAAGTCCCTACTACTTTTCTTAAATAACAAGATCTGTTAGCGTGTGTTGTAGTTCCATTTAATTCATTGCCTGCCCAAAAGAAGGTCAAATAATCATAGTTAGTTCCAGTACCTAAAGGAGCTTTGTAACCTACAACAAAGCCAATATAATCATCATCACCAGCTGCATAAACCTCTAGTTTTCCAGATATTTCTACGTTAATTAGGTCTTGTGGATTAACAAAGAAAGTAGGTTGACCATTAATTGTCTGATTGACAAAACTCCCTGCTGCTGGGTCAACTTCCCAGTTTCCATTTGCTGTAGGTCCTTTTTGAGCCCAAGTTCTTAAGTCAACATTTGTTACACATTGAGAAAAGCTATTAACATTAGTTAATAACAGTATAATAATAATAAGACTAAATTTATTTTTCATTGTATATAAACTTTACTATTTTAAGACGACTTTAAGGTTCAGAAAGTTGCTTTAAACCTCAATTCTTTCTGCTTTTTCAATTCCATCAAACTTTTTTAAATGAGAAATTAAATGATGAAGGTGTTGTTTGTCATCAACATATAACATTATTTTTCCTTCAAAAACTCCTCCTTCAGATTCAAAACTAATTGATTTCATATTAACATTTCTTTCTTTGGATATAAAGCTAGTGATTTGATTTACCAAGCCTACATTGTCCATCCCAGAGAATTTCACTCCTGTTAAAAAAGCTAGACTTTCTTTACTTTTCCATTTCGTTTTAAGTATTCGATAAGCATAGTTAGCCCTAAGTTGTTTAGCATTAGGGCAATTATTTCTGTGCACTTTTATTCCATCATTTATAGTAATAAAACCAAAAACATCATCTCCAGGAATGGGGTTACAACAAGGAGCTAGCTTATAGTCTAATCTATCATTACTATCTCCGATAATTAACTCTTCTTTATTGCTCGTTACTTTTTTATATAGAGTTTCAAAAGACTCTTTAATGGTTTGTTTAACAGAACTATGCTTTAGTTCACCGCCTTTTTGTATTAATGGTTTAATTTTAGAAAGGTCTAATTTTCCATTTGCAATTTGAACATACATTTCTGTATGCTCAGAATAACCATAGAGTTTTAGAAGTTCTTTTAAGTTTAATTCGGTTAATTCAAGCTTTAAGCTATTAAATTTTCGTACTAAAATTTCTTTTCCGTCAGCAGCAATTTTTTTCTGATCTTCCTTTAAAGAAGTTTTTATTTTAGATTTAGCTTTTGAGGTAACAACATAATTTAACCAATCTTTTTTTGGTGTTTGCTTACTAGAAGTTAGTATTTCTATTTGGTCTCCGCTTTTTAGCTGATAACTTAAGGGAACTAACTTATGATTTACTTTTGCACCAATACATTTCGCCCCTACTTCAGAGTGAACTTCAAATGCAAAATCGAGAGCTGTCGCATTACTTGGTAAACTTTTTAATTCTCCATCAGGGGTAAAGACAAATATTTCATCAGAGAATAGGTTTAGTTTAAAGTCATCAATAAAATCTAACGCATCACTATCTTTACTTTCTATTAATTCTCTTATTTGACTAATCCATAGGTCGAAGCCGCTTTTCTCTTCTTTATTTTCTTTGTACTTCCAATGGGCAGCAAGACCTTTTTCAGCTATTTCATCCATTCGTATCGTTCTAATTTGAACTTCAACCCATTTTCCAGTCGGACTCATTACAGTTGTATGTAACGACTCATAGCCATTCTGTTTTGGATGAGAAACCCAGTCTCTTAAACGATCTGGATTAGGTCTGTAGAAATCAGTCACAAGTGAATAGGTTTTCCAACATTCAGTTTTCTCTAATTCAGGCTCAGCATCAATTATGATTCTTAAAGCAAAAACATCGTAAATCTCTTCAAAGGCAACATTTTTATTATGAATTTTATTCCATAAGGAATGTATTGATTTAGTTCTTCCTTTTATTGAGTACTTAATTCCATGTTTGTCTAGCGCTTCTTTTATAGGAATAGAAAACTGTCTTATAAAACGCTCCCTAACTTCTTTAGATTTTTCTAGCTTTTGCTCTATTTCTTTATATTCTTCCTCATGCGTATATTTTAAAGACAAGTCTTCTAAAGCGGACTTTATTCCATATAAACCAAGACGGTGTGCTAATGGAGCATATAAATATGAAGTCTCTGATGCAATTTTTAACTGTTTGTCTTTTCGCATGGAACCTAATGTTCTCATGTTGTGGAGCCTATCGGCTAACTTGACTAAAATAACCCTAATATCTTCAGGGATAGTCAGTAACATTTTTCTGAAATTCTCTGCTTGAGCTGATTTTGATAAGTCAAAAATGCCATACATCTTAGTTAGACCATCAATAATTTTTCTCGATTTTAAACCAAAAAGGGCTTCGATATCATCTAAAGTTAAGTCTGTATCTTCTACCGTGTCATGCAACAATGCACAGGCAATAGAAGTAGCTCCAAGTCCAATTTCTTCTGCACATATTTTTGCAACAGCTATAGGGTGAAAGATATAAGGTTCACCAGATTTCCTTCGCATTTCTTTATGTGCGTCTACTGCTACATCAAATGCTTTTCTAATAAACTTTAAGTCATCGTCATCTAATTCAACTTTTACTGAGTTTAATAAATCAGCATAAGCATTTTCAATTTCAATTTTTTCCTTTTCGTAATCTATCTTCATCTCCAAAAGTTATTGTAAGATAAATATACTAAATCTGATCGTATTTAAGCTTCATCAAACTTTTTTATCCAGTTCAAGGCCTCAATAAAATGATCTTGTTCTGCTTTGGGGTGTGTTAATATATTAATATGGTCATAATCAACAAGGTTTTTGTTAAGTTTGCTTAGTAGTGCAAATTGACTATTACTTGAGGAATTAGTTTCGTTCATTAACAACTTAACATCTTTTTGATTTCCTAAAGTGTGATCTTTTACCCCCGTGAAATATAGAGTAGGAGGGGATTCGATTTTCTGCAATTCTTTTTGATAGTTAAAACCATCTTTTTTGTCTTTCCATTTTCTTGAATAAACCCAGTGATTCATTTCTTTATAGAATTGTAAAGGTTCGTCGTCTGAACCAGCTTTCATTTTTTTAAAAGGAACAAAACCATTTATATATCCGAGTAATGTTCCAAGAGTACTCCATATAATATCGATATAAAAGATTCTTTTAAAAGTAAAAACAGAAACTCTTCTTTTACTGCCAAAAAAAACAGCAGACTTGACTTTTGTTTCTGGAAAACGTGCGAAAAATGCAAGTAATAAAACTCCTCCCCATGAGTGTCCAACAAAATGAACATCATCTATATTTGTTAATTCTTTAATTTTAGTTAAACATGCAGGTATATCAATAACAATTTGATCTGTTTGACTTTGTTTTGTGTTTTTAGAAACTTTTGGTGTACTTTCTCCCTTACCTCTCATGTCAAGAGCAAAAACATCGAATCCATTTTTTGCTAAAAATGGAGCAAACCCCTTTTTCGATTTACTATGAAATATTTTACTATTCTCCATTGCTCCATGAAGCATAAATATGGGACTCGTTTTAGTTTCTTCTTTAGTGAAAAAACGATGCAAACAAATTTTATCATTGTCTGCTATAGGTATAAAGTGTTTTTCGTGTTGAATTTCTGACATTGCTTAGAAGAAAAAAGCCTCACAATAGAATAGTGTATCATGAGGCTTTAAATCACATTTAATTGATTATTATGAATAATACCAAACTATTTTGCTGGTAATACTTTTGCAGAAACTTCACCAAAACCGATTCTTGTAGTATCATTTTGAGCAAATCCTCTCATAATAACTGTATCGTTGTCGTTTATGAATTTACGTTCTGATCCATCATTCATTTGTACAGTTTTAGATCCTTTCCAAGAGATTTCTAACATAGACCCATACTCATGCTTTTCTGGTCCTGAGATTGTTCCAGAGGCCATTAAATCTCCACAATTAATGTTACATCCATTTACAGAATGGTGAGCCAATTGTTGGTTCATATTCCAATACATATATTTGTAGTTGCTATTAGAAACCACCTTCTCAGTAGTGTTCTCAGGTTGAATAGCCACTTCTAAATTTATTGCGATATGTTTGTCTCCTTTATATTCTAAATAAGGCAAAACTTCAGGTTTTTGAATAGGCCCAGGAACTCTAAATGGCTCTAATGCATCTAAGGTTACGATCCAAGCTCCCATGTGAGAGGCAAAGTTTTTTCCTAAAAATGGTCCAAGAGGAACGTATTCCCATCCCTGAATATCTCTTGCACTCCAATCATTAAATAAGCACATTCCAAAAATATACTCATCAGCTTCTGAAGTAGAAATAGAATTTCCTAAGGGTTTTCCTTGAAAAGTAACAAACCCCATTTCTAATTCAAAATCTAATAAGTTACTAGGTCCAAATACAGGAGGTTCTTCTGGGTTAGGTCTTTTTTGACCTTTAGGTCTATGAATTGGCTCTCCAGAAACAACTATAGAAGAAGATCGACCATGATAACCAACAGGAATGTGTTTCCAGTTAGGTAATAACGCGTTATTTGGGTCTCTAAATAAACAACCTACATTATATGCGTGTTGTTCGCTAGAGTAGAAGTCAGTATAATCTCCAATGTATAGAGGTAAATGCATTTCTACATCTTCTGCATTAACTAAGATTTGTAACGCTTCTTCAGGGTTTCCTTGTAATTCTTTATTTTCTATATTTAACAAATCAGAGATACGATTTCTCAAAACTCTAATTGCTTCTTTTCCTCTCAGCATCATAGGGTTTAAAACAGCAGCATCAAAATCAGCCAACTCAAAAGGAACTTCTTCTAAGTAGCCTAGTTCGAAAAGACTTTTTAAATCTACAATTTGACTTCCAATAGCAACACCAACTCTTGGGGTTTCGTCTTCTAAAGAAAAAATTCCGAAGGGTAAATTTTGAATAGGAAAATCACTGTTTTTAGGAATGGTTATCCATGATTTTAATAAAGGATTATTAGCTTTTATATTCATTTTAATGTTTTTTTAGTTTATTAATAAAAGAAAATTATGCCCAAGTAAATAATGGCTTGTCTTTCATTAATGCTTTTACTTCAAGTTTTATTTTAGCAAGCTTAGCATCATCAGTATGATTCATTATAACAGCATCGAGTAATTCAACTATTTTTTCCATTTCGTTTTCCTTCATTCCTCGAGAGGTAATCGCTGGTGTACCTAGTCTAATTCCAGAGGTGACAAATGGTGATTGAGTGTCGAATGGGACCATATTCTTGTTAACAGTTATATGGGCTTTTACTAAAGCATTTTCAGCTTCTTTTCCTGTAATGTTTTTAGTTCTTAAGTCGATGAGCATGGAATGATTGTCTGTTCCACCAGAAATAACACCATACCCTCTTTTTACCAATTCTTCTGCCATTTTTTTAGCATTTGTTATGACTTGTTTTCCATAAGTTATAAATTCAGGATTTAAAGCTTCTCCGAAAGCAACAGCTTTGGCAGCTATTATATGCTCTAATGGACCTCCTTGAATTCCGGGGAAAACAGCAGAATCTAATAATGAAGAAAGTTTACGAACAGTACCTTTTCCTGTTTTTATACCCCAAGGATTTTCCATGTCTTTTCCAATCATAATAACACCACCTCTTGGTCCTCTTAAGGTTTTGTGAGTCGTAGTTGTTGTGATGTGACAATGCGGTAATGGATTGTTAAGTAGTTTAGCGGCAATTAATCCAGCAGGGTGAGAAATATCTCCAAAAAGGATTGCTCCAACTTTATCTGCAATTTCTCTTAGTCTTTTATAGTCCCAATCCCTAGAGTAAGCAGAAGCACCACATATTATCATTTTTGGTTTTTCAGCTATTGCTTTGGATTCTACTTCATCATAATTAATTAACCCAGTTTCTTTTTCTACTCCATAAAATGATGGAGAGTATAATTTTCCTGAAAAGTTTACTGGAGATCCATGGGTTAAGTGTCCCCCATGAGATAGATCAAAACCTAATATTTTGTCTCCAGGGTTTAGACATGCTAAATAAACTGCTGCATTTGCCTGGGAACCTGAATGTGGTTGAACGTTAACCCATTCTGCACCAAATATTTTTTTTAACCTTTCTATAGCAAGCAGTTCTATCTTGTCAACTACTTCGCATCCTCCGTAGTATCTTTTATTTGGAAGTCCTTCAGCATACTTATTTGTTAAAATAGAACCAGCAGCCCTCATCACAGACTCGCTAACATAGTTTTCTGAAGCGATTAGTTCTATTCCTTCTGTTTGCCTAACTCGTTCTTGTTCAATTAAATCAAATATTGGTGTATCTAGTTTCATGTTATTATTATTTATGAAGAATGACATTAGTCTCTGCACAAAAATAATTAAATCAATTGAACTTCAATAGAAATGTATAAACTAATACTTAAGTTAAGCTTTATTTCGTTGGTATAACTTAAAACTAACTAGAAATAATAAGGTTGGTAATGAAGATTGTAAAAAGTGCGCAATTTCCATGGACATTAAATAAGCTTTCGCTTGATAAGAATAACTATTAGTCAGTTTCATTGAAAAATAAATAGCTATTGAGCTTAAGAAAAGCAATGAATATAAAAGTGAGAAATAAATAAAAACCCTCTTAGTTTGGTGAAATAGACTATTTATCAAAGCTCCTAAAACTCCAAACAAAAGAATAAAAAATCCTGTAAACAGCCATTTTAAATTACCCAACTGTACGATCGAGTAATCATATAAAAATTGCTCGATAAATGAGTCGGTATAATTTTCTATGCTAGCAACTCCTGAATTTGAAATGTGATTTAAATAATAGATTTGAAACCCTATGTTTTTAAAGACATAATCACGAACAAAATCAAGGTAAAATAAAAGTATTAAACCAGTAATAATGATTAAATATCTCGTTGTTTTTTTCAAAATAAATTAACGTTTTGAGAGTTTATTTACCCATAAATACCAAAGAATAAATACAATTCCATAAACAATCACTTGAAAAGTAATGTTATGATTAAAATCTAAAAGTGCAGGATTTTGAGCTGATATTATAGTTAAGATAGCGATCCTTATAGCATTTGCCAGATGAAGGATTAAAATACCTAAAGGAATAAACCAAAGTTTGTTAGTCCATTTCCCTTGAAAAGCAAGAATAAAGATAGAAAAGAGGCCAAATACCTTTAGTCCATTGCATGGTTCTCCAATCCATGCTCCATGGTTTAAGTAATTTCCTTCAATCGAAATTATCACAAAATCAGTACTAGTATTAATAACTGGAGTGTAGCCAAATAAACTTATGAAAAACATTGAAATTTCTGCAACGTGAATGGAAATATTACGTTGAAATTCAATATCAAATAATTCACCTAATTCATAGATGTTTTCATAAAATCCAAACCATAAAATGATTAAGATTGAAAAAACAAGTAAAAACTTTAAGAACGGGTTTTTAAACATTTGCTAAATCGTGTTAAACTAAAAAAGTTGAACAATGTTCAACTTTTTATTCTTCTTCTTTTGTGTGTTGGAAAGCTTTTTTTGCTCCATATGCAGCTCCAATAGCTAATAGGAAACTAATTCCTCCGTCTACAGGTACACATGGAGGTGGCCAACATGGTGGATCTCCTCCTCCAGGTCCTCCAGGAGGTCCTTGCGCAAAACTTACTAAAGTCACTAGAAAAACAAGTGAAAATAGTAGAAAGTATTTTTTGTAAATATTCATTTCGTATACAAATATAATATATTAATTTTATTATTAAGTGTAATCTCTTGTTAATATTTGATTGCATATTATTTTTAAAAAGTTCTAAGATTAAAAGTGTTATCTTATATTTGTAGTTCATTAATAAATAAAATAGTTTGCAAAACTCGAAGAACGAACAAGAAACATTAATCTCTCTAAGTGATTTTAGGTGGATTGGAAAAGCTTTGCTCAAGAATTGGTACCTGTTTATTGTTTTTCCTATAGCTTTTGGAGTTGTAGGAAAGTTTATGAGTTACAAGCAGAAAAAAAATTATAAAGCTCAGGTTCACATATTATTAAAGTCTAACGATGTTTATGACTATCAAAATACAATAAATAATAATATTGGGATTTATAATGCATATGGTGATATTTTGAATCAAACAAGAATATTGAAATCCTATGACTTAATTGAACGTTCATTGTATAAGTTAGATTTTGATATTTCTTATTTTATTGTTGGAAGGGTCAGAACTAATGAAGTCTTTGAATCAACTCCTTTTAATGTTGAGATTACTTTATTGAATCATTCACTTTATGAAAAACCATTTAATTTTAAATATATTGACGATAAAAATTATCAAATAGAAATTGAAAATAATGGAGATGTAAAAGTTTACAAGCATCAATTTGGAGAAGAAGCCATTACAAATGACTATATTTTAACTACCGTTAATAGGCTTCCTCCTACTACTAAATACAATAAAGAAGTTAGAGCTCAAATCAATTATCAGTTTATTGTCCATTCAAAGAATTACTGGGTGAATAGAATCGTTGGTAATTTAACGATTACGAATGTAGATTTTACTTCAATTTTAAGTATATCATTGGTTGATCCTGTTCCTAAACGAGCTAAAATGTTTTTAGATACTTTAAGCTCTGAGTACATTCAATACACCCTAGAAAACCGATTATTCATTAATGATAATACCCAAAACTACATACAGAAACAGCTAGATAATGTTGTAGAAGTATTAGATTCTATAGGGGATGAGTTGGAAATAATGAGAGACCAAAAAGGTGTACTCGACTTGAGTCGTGAATCTCAGGTTTATTTTGATCAGTTAATTAGTTACGAAACTCAAAAGAGACAATTAGATTTAGATGTAAATTCTTTAGATAATCTAAAAACTTATGTTGTTAATACAAATGAGGATAAATTAATGCCTCCTTCCTTCTATGTTTTACAAAGTGATCCATATCTGCAAAAAGCCCTTTCTAAATTTTATGAAACTCAAGCAGAAAAAATTGATATATCGTATAAAGTTAGAGAAAATCATCAAGAGTTAGAGCGATTAAAAGAGTCTATTAGTTCTCAGAAGAAAGATATTTTAGTTTATGTATCAAATACTCGAAATGCAATACAAGAGAAAATTAAAGACATTAAGAAAGAAATTATTCATTTTGAAAATTTAGTTAAAAATATACCTAAAACTAAGAGAGATATTTTGTCCATTAATAGGAGAATGGAGGTTAATGAAAAACTTTATATTTTCTTGCTTGAGAAAAGAGCGAATACTTTTATTGCAAAATCAGGGATAGTTCCACAAACCAAAATAATTGAAAAAGCTAGGGTTACTTGTGCAGTAGGAACTTCTGAAAAAAACATTTTATACATGTATGTTTTTATAGGACTCTGTATAGCATTTGGTATATCGTTCTTAAGAGGAGTCTTTTTTAGTAGCTATGAAAATATTAAAGAGTTATCTGAAAATACAAAATTACCAGTTCTTGGAAGTGTTCCATTTGTAAACGATGTTTCTATTGAAATTCCTGCCAAAGCTAATATTACAGAGTCATTAAGAGGACTGAGAACTTCTTTGAGTTACCTTAATCAACAAAAACAGTCAAACCTAATTCTAGTTACTTCAATTCACCCTAGTGAAGGAAAAACATTTACATCTTCAAGGTTAGCTATGATATACGCTCGGTCTGGAAAGAAAGTATTGTTGATTGATTTTGATATGCATAAACCAAAAATTCACAAGTACTTAAACCTAAAGAATTTAACCGGTGCGTCAACAGTTTTAAGTGGTAATGTTGCTATAAAAGATTCTATAACACCATTTCAAGAAAATTTAGATATTATTTCAAGTGGGCCAATTCCTCCAAATGCTTCAGAGTTGATTTTAACACCCCTTATGGACGAGTTATTAGAGTATGGACGAGAGAATTATGACGTAGTTTTTCTAGATACTCCACCTATTGGTTTAGTTAGTGATGGAATTGTTTTACTCAAGAAAGTAGATACTACTATTTTTGTTATGAACACAAAGAAAGCAAATAAGAAGGGAATTAACTTTTTAGAAGGTATTGTGGAAAAAGTTGAAGCTAAGAATGTTGGTTTAGTATTGAATGGAGTGAAGCAAGGGAAGTGGAAGACCTATTATACTAAGTATGGTTACGGTTACGGCTATGGTTATGGTTATGGCCAAGATGAAAAGTAGTATTTTGATAAAAAAAGAGACCTGATAGCATATGCTATCAGGTCTCTTTTTTTTAAATATTACATCCTCTATTCAAGAACTTAACGCAACAAATCTAAATTAATAGATTTGTACAAATGATTAGAAAAAAGAATAGTAGACTTACTCACAAAGAACGTGTCCAAATAGAGACTCTTTTAGTAGAGAAAAAGACGAAGTCATACA
>JAGXIB010000004.1 GCA_024635865.1 Flavobacteriales bacterium
CGGCAGCGTCAGATGTGTATAAGAGACAGGGCTCATATAGTCTTACTCTTAATG
Organism: Flavobacteriales bacterium; assembly: GCA_024635865.1. GTDB lineage: Bacteria > Bacteroidota > Bacteroidia > Flavobacteriales_D > Parvicellaceae > S010-51. The sequence continues at coordinate 55 of JAGXIB010000004.1, forward strand.
CTTATAATAATTCTGGCTGTGTAGACTCTGTTACTTATGACTTTATAATAGGGGGAGCTTCTGACATGACAATGGATATCCCGACTGGTTTTTCTCCAAATGGTGATGGACTAAATGATCGTTTTAGAGTGATCGGAGGTAACTTTAAAGAGTATGATTTACGTGTTTTTAATGAATGGGGAAATCAAATCTTTAAAACGATTGATCAAGCTCAAGGATGGGATGGTAAGTTTAATGGGAAAGACCAACTAGTAGGAACTTATGTCTATACATTTAAAGGTATAACAGGAGACGACATTGTAATTGATAGGTCAGGAGAAATAAACTTAATTAGGTAAATATGAAAAATACATTAATAATATTAGCACTTTTGACAAGCTGCATAAACTATGCAGTAGCACAGGATTTTCATTTGTCACAGTATAATGCAGCTCCTTTATATCTTAACCCAGCTTTAACAGGGGTTATTGCTAACGGTAAAAATGATCGAGCTTTTGCTAGTTATCGAACACAGTGGGGAGCAGTAACCGACCGATCTTTTACAACGTTTTCTGGAGGATACGATAGAAAATTAAATGATCGTTTTTCTGTAGGGGGCTACCTCATTAATAATAATTCTGGGTTGGCTCGAATTAATGCTTTTAGCTTTTTTACCTCTGCTAAGTACTCTATTATTGAAGATGTCTCTAAACATAGATTAGATGTAGGATTACAGTTAGGATTATTAAACCGATCAATCAGATCAGATAACCTTACTTTTGAAAGTCAGTATTCTAATGCTGATGGAGGAATTAACTCCGAAATTCCTTCAGGGGAAGTCTTTAATCAGTCTAGTTTATTTAGGTTTAATGCTAATACTGGAGTTTATTATGAATACAATGAAAATAAAAAGTTAAAACCATTTATTGGGGTTTCGCTTTATAACATTGTGATGCCTAAAATATCATTTTTTAATAATGACGAAAGGCTAGCGCTTAAAACAAACATTCATTTAGGAGCGAAGTATGTAATAAATGAGAAGTGGACAGTTTCTCCAATGCTTTTATTACTTGCCCAACAAAAAGCTAGAGAATTGAACTTTGGAGTACGTGGAGACTATTTACTTAATGAGAGTGGATATACTTTAATAGGAGAGGCATATTATAGGCATAAAGATGCGGTAATTTTAGGGTTTGGAGTAAATAAAGATAAAATTAGCTTTAAGGCAAGTTATGATATTAATATAAGCTATTTAAGTTCGTATACTAACTCGAAGGGAGCCATAGAGTTTAGTCTTGTTTATTCAGGGTTAACAAAAGATAAACCAAAGAAATCAAGACTCTAATTGTTGGGTTTAAAACTCCTTTTAGTGTTTAGTTGAAACTTTTACTTGTTATAGAATGCTGAGGGTGAGAGTGTTTAACGTGAGTTCGACGTAAGAAAGCTAAATTTTTTATTTGAAAAAATCAGAATAGTTAGTAGATTAAAGTGCTGTATTTTAATTTTTTAAAGAATGTTCTGATGATGAAGTTTTTTGTAACCTAGACGCCTTTTATAACCAATTTGAAGAAATTCTACCCAAAGAAATTGTTTGAAAACTTTATCGAAAATCTTATTGCAGGGTTAACAGCCTATTCTTTTTTGGAAACTAAAGCTAATATTAAATTGAAGCTATTTTAACCTAATAAAGCTATTGCTAAGATCTAACTCACGTTATTTAATAAAAATGCCCTAATAAGTTTTAAAAACCTATTAGGGCATAATTGTCAATGTTAAATAATACACACTACCAAAGCTTGTTACTTAACAATATCAACCCATTGACCCTTTGTTCTCACAAAGAAATCATTGTCATACATAGCTTCTGCTTGTACACCAGGTAAATAATACTTTCCTAAGTAAGAAGCGTTCAATTCAATTTTGAAAGTTTTAGATTTGTTGCTTCCCAAGTCAAAGTAGTAATGAACGCGGTCATCTCTAATGTCTGTATAGGTTACTTTATTGTCTATTTTAGAAGAATTTCCAAAGTCTGTAAAACGAGTGTTAATGATTTCCCATCCAGACGGGAAAGTTTGTGTCAATGCGATGTCTCTAACAGTCTCGTACTTCAAATTCGTAATGGTAACATTAGCCACTATACTAGTTCCTTGAGCTAACTCACTAATGTTAATGTTATTCCCTTCTGTATCTTGGTAATTAACACTAACAGAAAAACCTCTAGACTCAGTTAACTCTTCTCCTAATGGGAGAATTCCTGTAGTAATAATACGAGCATAAACAGTGTTTTCTTTTGTGTTATTTATTGTGATTTGGTTTGGTCCTTTATCAATGTCTAGCCTTCTCAAGGCTATAGCATTCTTAGTGTTTACAGTTACCTTTTTACCTGCATTAGTAGTGTACGATAAGCTGATGGCTTTACCTCCAGCTTTTTCAACCATTTTAGCCATAGCTAACAAACTATATGCAGTTGTTTGTGTACTCATCCAACGATTAGAAGAAAGGTCTTTAGCAACGTACTCAGCTAATTCTCTTTTCTTTTTGTTGTTAGTAAGAACCATTGTTTCTAGAGCCATTGCTCTATTTCGATCAATAGAACCATAAGTATAGTAATTGTTTTTTAAAGGTTTAAAATGAATATTAGCAGTACCTGAAAGTTGTTTAGCAGCCTCACTTTGTCCAGCTATTGCATAGGCAGCAGCTAGTCTCCATTTCGCCTCATTAGAAATTTCTGTAAACTCTTTTAGTCTATTCATAGAAGATAGATCAGGTTTTCCAGCCAACGCTAACGTATACAAACGATAAGCTTGTGCTAAATCGCTGTTATAATACTGGTAACTTGGTCTCCATGCTCTCGCTTGTTTTTGTTGGTACCTAATCCAATTGTTTTTGAATGTTAAGGGCAATGAGTAGCCTTTCTTTTCTGCTTCTAGTAAGAAGTGTCCTGCATAACTTGTTCCCCAATCGTTCGGATTTCTATCTCCAATCCAATAGCCCATTCCTCCATCTGCCGTTTGGAACTTTCCTAATCGATCAATACCAGCTTGTACATTCGTTTGAATTTTCTGCTTCTTCTGAGCGGTCATGTCGAAGATGTCGGCTAAAAATAATTGAGGAAAGACGCTTGAAGTGGTTTGTTCTACACAACCATGAGGGTATTGAATTAAATACTGTAACCTCTTTGTGAAGTTCATTGGAGGTAAAGTAGAGATTTCTAACTCAGCTTTATTACTTCCTGTTACGCCAAAAGTATTAAAGTCTATTGTGCTAGCTATCGCTCCCTCTAAAACTACATCTTTAAAAACGCTACTTTGTGGGTTGGTATTCTCAACATCAATCTCCACTTCAAAAGTAGATTTTTCTCCACTTCCCGCGGCAATTACTTCTACTTTAGCAACTCCTTCTGCACTAGAAACATCTAAATCGAAATAAACCATTTTTTCGTCTGGTTGTGTAAATGAAATCGTTTTTGTTTTCTCTCCAACAACACGAATTCCTTTACTTAGCTTTAAGGATATTGTTGCAGTACTAATTTTCTTGTCCATTGCAAAAACAGATACAGGTAAAGTTACTTTTTCTCCAGGACTTAATTTACGAGGTAAAGAAGCCAATACCATAAGTGGTGTTTTTACTGGAGTTGCTTCTTCTGCATTTCCATAAGCTTCAGTTGTTCTGTCTCCAACAACAACCATTGTTCTTACAGATCCGACATATTTAGGCATCATAAAGCTTCTTGTTTGCGACGCCCCTTTTGCCAATTTAAATGGTCCTAGAACCATGGCGACTGGTTTAAAACGGTCCGCTTTCTTTGCTTTGTTTTTATCTAAAGAACCATCTCCACCAATTCCAAAGACCTGGTCTACACTTCCGCTGTAAGCTCCAATTACATCGTCAAAAACATCCCAAGTTGTTACCCCTAAAGCTTCTCTCTTGTAAAATTCATCCCAGGCATTTGGCGTTTTAAAACGAGTTAAATCTAATAGCCCTTCGTCAACAACGGCAATGGTATAGGTCATTGCTTTTCCATCTTTCTCAGAAATAGTCACATCAAATGCTGTCTCTGGTTGTAACTCCTTGTTCATTTTAATAATTGGATGGAGTTTTGTCTCAGGGTTTTCTACCAATAATGGAATTATCCCGTATAAACGTAATGGTAAATCATTAGCTGTAGAGCTATGTGGTTGTAATAGCGAAATATTAATGAAAACGTTTGGCGCCATTTCTTCAGTTATTGGAATTTCAAAAGTAGTTTCACCTTTTACTGTTTTTACCCATTTAGTACTCAAGACATGACTTCCATTCTCTATACTAATTAATGCATTACCATTACTACTAGAAGGGAAGGTGATTTTTGCGGTTTCACCTACTTTGTAATCCTCTTTATCAGCAGTAAAGATTAACATACTAGCTGTTTCTTGATTTTGATCTGAATTACCTCTCCACCAGTTACGGTAGAAATAGGTAGTAACACCAGTTGCATGATGACTAATCGGATCTTTTACTCTTATTAAATATCTACCACCTTCTTCTTCAGGGACATTTACCTTAAATGAAGCTTGTCCTTTATCGTTCGTTGAGACTTTCATCGATTTAAAAGGTTTATGCTGGCGACTTCCCACATATTTAGCTAGGTTGTCGTAATTTGAGTTCCACCACCATCTCCATTCTACTTTATAAATTTCTACTTCTAAGTTTTGTCTTGAAATTGGAGTTCCATCTACATCAACAGTTGCTAATTGGAATGAAATGTCCTCATCAGTAAAATAAGAACCATAAGATTTAGATTCTGGCTTTTTAATTCCTACAAAACTAGTAAATGGGGCATATTTTTTAGTAATCACATCAATAGAAAAACTACCACCTTGTTCATAAACCTTCGTTAAAAAAGAAGCAGTTAACATTCCCGGAGCTTTACTATTTAAAGAAACATTTTTAGAAAAGTTGACCTCTCCTAATTCATTAAGTTTTCCGCTAAAGAATGATTTTTCATCAGAATAAAAATTACGAATTGGGTCATTGAAGAGGTACTTTGGGAATTTTTCAAATCCCTCTGAATTAGTATTGAAGTTTACATTTATTTCAGCATCTAAGTTCTTAGCAATTGCTCCATGTAACCATTTAGCACTTAGTTTACCTTTGATGTTTTCTTTTGTACTTAATATTTCTTGATCAAAATCAATGGCTAATTTTAAACGGTTTGGCTTAATCGTTTCTACTTTAACTACTTTATAAAAGTTAGCTCCACCAACACCTGTCTCTTATACACATC
>JAGXIB010000042.1 GCA_024635865.1 Flavobacteriales bacterium
GGTGTTGATGGATTAATTCACATTACTGATCTTTCTTGGGGACGTGTTAATCACCCAGAAGAAATCGTTGAGTTAGATCAAAAAATACAAGTAGTAATACTTGATTTTGATGATAATAAAAAACGTATTGCTTTAGGATTAAAACAATTAACTGCTCATCCTTGGGATGCATTAAGTGAAGAAGTAAAAGTTGGAGATACAATTAAAGGTAAAGTTGTTGTTTTAACTGATTATGGTGCATTTATTGAAATCGCTCCAGGTGTAGAAGGATTGGTTCACGTTTCAGAAATGAGCTGGAGTCAACACCTTAGAACTGCAAACGACTTTTTAAATGTTGGAGATGAAGTTGAAACTCAAGTTTTAACATTAGATAGAGAAGACAGAAAAATGTCTTTAGGAATGAAGCAATTAATGCCAGATCCATGGTCAGGTATTCAAGATAAATATCCTGTAGCTTCTCAACATAAAGCAGTTGTTAAGAACTTTACTAACTTCGGTGTTTTTGTTGAGCTAGAAGAAGGTATTGATGGTTTAATTCATATTTCTGATTTATCTTGGGAAAAGAAAATTAAACATCCATCTGACTTCTGTACAGTGGGTCAAGAATTAGATGTAACTGTTTTAGAATTAGACTTAGACAATAGAAGATTAAGTTTAGGACATAAGCAATTACAAGAAAATCCTTGGGATACTTATGAGACTATCTTTACATTAGATTCTGTTCATGAAGGAACTGTAATTAAATTGAAAGATAAAGCTGGTATTGTTTCTTTACCATATGGGATTGAAGGATTTTGTCCTGTAAAACATATGAAAAAAGAAGATGGTACAAGTTTAGCTATTGATGAGAAAAGCAACTTTAAAGTAATCGAGTTCAATAAAGAGAACAAGAAAATTTTAGTATCTCATGCATTAATGTGGGGAGAAGTTGAAGAGGCTAAGAAAAAGACAGACCGTAAGGCTGTTTCTTCTAACAACTCTTCTGCAGAAAAATCTACATTAGGAGATATCGGTGCTTTAGCGGAACTTAAAGCAAAAATGGAAGGTGGTAAAAAATAATTAAAACCTTTTAAAAATATTAAAGCCACTGTTAGTTTTCTAACAGTGGCTTTTTTGTTAAAGGAGTAGTTCTAATTTAAATTTCTTTATCTTTGTTTTATGGCAGACGATATGAGCGGATTTTCAAAAAAATCCAAACTAAATCCAGAAGACTTTTATTTGTCACCAGAAGGATACATAGTATTTACAGCAGCCTATCACTTAAAGAGAGGGCATTGCTGTAAAAGTGGATGCAAACATTGTCCTTATGGATATGATAAAAAAACTGATACGTTTAACAAGTAAGAATGAGTACATTAAAAATTAAAAATAAGAAAGCAAAGTTTGAGTATCATTTTATTGATACCTATACCGCTGGAATTCAATTGTTAGGGACTGAAATTAAGTCGATCAGAATGGGAAAGGCTAGTATTGCTGAGTCTTATTGTGTGATAGAGAAAGGGGAAGTATTTGTACGAAATATGTACATACAAGAATATGGTAATGGAGGCTTTACCAATCATCAACCAAGAAGAGACCGTAAGTTATTGTTGAATAAATCAGAAATTACTAAAATAGATCGAAAACTGAAGACAAAAGGATTAGCTCTAATTTGTAGTTTAATGTTTATAGACGAAAAAGGAAGAGCAAAGCTAAATATTGCCTTGGCAGAAGGAAAAAAACTACACGATAAACGTCACGATTTAAAAGAAAAGGATGATAAACGTGATATGGCTCGTAGATTGAAAAACTTTTAAAAAATGAAAAGATACATTTGTATTTTAAGAGGAATAAATGTCGGAGGTCATCGCAAAATATTAATGAATGACTTAGTTGTTTTATTAGAAAAAGAAAATTTTCAGAATGTTAAAACATATATCCAAAGTGGTAATATCGCTTTTAATTCAGTTAGCCTTTCTCATACAGATTTAGAAACCAAAATAAAATCAATAATTGAAAAAGAATACGGGTTTGATGTTCCTATTATTGTTCTAACAAAGAAAGAAATAGAAGAAACAATTAAAAATTTTCCTTTTTCAGATGCAATACATGCACATGTTACCTTTTTACAGTCAATACCTTCAAAAGAATTAGTAGAAAGTTTAAATTTAATTGATTATTCACCAGAAGAGTTTGTAGTCAATGGAAAGTTTGTTTATTTAAAGTCTATAGAAAAATATCATCAGTCAAAACTATCAAATAACTTTTTTGAAAAGAAATTAAAAGTTGCTGCAACTACAAGAAATTGGAAAACAGTAATTAAACTAAAAGAATTAGCAGAAGCTTAATTGATTAAATATGGAAATTAAATTAAAATACGATACACCAAAAGAATGGGCTAACCAAGTCCTAGAAAACATCCCAGAATTCTTGCAAGATCATGCAGATGCAGAAAGAAAAGTTTCAACTATGTGTATGTCTATTATAGCGAAGTATCCAGATAGAACAAAAATCATAGCTGAATTAACCCAAACTGCGGTTGAAGAATTACTTCACTTTAAACAAGTTTATGAGTTAATGCAATCTCGTGGGTTATCATTAGATGGAGTATTTAAACAAGACACCTACTTAAAAGGGATTTTACCTCACGTTAGAACATCAAGAGATGGAAGATTCTTAGATCGTTTAATTATTGCATCGATTGCAGAAATGAGAGGAGTTGAACGATTTAAATTAATAAGCGAAGCTGCTGAAGAAACTGATATTAAAAAGTTTTATACTAATTTATATAAGCAAGAAAAAGAACACGTTGATTTATTCTTAAAAATGGGAACAGAGTATTTTCCAGAAGAAGAAGTCGAAAAAAGATTAAACGAATTACTGGATGTAGAGGCAGAGGTGATTGAAAAAATGCCATGGAGACCAGGGATTCATTAAAAAAAATACAATGAACAAAATAGCATTTATTACCGGAGCATCTTCAGGAATAGGTAAAGCAACTGCATTAAAATTAGCTAATGATGGTTATGACTTTATTATCTGTGGAAGACGAGCAGAAAAACTAGCAGAATTAACCAACTCGTTGGGTGAAAAAGTGAAGGCAATTTCTTTGATTTTCGATGTGAGAGATAGAGAAGGAGTTCAAAAATCTATTTCTTCTTTACCAGAAGAGTGGAAGAATATTTCTGTTTTAGTCAATAATGCAGGAAATGCTCATGGATTGTCTTCTATCGATACTGGTAATTTAGATGATTGGGATGCAATGATTGACGGTAATATAAAAGGATTGCTTTATGTGTCAAAGGCAATTATTCCTTACATGATCAAAAATAAGAAAGGACACATTATAAATATAAGCTCTATTGCTGGTAAGCAAACTTATGCAAATGGGGCCGTTTATTGTGCGTCTAAAAAAGGAGTAGAAGCAATAAGTGAGGGAATGCGTTTAGACTTAACACAATATGGAATAAAAATTACCAATGTTGCACCTGGAGCTGTTTCAACAGAATTTTCAGAAGTTAGATTTAAAGGAGATAAAGAAAAAGCAGCAAAAGTTTATGAAGGATATGAACCTTTGTTAGCAGAAGATATTGCTGATTTTATCAGTTACGCCTTAACTGTTCCAGAAAGAGTAACTATTGCAGACGTAACTATTTATGCAAAGGCTCAAGCAGCTCCTACAACTATTTACAAGAGCTAATTACTTTACGTACTCTTTCTTTTTGACAAGTGCATATTCATCGTTATCTAACTCTAAATAACCATAATCGTAGACAAAATAATAGGTTTTACCCTGTTTTGTATTGTAAACATTAGTAAAGTAATAAAAATTAAAGCCATTAAATAGGAGTTCCTCCTTAGTGGTTTTTGATTTTTCTTTTGGGGTTAGTTTTTCTAAAATTCGCTTATTTTTTCTAAGAATGGCATTGACTTTTCGTTCATAAAAACCTGCTTCTCGCTTGTTCTTATTATTATAGGCATTTCTACAGTTGTCATTACAAAACTTTTTGTCAATTCTTCCACGTAATTTTGAGTCGCATTCTAAACAGCTTTCTTGAGTTGGGGTCATCTATTTTGAGTTAATAATTGATTAATCTTAATACATTCTAGAGCTTCTTTAACATCGTGGACTCTTAAAATATTTATCTGTTTTTGTAGAGCAATTGTATGTGCAATTGTTGTCGCATTTAATGCTTCGCTTGGTTCCTTTTCTAATGGTTTATAGAGCATTGATTTTCTGGAAACACCAACTAATATAGGGATTTTAAATAGCTTAAATAAATCTAAAGAGTTTAATAACTTATAATTATCCTCTATGCTTTTTCCAAATCCAAATCCAACATCTAAGATAATATCGTTTATCCCTAATTGATTAATTCTTTCTATTTTTTTTGAAAAGTAATAGATAATCTCTTCTACAACATTGCTGTAAGTTGGATTCTTTTGCATGTTTTGAGGCGTTCCTTTCATGTGCATAGCAATGTAAGGAACTTGAAGTTCAGCGACAGTATTCAACATGTTTTGATCTAGTTCTCCAGCAGATATATCATTTACAATTGAAGCTCCAGCATGTATAGCTTTTTCAGCAACCTTACTTCTAAAGGTGTCGATAGAAATTATTGCTTCAGGAAACTGAGTGTTAATTTCTTTAATTAAAGGAATAACTCGTCTTAATTCTTCCTCTTCAGAAACTTTTTTTGCGTTTGGTCTGGAAGAGTATCCACCCACATCTATGAAAGAAGCTCCTTCATTTAGATGTTTTTCAACTTGTTTTAACGCTAGGCTTATTTTATTATAGTTTCCTCCATCATAAAATGAATCAGGGGTAGAATTAATCACACCCATAACCAATGGTGTTGATAAATCGATTAGATTTCCTTTACAATTAATTGTAGATTTACGTTCGAATAAGCGACTATACAAAATAACAGGTTTTTAGTTCAAGCAAAAATAAACTATTAAAAAATATGATAAAAATAATAACTATTTTAATATTAGTATTAATCTGTGGAGTTAGTTTCTCCCAAATTGAATTAAAAGAATACCCAAAAGATAAGTTAGGTCTAAAGGAAGCAACGCTTTCAAATGGAATGAAAGTATTTTTAATAGAAAATCATAATAAACCTGAAATTTTTGGAAGTTTTGTGATTAATGTTGGAAGTAAAAATGATCCGAAAGACAATACTGGAATGGCTCATTACCTAGAACATATGTTATTTAAAGGTACTCAAAAAATGGGGACGTTAGATTATGAAAAAGAAAAAGTTCATCTAGATAAAATAAATGAGCTGTATAATCAATTAGGATTAGAAAAAGATGAGGATAATAGGTTAGAAATTCAAAAGCAAATTAATGAAGAATCTAAATTGGCAGGAGAGTATGCATTGCCAAATGAATTTGACCGTATAATTGCCGAAATGGGAGGAACAGATTTAAATGCATTTACTTCTAATGATATGACTGTTTATTTAAATAAATTTCCACCAAACCAGATAGAGAAATGGTTAGATGTATATGTTCATCGTTTTCAAAAACCAGTATTCAGGTTATTTCAATCTGAATTAGAAACTGTTTATGAAGAAAAAAATAGGTCAATGAATGAACCTATTCAATACCTTATTGAAAGATATACTGCAAAAGTATTTGAAGGTCACCCATATGGGGATCAAACAACCTTAGGTAAAACAGAACATTTAAAGAACCCTTCTTTAAATGCTATGTATGATTACTACAATAAATATTATGTAGCGAACAATATGGCTTTAGTTCTTTCTGGAGACTTTAAGTCTGAGGAAATTATAGAGTTAATTAATCAAAAATTAAGTCAATTTCCTAAATCTAATTTAAAGAAAGAAGAAAACTTTTCAATTAAGCCTATAAAAGGTAAAGTAGAGGAAACGTTAAAAAGCTCTCCTGTAAAAATGGGGGTTTATGGGTTTAGAACAGAAGGGATGAAAAATATAAATCAAGCTAAAAGTGATTTAATGATTTCATTATTGCAAAATGATTCCGAAACAGGTTTAATAGACCAATTAAGAACGAAAGGGAAGGTGATGGCTTCTCAAGTTTTTGAATATACTCTTAAAGAACAAGGGTCGATAGCAATTTTAAATGTGCCTAAATTAATTGGGCAATCATTTGAAAAAGCAGAAGTATTGTTATTTGAACAATTAGATTCTTTAAAGCAAGGTAAGTTTAGCGACGAACTATTTAATTCGGTGAAAAACGAATTAATAAAGTATAAAAAGACAACTTTCGAAGAAAATGAAGATTTGTCTAGAATTGTATATGACTATTTTATCTCTCACGAAGATTGGAATAAAGTAATTAATTATGAAAGTGATTTAGAAGAATTAACTAAAGAAGATATAGTAGAATATGCAAATCAAATTTTTCAAGATGATTTTGTTGTTTTATACTCAAAAATGGGAAAAACTAAAATGGAAAAACTAAAGAAACCTCCATTTAAACCTATTCCTTCCAAAAACACTCAAAAATCAGACTATTATGATTTTTACAATAAAATAGAAACAACTGTATTAGATGTAGATTATGTTAATTTTGAAGAAGATATTAAGTCTGTTAAAATTTCGTCAAGGGCTAAGTTAAATCAGACTTTAAATCCTAAAAATGATATTTTTGATTTAACTTATACTTGGGAAATAGGTATAGTTGAGCAACCATCACTAACTTTATTAGCTTCTTATTTAAACTTGGTTGGAACTAATGAAAAAGATTTTGATGTTTTTAGAAAAAACTTGCAAGAACTAAATGCTTCTTATTATTTTGATGTAGATGATAAAAACTTTTCACTGATTGTAGATGGAGAAGATAAAAACTTACCTAAAACAGTATTGTTGATCAATGAATTACTGTTAGCTCCCGCAAAAGATGAAACAAAATTAAAAGAAGTGATTCAAGAACAAAAATATATGAATAAAGAGTATAAATCAACTCCTTCATCTGTAGTTCGATTATTAAGAGAATTTGCTATATATAAAGACAATAGTAAATATATAAAGAAAATTCCTGTCAAAGAAATAAAGGGTTTTTCTACAGATTCTTACTTAACTAATTTAAATACTTTACTTGGACAAAATGAGCTAAGAATAGATTATGTTGGTAATAACCAAGAAATAAAATCAATACTTGAAAAGCAAGTAAAAACTTTTCCAGTTTTAAAAGATAAGGGGGGAGAAAGTTTAAATATAACTTACTTAAAAAGAAAGTCCCAATATGAACCTGAAAATACTATTTATTTTATTAATGATAAAAAAGCGACACAAACTAATATTTATTTTGATATAGATTTAAGTAATGTTCCACAAGAAGAACACTATAAGCTTAATGCCTTTAATGAGTATTTTGGAAAAGGAATGTCTTCATTAGTTTTTCAAGAAGTTAGAGAGTTTCGCTCGTTAGCTTACTCTGCTTATGGTTTTTGTTTTGAAGGCAAAACTCCAGCAATAAATGAGACATTTGTTGGTTATATTGGTTGTCAAAATGATAAAACAATAGATGCATTGACGGTCATGATGACTTTAATAAATGATATGCCACAAAAACCTGAACGACTAGGCTATATAAAAGGTGCAATTACAAATAGTGCAATTACTTCTAGGCCTGGCTTTAGAAATTTAAGTGAGCAAATTGAGAGGTGGAAAGAGCAAGGTTATACTGCAGATCCTAATTATTTATTTAAAGAGAAATATAAGACATTAACTTTTGAAGACATAATGGAGTTTTATATGACATATTTAAAAAACAAACCTGTTACAATATCAATGGTGGGGGATAAAAAGCAAATTAATTTTGAAGAATTAGCTACTTTTGGAAAAATAAAAAAAGTAAAAGTAAAAGACATTTACGTAGACTAATAATGGAAAAAACATTAACTCAATACGATAAACAATTCAAAAAGTGTAGAGAACTATTTGAAAATAAGACCATAGATTACGGAACAGCATGGAGAATTTTAAGGCCATCTTCTCTTACCGATCAAATCTTTATAAAAGCAAATAGAATTCGTACGATACAAGAAACTGGTGAAGCAATGATAGATGAAGGTATAGAACCTGAATTTATCGGGATTGTTAACTATTGTATCATGGCTTTAATTCAATTAGAAATTGATAAAGACGCACCAATGGAACTTCCAGCTGAGGATACCATTTTGCTTTATAATCAATATTTAGAAAATGTTAGAGATTTGATGCAAGCAAAAAATCATGATTATGGAGAAGCTTGGAGAGATATGCGGATTTCATCATTAACTGACTTAATTTTAATGAAGGTATTAAGAACAAAACAAATTGAAGATAACAAGGGAGAAACATTAGTTTCTGAGGGGATAGACGCTAATTATTATGACATGATTAATTATGCTTTATTTTCTTTAATTTTAATGGAAGAAGAGAAGTAAATATGTTAGGATTAATATTAGTATTTTACTTAGGTAAACAATTTTATAAGATAGCCGAAATGTATGATAAAAATAAATGGATGTTTGCTCTACTAGGAGTGGTGTCTTATTATTTAGGTTTTTTCTTTTTTGGTCTCTTAATTGGTGTTTGGTCAATTTATATAGGAAACGAAAGTATATTTGAAACTTCTGATTTTGTATTAGGGTTAATGGGGATTCCATTTGGACTTTTAACTACTTGGATATTTTATTTTCTGTTAAAAAAGAATTGGTCTAAAGTAGAAGTAGAATATTCTGATTCAGAATTATTAGATAATAATATTTAATTAATCAAACTAGAAGCTCTTAAAACTCCCTAATCTTTTAGTCTAAATAAAAAAAATGAAAAAACTATTATTACAAGATTGTATCAATGAAGTTAAAGCTTTTCATGAAGCGTTTAAAATAGGGAATGAAGCAAGCCCAATAGGTAGCATTAATAAAAATGATTATGTTTTGCGTCATAATTTAATGCAAGAAGAGAATGATGAATATTTAGAAGCTGCAAAGAATGGAGATTTAGTAGAAGTCGCTGATGCTTGTGGAGATATGCTTTATATATTATGTGGTACTATGTTAAAACATGGTTTACAAGATAAAATTGAAGAAGTTTTTTCTGAAATTCAACGTAGCAACATGAGTAAATTAGATAAGAATGGAAATGCTATTTATAGAGAAGATGGAAAAGTTTTAAAATCTGATCAATATTTTAAACCAAATATTAAGTCAGTTTTAGAAAAATAAATTATTTTTTAAGTCTTATCTCCTCTAAAGTCTAAATAAACAATGAAATTGTGTATTGCCGAAAAGCCTAGTGTTGCAAAAGATATAGCCCATGTACTTGGTGCTAAAAACCGTATGGATGGCTATTATGAAGGCAATGGCTATTATGTAAGCTGGACATTTGGACACTTATGTGGATTAACCGAACCACAAGAGTATACAGATAAATGGAAATATTGGGATTTAAATACTTTACCAATGATTCCTGCAAAATTCTCCATCAAAGTAAAAGATGATAAAGGAGTTCAAAAGCAATTTAACACAATTAAACATTTAGTAAGCAAATGTGAAGAAGTAATAAATTGTGGGGATGCTGGACAAGAGGGAGAGTTGATTCAACGATGGGTATTAGCCAAAGCTCAAAGTACAAAACCGTTAAAGCGTTTATGGATTTCTTCGCTAACAGAAGAAGCGATAAAAGAGGGTTTCCAAAAATTAGAAGAAGGTTCTAAATATGACAATTTATATGCAGCAGGCTCAGCTAGAGCAATAGGAGATTGGTTGTTAGGAATGAATGCCACTCGTTTGTTTACTATTCGATTCGGAAAAAAAGGACAAGTTCTTTCTGTAGGAAGAGTTCAGACTCCAACTTTAGCTATGATTGTTAAAAGACAGTTAGAAATTGACAATTTTATCTCAACTAAATACTGGGAGTTAAAAACAGTATACAGAGACGTATTATTTTCAAGTACTAAAGGTAAAATTTCAAAGGTAGAGAAGGGGAAGGAGTTCATTCAGAAAATTGAAAATAATGAATTCGAAGTGGTAAGTTATACCCAAAAACAAGGGAAAGAACAGCCACCTCGTCTATTCGATCTAACTTCTTTACAAGTAGAATCAAATAAGAAAATAGGATTGTCTGCAGAACAAACCTTAAATACGATCCAAAACTTATACGAAAAAAAGTTAGTGACCTATCCAAGAGTAGATACTACTTATTTGTCAGATGATATTTATCCAAAAATTCCAGGAATTTTGAATAAGTTAACTCATTATAGTCGTTTTACAGAAGCGTTGAGAGGAAGTAAAATTAGAAAATCTAAAAAAGTATTTGATAATAAAAAAGTTACTGATCACCATGCTATAATACCTACAGGAGAAAACCCTTCTGGAATTACTCCCCAAGAACAGAAAATCTATGACATGATTACACGTCGTTTTATTTCTGTTTTTTATCCTGATTGTACCGTTAGTAATACAACAGTATTGGGTAAAGTTGATGATGTTGACTTTAAAGCGACTGGAAGACAAATTTTGGAAAAAGGCTGGAGAGTTGTTTTTGAAGATGATAAAAACAAAGATGCTGATGAAGATAAGAAAGAGCAGTTAATGCCAACTTTTGAAAAAGGAGAAAAAGGAGAACATCAACCTCAATTACAAGAAAAAGATACAAGACCTCCTTCTTATTATACGGAGGGAACTTTACTAAGAGCTATGGAGTCTGCTGGCAAGCAAGTAGATGATGATGAGCTACGTGATTTAATGAAGGAAAACGGAATAGGAAGACCTTCCACTAGAGCTAATATAATAGAAACAATAGCTCGACGCAATTATATTAAAAAAGAGAAGAAAAGAATTGTCGCTACCCAAACAGGAATACATTTAATCTCTTTAATTAATAATGACATTCTAAAGTCTGCCGAACTAACTGGTCAATGGGAAAGAAAACTTAGAGACATAGAAAAAGGAGAATACGATGTCAAAGAGTTTAAAAAAGAACTATTTGAAATGGTAAATCTTTTGGTTCATGAAGTAAAGCATCAGCCAGTAGAGAAAATGCCAACAATTTGCCCAAAATGTAATAAAGGAACCATACTTAGAGGAAAAGCTGCTTGGGGTTGTAGTGATTGGAGTAATGGATGTAAGTTCACCTTGCCATTTATGTTCAAAAACATTCAATTGTCTAGCAGAGACATGGAAAACCTTATTTCAGAAAAAAAATCTAGAAATAGATATAGAATAGGTAAATCTGAAGAATTACAATATTTAGTAATGACAGATAAATTTAAAGTTGTTTTACTTAAGGAATAAATTTTAGCAAAACTTGCTTCTTTTTAAAAAAAATGATTTAAGTTTGCAAAAAATTTAGGCAACCCTTTTAAAAACGTAGAGTTTCTAAATTTAATTATTAACTAATTAAACAAAAAAAAATGAAAAAATTAATTATCGTAGGATTTAGTGCAGCTTTATTGGCTGGAGGATTTTCATCTTGTGCAAAAACTACAAAAGGAAAGGTTTCGAATGAGTGGAGTGTAACTAAGTGGACTTCAGAATCTACTGATACTGATTCAGACGGAGACAAGACAATTAGATCTACTTCAATTGAAGGAACTTCTGGTACTCAAACAAACACATTTACTTCTGGTGGAAATTCTACAACGACTACAAGAACAGCTGCTGTTAATGAATTATCGTACACAATTGAGAAGGACGGAACATGGAGTAGTGTTATGGACATTACATGGACAAGTACTTTTACTGGAGGTTCATCATCTGATGCTACTAAAACAACATCTTCAGGAACATGGTCTTTCTTAAGTAAGAATAAATCAGGAGAATTCAAAAAGAACGAAAGACTTGTATTTAACACTTTGTCTGAAGCATCTTCTACGGTTTCAAGTACAACATTTGGAGGAACAACTTCATCTTCAAATTCTTCAGATTCGCAAACATATGCTGAAGGAGAAAGTGCAATGATTTACTTAGTTGTTGAATCTAAAGGAAAAAGTTTACAATTATCGTCAGATATGGATCAAACTTCTACATCTACTTCAGGTGGAACTACTTATACAAATTCAACTACTGGTTCAACTTCTATGACTTTAGAGCAAAAGTAATTTAGAGTTATATTATGATATAAAAAACCGAGAAGTTAGCTTCTCGGTTTTTTTTTGCTTAAATTTTTCATTGCAATAAACAATATTTAATTAATAGATTAGTTTATTAATAAAACAACTTTAAAAATTGCGTATGAAAAGAATAATTACTCAAGAAAATCAATCTTTTATTAACCAATTAAAAAACGATTTGCTTACTGAAATCGAATCAAAAAATATTGAAAAAGTTAAAACTACAACAGTAAATAGTTTACTAAACTTTTCTAAATCATTAAAAATTATTCCTTCTAGTTCAATAAAAGGAATGAATTTAGAAATGATGATTAATTAAACTCAATATTTATTTATTTTTTAAAAGCCTTTTGATCTAATCAAAAGGCTTTTTCATTTAATAGAGTTTAATATTAACGTACTTTTGTTATCTGAATGATTAATGAAGTTATGAGAAGAGAAATAAAGTTTCCAAGTCAAAAAGAGTTTATTGTTTTAGTAGCCTTGATGATGGCTTTGGTTGCCTTAGCTATTGATATGATGCTGCCAGCTTTACCAATGATAGGAAAAGAGTTGGGAGTTACAGAGAGTAACGA
>JAGXIB010000043.1 GCA_024635865.1 Flavobacteriales bacterium
TGTATGACTTCGTCTTTTTCTCTACTAAAAGAGTCTCTATTTGGACACGTTCTTTGTGAGTAAGTCTACTATTCTTTTTTCTAATCATTTGTACAAATCTATTAATTTAGATTTGTTGCGTTAAGTTCTTGAATAGAGGATATTTATAGTTAATTTCTTGATTACCTATAAAGTATGATAATAAATCCTTTGCTAAACTCTGAAATATTATTGTTAATCGAATTTAAGTATATTTACAACAAATTAAAATAAAATTATGAAGATAGTATCAGGTTTTTTAATGATTATAGGGTTAATATTAGGGTTTTTATTTTTTAGATCAGCTATTTCAGCACCTCAAGAAGTTGTGGCACTTGTGCCAATTATAGCAGGTTATGTTGCTGGTAGAATGGTAGAAAACTTTGGTAAAAGTGACGAAGATAAGTTAGCTGAAATGTTAGACGATTATTTTGCTAGAAAGGAATCTAAAGAAGCAAATAAAGCAAAAAAGTCAATAGCAGAAAAATAAACTATTCACAACAGCCAATAAAAAGAATAGCTAAAAATAGCTACTCTTCTTATTTTGGTGTTGTAAATAATTTAAACAGTAGTTAACTTCATTTTAAATTCTTTATCGTTTTGCTTCTCAACTAAGAAATAATGTTTGCCATCATATTCTAAATCTAAAATATCAGAAAATAGAATGCTTAAATCTTTGTTTGTGAATCGGCAATAGCCTTTTGCTTCTGAAAGCCAATAATTATCTAATTGTTTATCTTCAATTTCTATTTTTACAGATTTATCCTTTTTGTTTATATAGAACATTAAAGCTTCTTTCTCTCTATCAATATTCATTAAATGAAGGGCTAGTTGATAAAATCTAAACTCTCCTCTTGGGAATGTAACACAAGCTTTAGGTTGGGCAAAGCTTTGTCCATTACTTCTACTTTTTCTTAAACATATTATATCTGACATAGTTATTTCTTTTGTTTTCCGATTTCTTTTTGTAACAAATAGAAGTTCTTAGCTTCTTTATGCTTTTTCTTTTCATTTTCCATAGCAGTAGTGTCCGCCATGCCTGTATGCTTGTTTGCTAAATGGTGGTTTAAACTTAATTCTGCTCCTAGTTTAGTTCGGTTTTCAAACTGTGTTTCAACAGCATTTAAAACCCTGCTAACACTTAACTTTCTAATGTTGTTACCTCTCTTTATTTGGCGTAGAGTGTAGTAGATGTCCTCTAGTGATAGGTTTAATAAATAACCGCTGTTTAGCTCAATGTTTAACTCTTCTATTTCCTCCTCATTTAATTCTCCTTTAAGAGAGGCAGATAGGTCTAGTAATAATACTTTTGTTACTTTCTCTATCTTTTCATTTCCATAAGTTCTCCTTAACTTAGATAATGATGGATACTTATTTTCTAGTATTATCTTTGGAGTTAACTTGCTAAAGGTTCTTATTAAATCAAACTTAGATTTTTGATCTAAGGTCATTTGCATTATTGTGGGCTGTTGATTGATTTTTTCTAATTGAGTTCCCATCTTTAATCTGTATTAAAATTGTGTTTAAATTGGAGTTTATTTGTCTTAATTGAATTTGATTTTTATAAAAGTCATCTAGTCTATCCCAATAACTAAAGACTTGCTTCCAAACTGCTAGAGCTTCTACTTCGGTTGCACTTATCTTATTTAGGTAGGTTATTATTTGCTTTAAAGATTTTCCTTCTATTCCTGTCCATTTTGATTCTAAACCGTTGGACTGTTTGTCATAAAACCTTAAAAACACTTCCTGAAATAAACTAAACTGACTTTTTGGACTTGAATCTTCTATATGTTCAAATTTTACTCTATTACTGAACGCTTCTTCTACTTCTTTAATCTTAGACTCATTAAAAGGGATGACTTTAGTTAAGTTTCTCCAAAAATTTAAAGCCATTCCACCCCTTAAATATTCTAACCTTTTAAATTGTCCATTGTAATAAGTCAGTTTGCATTGAGCTTTAGTTTTTTCAAAAGTAAGTAGGTATCTTTTTGTTAAGCTCATAATGCTTCTACAAATGTTTTATGAACTTTCTCCACTTGTGTAATAAGCTTAGGTAGTTCTGATGAGTTGTATTTGTTTAGATTCTTGTGCAGATAACCATATTTAATACACCAACCTTCGATTGCTTCCATATCAGCTCTATCATCTGAAGTTGTATAATTCATCTTTTTGAAAAGAGATATTATCTTTCTTCTCATTTTGTTTGCTGGGCTATTTTTCCAGTCTGCTTTTGGCTGGTTATTTAGAAGCCTATTTAAATGCTGGATAAACTCGTTGTATTCTCTATGGCTTAATTCTTTTAAACCTGACTTTTTACCGTCTGTAAAGTTTTCTACTAACTCAGCCCTAGACATTTCTAAGCCTGTTTGTTTTAGTTTCTTTTCTATTGCGAAATAATGATTGTACATTTTAATGTTTTTTTATATGTGGAAAATTATCTTTTTTCTTATTTAAATGTTCATAGATCAAAAAGAACATAGGAACATCAAAAAATATTTTTAATAACAACCTCCCGAAAGTTTTAAGTCTATTCTCAGGTGTTTCAAAGTTTATAAATTCTAATATCCATTTATAATCGAAGGTTATGTATAATCCAAATAGATATACGATTAATGATGTTATTATAGATCCTATTAAATAATATTTCCTTTTACTAATTAATTTTATCATTTTTTTTGTGTCGTTTATGAAACATTTAGTTTGTTTTGGTGTTGTTTTGTTTAGGAGTTGGAACATTTCCAACGCAAAGCACTTTAGACACCATTATGCATATATCTTGAGCTTCTATTTTTACTAAAAGTTCATTTGAGTACTCTAGTTCAAAAGGTGATTGAGCTATTGAAAAATAATTAAACCCAACCATAAAATAAGGCTTGTCACTCCCATAACCATTTGTAAACTTTACTAAGTCATAATGTTTTGGTGATCCATCTTTGTTGTATAATCGACTTAATGTCCATTTCGAAGGTTTTCTAAACTCAATTGATTTCTCTCCAGTTCTCATAACCTCAAATGGCTCTTTACTTAAACTTAGGTGCAGTATTTTTGGGTCTTCCATTTTTTTGTAAGTTTTTTTAGGTTATTTTCTGTTTATGGCGATATCAAATAGAAGGATAATTCCAGATAGTGGATATACTAAGGCAATTACTAAAGCAATTATATTTTCTGATTTTGTGTAATACTTCCAAATCCATAAAATGGTTATTAGATAGCCTATTAGATAGATTGTTATTATTGTTATTATTGTTTTCATTAGCTTACAAATTCGTTATTGGTTCTTTTACTTTGAAGGCGATTGTTATGATCTAAATAAGCAATTACTCTCCATCTAATTATTGCACGTTTTAATCTATTAATTGTTTGATAAGGAAGTGGAGCTCTTGATTTTTTATGTCTGTACATTTTGAGGGTTTTAAATGGTAACGACACTAATGTCGTTACCATAAATTAATTAAAGAGTTGAAAATTGAATGCTTATATTTTCCCAAGCTTTAGTCTCCTGGTTCTTTTGGTAAGCATTGAAGTACTTAGCCGTACCTGAGTGATGAGCAGAATGACGAAGCCCTCTTATAGCTTCTGAGAACCTAGGGTCATTAATGTCATCAATGTAATTACTAAGCTCTAGCACTTTGTTTGAATTCCAATCTCCTGTTTTGTTTTTAATCAATAGAGAGGTTAATATCTTATACATTGTTTTATTTCTACTTGCAAACTTGTCTTCCAAAACTTGCTTAATAGCATTAATGTGAACTTCAGCAGTTTCATCAAAAGAAAACTTATCTTGAGACTGAATTATTAGTTTAAAATTACCGTCATCAGAAACTAACTGAAACTGTTTAGATTCTTTTTCTTTTTTATTAAAAACCTTGTACATTTCAAGATGTAATGCATTACCATCTTGCATCGACTCCATTTTAAAATCTTTAAGTATTTCTCTAATCTCTAAAAATTTATTTGCTGTTTTTACAACAAATTCATTTCGCTTCTTTTCGTAGGCTGTTATTAATTGTTTTTGTTCTCTCTTTTGCTTCTCCTCAGCTTTTGCTAGTTGAGCTTTTAATTCGTTTACTGTTAATTCTTTTTGTTCCATGGGTTTTGTTATTTAAATTTTGGTGTTGATTGTTCAATTATTCCTGTAGCTTTTCCTATGTTGTCAATTCTACTTTGTAGGGTTTCAATTTGTATAAGGATGTTATTTCTTTTTGTTCTGACTTCCATTATTTCATCGAAATCAGCATTTTGATCAATTAGTGCCATTTGCTTACTATGAAGCTCATTAGATTTAATAGTTGCAGTTGCTATCTCCTTTGCTAAGTCTCTTTTTTTTGTGCTATTATAAATTGGTGCTGCCATTGTGAATTAGTTTAATGTAATTATGATAAAATGAGTCTTTCGTTCCGTTTCTATGTATTAATATTGCCATGGCTTTTTCTAATGTCGCTCCATTGTAAAATGAATGTCTTTCTATAAGATCAGTGAGCCAATTATTCCATTCTAACTTCCACCATTTCCAAAATGACTTAGAGTAAGCATATTCTAAGTACCATTTCTCAGAATAAGATTCTCTCCTAGGAAACTCTTGTTCTAAATAATTACACCCTATTTCTAGGATTAAGTTTTTGTATTCTAGCTCCGATATTCCTAGCTCTTGGATAAACTGTTGATTGGATAAGAATTTTTCTTTTACTTTCTTTACTTGATGTACTTTTGTTTTCATAAGGACAAGTGAGGTTATATATGATTTGTTTTGATTGTTGTTTGCGGTTATTTTTCATTTGTTTGGTATAGCTTAAATTGATCTTCTGTTATCTTAGGTACTTTAGGAATTAGCTTTTTAAAAAGAGAGAGGTTAAAGGCTATTAGAGATCCTTTTATCCACTGTTTTGTTTTTGAGTTAAAAACTAATAGCTCTTGTAATTGAGGTTTTTTAGCTTCGTTTTGTATTACTTTATAGATCACATTTTCATCTTTTAAATAATCTCCGATTGTTATTGTTGGCATATTGATTGGTTTTTTAAATCCTAGTTTTATCTTAATTTTTTGCGGTTTACTTTTATAATTCATTCCAATAAATTTTTGATTTTTCGGGGTAGATATCAAAATACTTTCCTTCTGATTTGTTTAGTCTTCCATCTACAAAAGCTCTAAATCCTTCAGCTCTAATTTTTAAATCCGAATCGTATCGGATATAATCAGCTATCTCTCCTTTAGGAAGCTTTCCTCTTGCATGGCTTATGTAGATGAAAAGTTTATTTTGGAAGTTTTTTTTGAGGTCTTCGTATTGTGATTTTGTTATTTTTGAGTGCTGTATAGAATCAATAATGATTATATCTGCCGATCTCCTTTTATTTAGACGAATACTTAAATCTTCAAACCCTTCGCCTTCAATAATTAAAAACTTTCCAGCAACATCTCTCATTTGATTTCTTACAACAGTATTTTGAAAACTCATAGAAGCTCCTTCTTCAAAAGAATTATAAAGAACAACTCCAAATTTTGTTAAGTACTTCGCCACTTGCATTGCTAGACTTGTTTTCCCATTAGAGGAGTTACCGAAGATGATCCAAGAACCACCTAACTGAGGTTCGCCAAAAGAAGCTTTAAACTTTCCTTCGAAATTCATTATTGAAAATTTCATTTTATACATTTGATCTACTGATATTGCTCTTTTTAATGCCATTCAAATACTGTTTAATCGTTCATTAAGTGAAATCTTTCGATATCTTGTCTAACTCTTCTTAAATCGCCTTCGCAAGTATTAAAGCTTTCTGAAATTGCTAATTGATCTGTTACTCCGTTAGCTTCAAAAATCAGCTTAACATCATTTTTAGATATTGTAAAAAGAGTTATGAACTTTCTATTCATTCTGCTCCATATTTCCTCGTAACCAATCTTATTTCTTTGAACTCCTTTTAGTATTCTTTTTTCAAGAGCAACAACTCCACTTATTACAAAACCACAATGTCCATACAGATCGTTGTAGAAGTCCATAAATAAATCAAAAGTGTTTTCTTTTAGTTTATCAAACTGATCTATAATTATTAAAGGATTTTCTAACTCTGAAACATGCTCTATAAATTGTTGCATTAATTCTTGTGTAGTTCCAAAGGCATCTTGACCAGCATTAGTCAATAATTTTTGTATATAAGTTTTCTTACTCATTGTCCTGGTACCTTCAACATATATCACATTCGATTCTGCTTTTTGATAAGCATTAAACAAATGCGTCTTACCTGTTCCTGCCTGATGGCTAAATGCAACTGTTAATTGTCTTGTTTGTGCAGCTAATAAAATTTGGTTTAAATCTTTAAACATTCTAGTAGGAGCTGTCTTCCAATTAATGTCTAGCTTTAATTGAACCTTAATCTTTCTCCACATTTCAGGTTTAATCAATTGCCAATTGCCATTTATTATTTGGCTGATTGTAGCTGAAGAAACTCCTACACGTTTTGCTACTTTGTTTTGACTTAACTGTTTAGATAGTATCTCTACAGCTTGTTTAATTTGGTTTTTGTCTTGAGTTGTCATATTTTTGTTGCTTGTTTTTATGCATAGCTCTGACTTTTGGGTGCAACCATTATCAGGGCTTTGTTGTTTTATAATCTTGCGTAAACTAACTCCGAATCGAGTTCGTTTCTTTGGTCTTTTGGTAAGTCGCCTCCAAACTTAATTAGGAGCTCCTGTTGTTCAATTAGCTTATCAGGAGTTATGCCTGTTCGCTCTCTTAATTTTTCTAATTCTCTTTTATCCCTTTCAAATTCGACATTTCTAATGTCGTAGTCTTGTTTCCAGCTTTCTTTATCTCCTTCTTTCATTAATACAGGGATAGATTCGTGCTCTCTTTTTGGTTGAGCATTAGCCACAAATACTAAGTCCCCATTTGCATCTTCTTTGTATAGTGCTACAAAATCATTTAGGTGATTAGGATCGTATTTTACAATAAACTTAATGCCTATGTTCTTTCTTCTAAAATCTAAATCTATGGTCTTACTATCATTCAACACTTCATATTCATATTCAAGACCAGCAATGGTTAATTTTATACCGCCTCTTTTATATGTATTCTTACGATTGTTATAAATCCAAAAAGTATCAATCTTATCTAACAAGCTAACTTCTTCACGCATTGGAGCTTCTTCGTTAAATACTTCCGATCTAGTTTTGTCTTTGTATTTTGGATGTGGAGCTTCATTCCAAAGCTTAACACACATTTCCCAAGCTTTTACTAAATCTTCTTTTTTGTGAAGCTTATGTTTGTTAGCTTTTATAAATTCTAAGTTTGGCTTATTGTCCATTGTTCTAACAGTAGGGCTTTGCTTATCGGAAAACCAAAGTAAATTGATTACCTGCTGTTGAAGTCTTTTAAATATTCCCTCTACTGGAGAGTTGTGAGCGTAAGCCTTATTTGGGTAATGCAAACCTCCATGTGTTGCAACTATTTTATCATATAGTTCTTGCATTTTAGAACTCTTATGTCCTGATTGATTATCGTAAGTAAATAAATATGGTTTAGCTCCTGTATTATTTACTGCCATTTTAACAGCATTAAAGTGATCTACATGGTTTTCCGTTTCAGAGAAAGACCAACCAATTATCTTTTCAGAATAAACATCTACTACAGGGTCTATCTTTAATTTTGCTGCTACACCTTGAATATTATCTTCATAATGCATCCAATCAATCTTAGAACCATCAATAGCCCAGTAAGCATTAGGAAACCAATTTGACTTAGAACGTTTTATTGTGTGTTTGTATAAACGATCATGCTCTTCTTTACCATGTCTAGCTAAAACCCATATCCTTTTAATTTCAGGAGTTTCTAACCATTTGTTTACTGCTGATTCTGTTAATGATGGAAACTCTTTCTCTTCTCTTATTTGGTTATAGTAATGCATAACCGTTGGAATCATCATTTTGTTTGGCAAACAGTAAGTAGCCAATAACCAATCTGCAACTTCTCCTTTTATTTTAGATGAATTGTCGTTATCTAAACCTTTATGCAATAATCCTACAAAACTATTCTTTACATAATTGTTATATGGAGTTTGTAGTCTTCTATAATTCTTTGGTAGTTTATGAGGATGAGTATCTGTAGGCAATTCTGCAACTACTTTAGCAATGTTTTTCCAAAGGATTGATATTCCTTTACCAAAAGCACTTCTTTTGCTCTCACGTTCTTTTAAAAGTGCTGTTATAGCATTAAATACATTTGCTCTAGATATGTATTGAGCAATTTGTTTGTCTGACAATTTATCGCCATTTGCTTTTCTATAATCTTCAAAGAATGATTTTGCCTCTTCATCTAAAACAATACTATCCTTAAATAAATTTGGTTTTGTTTTTACAGCTGGATCATATCCAACTTGAGCAATTATTCTTTGTCTTAGTCCTATATCTAAGCTGTTCCATTCTACTAATGCAACTCTTCCATTCCCACCTTTAGTAATTCTGTTAATTTTACTAGACTTAAGTTTATTTTTGTAATCATAGCAGGTTAAATAAGTTTCAGGATGTATTTGATATTGATGCTTTAGATATTTTAGTTCTCTCATTGAATCCATAAACATAGATTCATTCGCTTCATCAAGATATTGATTTACTTTTTTTTGTAGTACTACAATAGCATCCCACATCTCCTTATTGTAAAGTGATGAAGATTTAATTGCTAATATGTTATTGTAGTAATCGAACATTGTTATCTATTGTTTTTTTTCTGTTCCCAATCAGGACTCGAACCTGTTTGTATGCCATTTGGGAAGTTTCACTATATTTGATGTCTCTAATAAAAAATTATAATGAATTATGAATATTGATTTAATTAAATTAACTACTGAACATTATGTGCTTCAGTTGAAGAATACATTTTTGAAAAAGCAACTTTTACTTCTTGCAGAAAAAACACTAGAGAAGAAAGAACTAGATGAGTTAAAGAATAGTTTCTTGGATTTCGATAAGTCGATTTTAGAAAACGTTCCCGAAATTTCAAAGAAGGTTGAGAAGCTATATCTAAAGTAAAGTCTTTAACAGACTCTACTAAAACTTTCTTAATTTTGTTTTGGATCTCTTGTTGTTTCATAATGGATAGATTTTAAAGACTTTCTATTGCTTCTATTATTTTAATTGCTTTTTCTTTTATCGCTTTAGCTTTAGGAGTATTTGGATCTCTATCTCCTCTCATTATCATATCAACATACTCTCTTGATACTTCATACTCTATTGCTAATTTTTCTGTGTTGACTAATTTCCTTTTCTCTTTAGGAATTGGTTCTGTTATGTCGAGAGCATTCATATTTTTTATAATTTCGTTCTTGATTCGGTACAAATAAAAGGACTATTTTCTAATTAACAAAATATAATTAGCCTTTTTTCTAATTTTATTATTTATGAAAGCAATTCACAGAGTATATCAATATATTGACCATATAAATACAAAGCCCAGTAAATTTGAAGTAATGACAGGTCTTTCAAATGGATATTTAGGAAAGCAAAAAAAGAGAGAAGCAAGTTTAGGTGAAGATATTTTAATAAAAATAATAGAAAATTGTCCAGAAATTAATCCAAATTGGCTATTAACTGGAAATGGACAGATGCTAATGAAAACAGAAGAAGAAACTAAGATTTATTCTCTAAGGACCGATCATAACATTAATAAACAAGCAATACCTTTATATAATTTAGAAGCTACAGCAGGTGTAGTTTCTTTATTTAATGATTCTAGTAATATTGAGCCAATTGATTACTTAAAGATTCCAAACTTGCCAAAATGTGATGGAGCTCTTTTTGTTACTGGCGATAGTATGTATCCTTTGTTGAAAAGTGGAGATATTGTTGCTTATAAGCAAATACACGATTTTAAAAACGAAGTGTTTTGGGGAGAGATGTACTTAGTATCTATCGAAGTAGCTGGAGATACTTATACTATGGTTAAATACGTTCAGAAATCAGAAGAAGGTAAAGAGTTTATAAAATTAGTAAGCCAAAACAATCATCATCAACCAAAAAATATTCATTTGAGTAAGGTAAAAGCTATGGCTTTAGTTAAAGCTTCTGTTAGGTATAATTTTATGAAGTAAATCGAAAAGTACAGCGATGTAGAGGGTGAAAAACACTAAAAACGGCTACAAGTCAACAAAAACTGCGATATATTAGTTTTTTAACTGGCGTTAACCCCCTGTTAAATAATATAAAACTATGTGTTAACACCCCTTTCAACTTGCTTTTGATAGTCAAAACATTTGTTTTTTAACCTTAAATATACTTTTTAGATTAAATAAACACCTTATTTTCACTCCCCAACTTACTCCCCAACTTACTCCCCAAAGCTAAAAAGTGTTTTTTTTGTATTCTTTGTGATTTGTCGGTAAAGCATAAAAAAAGCCACAAAATTGCAGCTATATTATTTGTTTATACGTTTCTAAAAAGCTTTGTTTTAATAGGTTTTAAAGGCTGTTTGTAGGGTTTTACTCAATAGAGTAACGTTAAATCAATCTACGATCATCTTTTTGATAAATACAATCCAACCTAAATCGTATTAAAATACTACTTTTGTACAATTCGTTTAAAGTAGTTAAATGTTCCTTTTTAGGCTATTCCCTTTTAAACATGGGCTTTTTTATGGTTTTATCCTTTTTAAGAATGAGTACACTTTGTTTTATCCCTTATATATGATTCCTTTTTTAAGTTGGTTGTATTTTAACTCTAACCCATAGTCACTAATGAATGCCTTTTCTGAAGCAGAAGGTAATTGGTTTTTTTTGTCTGTATATTTAGCTATTGCAGAAA